>CAYWVS010000001.1:0-108049 GCA_964461765.1 uncultured Anaerovorax sp.
ACCTCCCCATCCTTATGGACGATCCATCTGCTGGCAATCATGTTCTTTCCCTTTAGTTTTTGCATGGATTCCGTATCATCCTTGCCGGACTCTAGTACTAAATGCATCCTGGTGTTTTCAATAACTTGATTTACGGGCTTACCCACTGACTCGTCTCGATCTATACCCAGAAATTCAGCATAGGCTTTACTGAGCTTTTTGATATACCCATCCTTATCCACAAATACCAACATCTCACTGGTGGAATCGAAGATCACATCCACCAATGAATCGTCGTTTATCTCGTTGTTCATATTTATTATGTTGTCGATCATAGTTTACTCCCCATGGTGTAACGTCGGCTTCAACACCTTCATTATCACAGTATACCGCATAATAGAATGAAAACGAATAGTTTTTTATTAGAAAATTGTAAAACTAATTTAGCTTTTTAACTTTATTTTACCTCTATGCGAGTACCATTTATGATGACGGCGGTAATCTTTGTAACATCAACAGAGGTATTGGTATCCCAGCTAAGGTTAAAGCTGTGATTTTGAGAATTTATGCTACCACCCCCACCATTCAATGGAATCATTCCTTGGGTAGTCTCAAAAGCTAAGGTCATTTCGCTTGCCATACATTCATCACCCTGATAATTACCTATAACTTCAAGACCCAAAGGACTTATGGTCATATTGGCAAAAACGTGGCCCTCCACAGGAATATCATTACTCAAAATGCGAATTTGTTCACTTGAATCACTTAGATTAGCAGAAACTGACCACTTACCCTCTACACCGGTATAAACAGAACCGGTAAAGCAAAGTATAAAATCTTTTATCTCTTCGGGATTTACTGTAAAGACATATTCATTGTATTTATTTATTGCATCGGCATAAACATCTTTTTGAATATTTAAAAATTCGTTTTCAGTATTACCAAATAAGATTAATTCATAGTCCCAATTTAACAATTCTCCTTTGGAATTTTTGAGGCAAAGTGACACATCTGTACTTCCAAACGCTTTATTAAATAGCTTACCCATTTGAACATGCAACTTTCCATCTATAAATCCAACGTTAGAAATCCATTGATCCGTTTCTCCATGAGGCATGGAGGCATAGTTCCCTGGTATAAGTACCTCTGTTTGATTATCTAAAGTATTAATGGCTTCCGAAGTACCACCCCAAATTTGATTTTCTTTAATAAAAACCGTATTTGCTTCTTCTGCATCTACCAGTGAAATAGGAATAGGTTCATTCTCATAAGATTTTTTATCAAAGAATATGAGGATACTACCGAGCGTCAAGGGATCAGAAAGTGGAGAGTTGGCATCAGCTGTAATATTTAATTCGTAATAAGCAGTATTATTTTCTTCATCAAAATGAAGCATTTTTTCTCTCCAACTCATACCTTCAACAAAAGAATCCCCTTGCCCTTGCACTTCAGAATTTGAATTCATTTTAACACTGAATCCATGTAAAAATTCCGTCTGCTCCGTTAGACGTTTTTGCCCGCTCACATCCTGGAGTGATAAATACACAATTGCCTTGTTATCATATTTTTGTGCACCAATAACCTCCATACGGATGCCCTGATCCTCACTAACAACCCCCACTGACTCAATAATTTCTTTAAAGTCAGGATTAATTTTTTCAATAAACCAATCAAATTTTCCGAAAGCCGCCGCATTGACAGTAAGGACAATCATTATAGACATAGCCGTTACAAGAATCATTGAACGACGCATCCCATTGGGCATGAAATTCTTTGGTTTCTCTTTAAGCTTTGTTAAGACTTGTGCCTCAAGTCTAGTGCTATCAACAGTGATTTGCGAAAGTGCATCCTGTATCTCCATTTCGTCTTTACTAAATTTGCTCATATCCATACTCCTTTTGATTAAATTCGGCAGTTAAATATCCGGCCAATTTCTTTCTAGCTCTTTCATATTGCTTGCGTAATGCAGTGGGGGAGCATCCCATTCGTTGTGAGAGTTCTTCATAACTGATCTCATCCATAATTCTCCCATATATCACAGCACGCTCCTTCGGTTTCAGTCTACGCAGTGCTCGAAGCATTTCTTCACTGGGACCATTATCCATTTCCTTTGGACTTACCTGCTCCTTGATTTCACTGAATAACAGGAACTTACGCTTTTTTAATTGATTTATGCTGCGATTATATGTAATTTTGTAAAGCCATGCGGATAAATTTTTACCGTCAAAATTTTTCCTGGTTTGATAAGCTGCAAGAAAAACTTCTTGAACCACATCTTCTGCATCTTGATAGTTACATACGATGGCAGTTGCATAGCGGAGCAGTTTTTCTCCATACAAATGGATTATTTCTGTTAGTTCACTTTCTCCTCCAGTAATAAACTTCTGCCCTATCTCTGTCTCGTTCACAGAACTCCTCCTTTTCATCTTTATCAGTGCACTGTAGCCTTATAACAATTTCCACATGGAATTTGTGACAAAAAATAAAAAATTTCCATAGTACTTATATTATTTTAAAAGAACTTCTCTCATCTAAGAATAACTTACTTAGATGATTGATACTATGAAAAAGATTTTTATTTTTAAATAGGATTTGATTAAGGGAATACAAATAATTAAGGAAAAAAAGGGCTGATTAATGGATCTATAAGCTGTTTAGAGTTATCTCCAAGCTTATTTAACATACTTCTGTATTTTTCTCACAGCTGTAGGTTGACTAATCTTCAAGGCCTTTGCCACTGCTACAGTAGTCTTATGTTTTTCATAGGCAGCCATTACCAAGGATTTTTCCAGACTTTCCAAAGTCTCAGTCAAACCTAAGTTGCTTGCCTCTGCTGCCAAATAACTTTTATTTTTCAAAATATGAGGTGGCAAATTGCTTTCTGTGATGCAGCTTTCTTCAACGATTAAAATGATTCGCTCCAATAGATTTTCCAATTCTCGTATATTTCCCGGCCAATAGTATTGCTCAAAGCTCCTGTATACGTTGCTATGTATGGTTCGAGTTAACCCGTACCGCTCATTGAGTCGATCCAGAAAGAACATGGTAAGGGGGACGATGTCCTCCACCCTCTCCCGCAATGGTGGAATTTCTATGGAAATTACGTTTAGTCGATAATATAAATCCTTTCGGAATATATTATTTTCCAGCAAGGGTTCAAAGGGGCGATTAGAGGCCGCAATCAATCGGAAGTCTACCTTTATTTCCTTGGTTCCTCCAACCTTTGTGATCACTTTATCCTGAATGGTTTTTAAAATTTTTACTTGTAAATTTAGTGGTAGATCTGAAATTTCATCAAGAAACAAGGTGCCCCCTTCTGACAGTTCAATTAAACCCGTTTTTCCTTCTTTCTTTGCCCCTGTAAAGGAACCTTCTTCGTACCCAAAAAGCTCTGATTCCAACAAGGTTTCCGGTATAGCACCGCAATTGATTTCAATAAAGGGTCCCTTTGCTCTGCTGCTTTTGTTGTGAATCAGCTTGGCATACATGGTTTTTCCCACGCCGGATTCTCCCGTTAAAAGCACATTGGCATCAAATTTGGCAATTCTATTAATGGTCATTAATATCTCTGTGGATGCCGGAGATTTGGCTATGATATCCCCTACGTTGGTTTGATTGTTTCGCAATTCCTCCAACTCTTCTTTTAACTGTAAAAGTTCCGTAATATCTCGGGAAAAGCTGACCACTTTAAGGATTTCACCACTTTCATTCTTAACAGGGGTAGCTGTAACGAGAATGTGGCGATCGTTTTTATTTCTCTGACGCATAGTAATTTTTTTGCCTGTTTCTAAAACAATGGCAATAATGGATGGTTTGAAGATTCCATCCTTTTCCAACTGATAAACGGTATTGCCGATAGCCATTTCTTTTTTTATGCCATAAAACTTTTCGAAGGATTGGCTGACTCGCAAAACCACACCATTACCGTCGGCAATAAGTACATCATCATGAATTGCATCTAAAATAGCATCGATTTCATTTATTTTATCTGACATTAAAGTTACCTTCTGTTAATTTTATCTATTTCTAATATATTTTATAATTTTACCACTGAATTTTGATAAATTCAACGTTTTTCAATTAAATTCATAATAATACATGGCTGCTAAGTATAGAATAAAAAGATGATCATATATTCTAAGGTCAAAACCCGTTTTTATTGCTATTTTATTTATTTTATATTGAACAGTGTTTTTATGAATAAAATGAGCTTGAGCTAACTTGCACAAAGATCCATTAACATTGAAATAATCTATTATAAATTGTCTAAATTCTAAAGTTTCAGATTCAGTGCAATCTTTAAAAACTTGGGTAAAAAGATTCTTTTTATGTATTTGTGGAATTTGGCTGATCACCAGATCAAGAACTACACTATTGAAAAAAAAGATACCGGATTCATGATTTTTAAGGTGATGCCGTACTACTAAGGCCTCGTTATAAGTTTTGGGGATATCAAGATATTGGCTATATTCATTGCTAACAGTAATTAATGTTTTCAAACCATAGCTAGACGCAATAGAATCCATCAACATAGATAAAACGCCTTTCAACTTCTCTAGGGGAAGACTACTTATGGCAATGTAAAATTCTCCATTATGAGCACATAAGACATGATGCTTTTGCCAAAAATTTAGAATATGTTTTTTCAAAAGACCTTCTTTTGCAACTGCCAGAGGGGTTACAACCATAGGTTTAGCAGCTGTTTCCTGAGGAATTGTATAAATAAGGGCAGCAGAAAATGGACCTTGTATATTGAGACCTGATTGAATAAGTCGTTCTTCTATATTGAAAAGAGAATCCTTAATGTTTCCATGAATTAAATCATTAATAAGCATAAGATTTGAACTTTCCTTACTGGCTCTATTGGAGGATTCAAAAATCTCATAAAGGAGCATTTCTGTCATTTTTTGAAGAATGTAAGCATATTTAATCGTTTCCGAAGGGCTACCGGTAATTCCAATAACACCTATCAGCTGCCCAATAAAGCGTATTGGCAGGTTTACTCCATTTTTACACCCATCATATAAATCGTCAGAGTCAATAATAAGGCTTTCCATATTTTCATTTATTAAAATCTCTGCGCCCTTATGAAGAGTATTTACCCTTCGTTCATCAGTACTAGCAATGATAAGACCTGAGCTGTTCATAAGATTCAAGTCAAAATTAATAAAAGGGCTAATTTCACTGATTATTTCTTTGGCAATTTTTGCATTTAGGTACATGCTACACCTCACATTATCAAAACTACTTTAAGAAAGTACTAAAATTATTATATATAACAAAAAAAAATTATTAAATGTATTATATATGCCATATTCAATGGCGTAAAGTGTTTGTATAATAAATATAACAAATTTACCTTTGCTTAATAGCAAAGTATAGAGAAGGAGGGAGAGATATTTATGAACAACAATGTTTTGCACAGCAGATCTTGCACCACAATGCTTGCAAAGGATGGCGCCACAAAAAACGGTGATACCATCTTTGCAAAAAATAGTGACAGACCTCTTAACGAAGCACAGCCTCTGTGCTTTTACCCGGCAATGGACTACCCTGAAGGGGCAGAGGTTCAATGTAGCTTTATTCGTATTCCACAAGTACGACATACTTACAGTTGCATAGGTTCAAAGCCACATGTATTTTTCGGCTTTGAACATGGTATTAACGAGAATGGACTCATAATAGGAAATGAGCAAGTTTCCGGAAGAGAGCTCCCTGAACGGCAATGGGGACTTATAGGAATGGATATTTTAAGGCTTGCCCTTGAACGTTCTAAGGACGCAGCCGAAGCCATCTCAATAATTTCAGATCTTCTTCAAAAGGTGGGAACAGGAGGGGATCCTTCCGTGAGGATTTCAGCATTTAATGCCAACTATATTATAGCAGATCCGAAAGAAGCCTATTTATTTGAATCCCATCAGAGAAACTGGGTTGCAAAGAAGATTGCCAATATTGGATATCTTTCAAATTGTTATTCCATTCAAGAGGATTACGATTTAGTAAGCAAAAACGCTGTTGAAGAAGCTGTAAAGAAAGGTTGGCACTTTCCGGGGAATGCTTTTAATCCGGCCAAGGCTTGGACTAAGGATGATTGCGTATTTGCTGAATCAGAAGGATTTGTGCGGTATGCAAGACTTAGACAACTTATGGAGGAAAGAGGTAGCTTAAGTATAGAAATGATGATGGGCAATTTAAGAGATCATTACGATAATGTTTTCTTGTCTAATATTCCATATAGTCCAGCTGCTGCCAAAATTCCTTGTATCTGTAGTCACCCGGGAGGAGTCAGTGGGTGCAGTACTGCTGCAAGTACAGTAACTGTATTGAGAAAAGACGTTCCCAAAGAATTGATCTTTACCTATTGGGCGTCTATGGCTCCCCCTTGTTGTTCAATTTTTAGACCAGTTTACAATATAAATTGGCTCCCCGAGGACTTTCAAAAAGCTCATGCCCTTTACAGGCCAGAAGATCAATGGTGGGTGTTTACTGAGTTAGAAAGATATATTGCTCTAAACTACGAGGACTTTTCAAAAGATGTTAAAATAAGCTTTGCTAAGCTGGAGACAGAATTTATACAAGAGGCAGAACACATAGAAAAAGAGTACAATGGGGACATAAGTGTTCTAAAGGAATTCAGCCAAAGAGCAGCAATTATAAGTCTTAAACTTGTTAGAAATCATATAGATAAGATAAAGAAACGTCTCAAAACTCGAGACATTGACAGAATGTTGCTATCCTATTTTACTGAGTCATCAAAAGGTTGCGGAATGCCTTATGATGAAAATACGATTATATAAGGAGGTCAAAAATGAATGAAAGCAACTATGGGCTTATAAGCCTACTTCCCGTAGCCGTCGTAATTATATCAGCTCTTATTACAAAACGGACTCTAGAATGCCTTATTTTGGGATCGATGATTGGCTTTGTAATTCTAGAGGGAGCTTCATTTTTAAGCGCATGGATGAATTCGGCACTAGAAGTTTTTGGAGAATCAGCTTGGTACATTTGGGTATTTGGAGTTTTTGGAGCTGTTATTATGCTTTTGGAAAAGTCCGGAGGGGCTCTGGGAATTTCAAATTTAGGAACAAAGTTTGCTAAAAATCGGGGAATGGCTCTGCTATCAACCTGGGTTCTGGGAATTTTAATATTTATTGACGATTATTTAAACAATTTAGGAGTTTCTGTGGCAATGAGAAAAGTTACCGATAGCTTTAAGGTTTCTAGAGAACTACTTGCATACATAATCAATAGCACAGGCGCTGCTGTATGTGTGTTGATACCCATTTCATCTTGGGCTGTTTTCATGTCCGGTCAATATGAATCCTTGGGAGTAACAGGCAGCGACGGGACAAGCCTTGGAGCGTATATACAATCCATACCATATATGTTCTATGCCTGGTTAGCTGTAATTATGGCTCCACTAATAGCTTTTAAGGTGTTTCCGGTGTTTGGACCCATGAAACAAGCGGAGTTAAGAGCCCAAGCAGGAGATGTATTCCCGAAAAGCTATCATGTGAAGCTTTCCAAAAATGATATGCAAGATACCGGAGAAAATGCCGAAGATGGAAAAGGAAAAGCTATGAATTTTGTTCTACCCATGATAATATTTGTAGCAGGTACACTCTTAACTGATGGAGACATTCTAATGGGTGGAATCATCACTATTATTGCTTGTGCTGTATTATATCTACCCCAAAAATTAATGACTGCTGCTGAGTTTTGTGATACTACCTTTAAAGGCTTTACTAGCATGGCCTTTGTAACAGGGTTAGTGCTTACCTCATTTATATTAGGAAAAGCAAATGAAGGTTTAGGACTTACACCATATATTATTGATAAGGTAGAACCCTTGCTTTCACCGTCACTACTTCCGGTGATTACCTTCCTTTTAGTTGCATTCCTAGCATTTGCCTGTGGAAGCTTTTGGGGGATCATAGCCATTGTTGCACCTATCATAATACCTTTGGCATTAGCACTGGATTGCAACATCTACCTTATTGGAGCTGCAATGATTTCAGGTACTGTCTTTGCCAGCCATACTTGCTTTTATGCAGACGCAGTAACTTTAATTTCTGCCACTTGTCAAATTCAAAATACAGATTATGCAAAAACAGCAATCCCAATTGCAATAGTTCCTGTGATAATTAGTGCAATTTTGTACTTAATATTTGGATTTATCACAATTTAAAGTAGCTAAAATATAAGAATGCGAGGATTATATGAGAAAGTGCATTTTGGTTCCCGATTCTTTTAAAGGAACCATGAGTTCTATGGAAGTTTCAGGGATAATGAAGGAATGTATACTTAAATATTTCCCCCAGTGCCAAGTTGTAGATATTCCTGTAGCAGATGGAGGGGAAGGAACCGTAGATTGTTTTCTCAAAGCTCTCGGTGGGAAAAAGGTAGTGTGTACAGTAAATGGTCCATTTATGGAACCTGTGACAGCTTTTTATGGGGTGTTTGGAAAAACAGCAGTTATAGAAATGGCGGCAGCCTCAGGGCTGCCTCTAGCATATGGTAGGCTAAACCCCCTAACTACTACTACATATGGAGTAGGTGAACTGATACAGAGTGCAATAAAGCGAGGGTGCAACAAAATAATTCTAGGACTTGGCGGTAGCTGTACCAACGATGGGGGCGCCGGAATGGCTGCTGCTCTAGGAGCTAAGTTCAAAGATAATCAGGGAAAGGAGTTTATCCCTTCAGGAGGAACTCTTTCTAAAGTGTCTGAAATAGATTTGACAGAAACACGGAGATTTATTGAAGGTGTAGAAATAACTGCTATGTGTGACATTGACAACCCTATGCATGGTCCAAGTGGAGCAGCATTTGTTTTTGCACCTCAAAAAGGAGCTACTGAGAGTGATGTAGAAATTCTGGATAAGGAACTTAAAGATTTCGCTAAGATAATAAAAAAGACTACAGGGCTTGACGTTCAGGAAATCAAGGGAGCGGGAGCAGCAGGAGCCATGGGGGCAGGAGTTTATGCTTTTCTTTCCGGAAAGCTTAAGCAAGGAATAGATATCGTTCTTGATATAGTAGGGTTTGAATCACTTTTATCCGGTTGTGATATGGTCTTTACGGGGGAAGGGAAGCTAGATCATCAAAGCCTTTTCGGCAAGGTGATAGCCGGAGTGGCTCTAAAGGCCAAAGAAAAAAACATTCCTGTAATCGCTGTGGTAGGAAAAATGGAAAAGAATCTAAAGAATCTTCACGAAATGGGCATTATCGCAGTTTATGAAACAGGAGGGCACAGACAGGACTTTGCCGAAATCTTGACCTACTGTAAAGAGGATTTGAGGAGAACAATGGAAGAAGTAATCAAAACCATGCATTTCTAAAGTTTTTATATTGACTCTAATTTCAGTATTAATAATAATAAAAACCCACTGAATAATCATTTATATTTTAGATAAGGTAATTCCGTAAATTTTTGCTAAAAATCATGGAACTTTATCCATATTACCTGTAAATAAAGGGCAAAACCCGTATCCATAGCCTTTGCCCTTTGTATTTTGTCATTTATATGATATTACCTAGCGTTTCCCCAACTTTCTCTGCAATGCAAGTATAGAGATGACTTCATGCATGATGTTGGCAGCCATATAGGCAGTTTTTCCCGCTTGGTCGATGGCCGGAAGCACCTCTACCATGTCTATAGCCACCATATTGACATCCTTTAATCCCTGAATCAAGGTCATGGTTTCATATCCGTTGAAGCCTCCCACCTCAATAGTTCCGGTTCCGGGAGCCATAGAAGGATCCACAAAGTCAATATCAATGGTCAAGAAAGTTTTGGCATCCCCCACTCTCTGCTGAATCCTCCTAACGCCTTCCTCTATTCCGATTTTATGAAGCTCATTGGCGGTAAGCACCTCAAACCCTAAGTCCACAGAACCCTGCACGTCCTCGGGACCATATTGAGAACCTCGGATTCCGATCTGAATAGAATGAGCCGTATCGATCAATCCTTCCTCGCAAGCTCGCCTAAAGGGCGTACCGTGGGTGTATTTCATGCCCCAGTATTGATCCCATGTATCCAGATGAGAATCAAAATGAACCAATGCCACAGGTCCGTGTTTCTTTACCACTGCTCTCAGCTCTCCTAGGGTGATGGAATGATCCCCTCCCATTACCACAGGCACTACACCGGCATCTATAAAGGGTTGCAGTCCATCTTCGATCTGCTTATAAGTTTCTAAAATAAACCCGGGGGTAACATCGATATCTCCTGCATCCACTCCTGACAAATGATCAAAAATGTTAACATCTAAATTCATGCTATAATTTCTCATAAGGGTGGATGCCTCTCTGATGGCAGAGGGCCCAAATCTGGCTCCCGTCTTATAGCTTGCTCCTGTATCAAAGGGGCAACCGATCACAGCAAAATCTATGTCCTCAGTGGTTTTTACATGAGGTAATCTCATAAAAGTTTTAATTCCACTGAATCTTGGTGCCGCTGAGGCACTGGGTGGTTGATATTTTGGCATTTTAGTTTCCTTTCTATCTGTCTTCTAATAAAATACTCTTTCACTTTTGGAATATTTCCTAATATAATGTGGTCAATTCCTGCTACAATACATGAAAATACGGTACCGGTTGTTATGTTAAAGATAAAGTTTCTCCCTACCAAATTAATGGGATCATAAACTGAGTTCATATTCTGCCTCCCTTAAACCTGTTGGAAGACTCCTCCCAACAGGTTTATGATTCTGATTCTCAACTTTTGCTTATAGCTCAATATAATAGGCTCTGATAGGGGATCCATCTGCATCCATAATATTTAAAGGTACAAAGTGAAACCAACCTCTTTGTTCTAGGTTAACATCTTGGAAATTTTCAATGATTTTCAATTGGTCTTTTGTGCCTTGCATATCTTTTACAGCTTGTAAATTGGTCAGATTTTCCACTATAAAAATTTCTTTTGACAATAGAACATCATGGGCGTCAAATTGCTCTGTAACAGTGGAATCTACATTGAGAAAGTCCACTCCTACCAGTTTAATTCCGCAGTTAACTATCAGCTCTGCACATTCCTTTGTAAGATAGGGATGCTTCACATATTTTTCATCTTGAAAATATGTGTCCCAACCACTTTGAAAAAGTGCAAAATCATTTTGCTTCAAACTCTCCACATATCCGATTATATCTTCCACGGTGATGGGCTCACATTCTCCCTTTTTTGTTACATCAATAATAACGCCCCTGCCTACGAAGCTTTCCAGTGGAAAATCATTGATCTTTTTTCCTTGTGAAATAAAGTGATAGGGTGCATCAATATGTGTACCGGTATGGGTTCCCATATGTAGCCCATCCACGTGGCAATAATTCTTTTCATGCTCCAGAAACCGTGTAATCTCGACTTCCGGATCTCCCGGGTAAACACGCATACCGCTAACAATCTTTTGACTTAAATCAATGACTATCATAGAAATTATCCTTCAATCTGCATGGCTACCGCCCTTACCGGGGAACCGTCAGTGCCCACAATCTTCATGGGGAAAGCAGCTATTACAGGGTTTTCAAAATCGATTTTGTCAAAATAAGCCATGTTTTCTCCGATCATTAATCTCTTATCTGCAAATAAATCATGAACAGGGAACTCCGTACCACCGGTTTGATCCGCATTGATGGTATCGATGCAGATAAATCGAACGCCTTTTTCCACTAAGAATTCTGCCACTTCTCCGGATACATAGGGATGCTCAAAAAACTCATCAGTACCTAATTTTTTATACCAATTGGTGTTAAACAATACAATTTTGCCTTCTGTGATTGAATCTTCATAAGGCTTCATATCCTCCATAGTAATTTGCTCCTGAGCTTTCTTATCCGTGACCCTCACTACAACAGCTTCCCCGAAGAAAAAGTCAAGCTCCATCTTTTCAATGGTATCCCCGTCGTTGCGGAAGTGATAAGGTGCATCTACATGAGTACCCGTCTGAGTTCCTACATACACCCCGGAAAGATTGTATCCCTCGTTTTCTACGGTAGTGGCTACTTCAATGTTTGGCTCCGGATCTCCGGGGTAAATAGGTGTATCCTTGGTCAAATCCCATGTTAGGTCAACAAATTTTTTTACTTTAAACATATTCTTACCTTCTTTCTTTTTACTTCTTTCCAAACAACTTACTTGCGATTATGTAAAGTCCAAATGCGATAATAAATGTAGGGATGGTGGAACCAATGGCGATTGGTGCGATCATTAGCCAATAATAGGCCAAGGCTGCTGAAATGATATAAACTCCCATGGCAATCCAATTGATTCCGCCGGAATAAAAGTATTTATTGCTTTTTTCCGGATATACAATGGCATCAATATCATAGTTTTGCTTACTCACAACAAAGAAATCCGCAATCATGATGGAAAAGATGGGCATAAACAAAACGCCGATAAGACCAACAAAGTCCAAAAATACATCTAAAATTCCGCTGAACAGGGCTCCTATTACGCAAATCACTCCAATAACTAACGCCGTCTTTTTAAACCCGGGTTTTGGGAAAATGTTTAAGAAGGACATGGTGGAGCTGTAAACGCACATAACATTGGCGGCAATGACGGAAAGGAAAATTACCATGGAACCTGCCATACCGAACCCGATTTCTCCAAAAACTTGGGAAGGCTCATAGCTAAGGTTCAGTCCACCCACCATGATCATGCCGATCATTAAAGCACCGGCTCCCATGGAAAGGATGGTTCCCAGAGAATATCCGATCCCCGTGCCCAGATAAGCACCTTTGGTGGTTTTACAGTTCCTGTTGTAATCCGCTGCCAAAGGTGTCCAGGACAATGCGGTGGCAACTACGATATCAAAGGCGGCAATGGCTGTCAATCCGGAGACATTTTCTGCCGGAAGAGCGATAATATTTGCCATGCCTGTGGTGGTAAAAGCTTTGAAAATTACAGCACCCATAACCAAAACGATAAGTACCATTGCAATTTTCTCGTAAAGGGCAATACCTTTTATGGCATATAGGGCTACAGTTACTACAATTACTTCCGTTATAACGGTAAATATCCCGGGATTAGAAAAACCGGTCATGGATTCCACCGCATAGTTTAGAGCTAGACCTCCTAGACTTGCCTGAGCCCAAGACCATGCCACAAGGATGAGCACATTGATGATAGAAGGCAATAGAGAGCCTTTGGTGCCAAAGGTAGCTCGACTTACTACCATGGTAACCAACCCGGTTTTCTGACCAATGACGCCTATCATAGCTAAAGTAATTACACCCACAAAACACCCCAGGGCAATGGTGGCCATGGCAGTATTAAAGGTTAAATCCGGAATCATGTACATCCCTGTCAGCATTGTGGTGACCACCAAATTGCAAGCAAACCAGATAGCAAAGTTGGATGATCCTGTCAAGGTACGGTCTTCTACGGAAATAGGCATTACATCATCTTGAATAGCGTGTGAGCCTTGATTTTCACTCATAGACATTTCCTCCTTTTTAATAAAAAATATAAAAGATTTCATATTAAAATTTGCGATTAAAATAATATCATTTGACTTGTCTTTTAAGGATTTGTCTTTTAAGACCTATCTAATATTTTTAGTTACAAATTCTAATGAACTAATAGATAGCAATAATTATGCCAACTAAAATTTAAAATAGCTAAAACAAATTTTATTGAAAATACACTAGTTTATTTTATTTAAGTAACAAAAAGCAAAATAAACCTATTCATTATTGAATAGGTTTATTCTTTTCTAAATAAAGTAATTAACTAATATAATAACATTTAATTTAGTTTATACTATATTCCGATTTATGTTTGAAAAATTCTTTAATCAATCCTCTGAAGAATGGCATTGAGCCACTTCTCCTGATCCCTACCCGGTCGCACATCGGAAGTTGTCCACATTTCTTTGATTTCAAAACTCTTAATGCTCTCCACCAAGGTTTCCAAGCTACCTTCATTCATGTCGTGAAAAAAGCGATCCCCCCGAGTGATTTCCCCTTTTCCGTACTTATAAGTTACAAATAGTATTCCTGAACCCTTTAAAGCTCTATGGATTTTGGCATAGACGGAGGGGGTATCTTCTTCCCCCACATGGAGCAATGAAGCACATGCCCAAACCCCATCAAACTTCCACTGCCAATCTATTTCCTGTGCCGTTTTCCTTAAGCATTCTTTACCCGTAAGCTCAGCGGTATATTGGCACATTTTTTCTGAAGGATCCATGGAAGTAACTTTAAATCCTGCTTTCATAAAAGCCAAAGAATCCCTACCGGATCCGCAACCCAAATCCAAAATTTCTCCGAATTGGGGCAGATATGCAAGAAACTTCTCTCTCAGCTCCCACATATCTGCTTTGACAGTGGTTTCATAAAAGTTCTCCGCATTTTTGTCGTAATAGGCGGCTGTATCCAGATTTACTGTATCTAAGCAAATGCCTAAGTTCCCATGCCTTTTTATGGAGTCAGAATCCATTTTTTTACAGGTCATTCAAATTCACATTTCCCTTTTTACTGACAGGTGTCTATTTTAATCTACCTTCCAACACCGCAATGGTTTCCTCAGTGCTTAAAACTTGACAATAGATTTGATTCATAATTTTCAACTCTGCATCATGAAGGGTAATATCAGGTGCCGCACAAGCATCCTCCACACAAATAACTCTGAACCCTTCGTCCGCCAAACTCCTTACCGTTCCCGCCACGCATTGATCCGTAACGATTCCCGTCACCACAACAGTATCAATCCCTATATTTTTAATCAATTGAGAATAATTTGTACCTAGGGTAACGCTATCTGTAGTTTTATTGACCACAATTTCATCCTTTAAAGGTGTGAGTTCATCTATCATCTCTGCTTCTTTAGAGTGAACATACACATAAATACCATTCCATCCTGCTGATTTTTGCACAGGAGAGCGGTCTTCTCCATCTTCTCTTAAACAAGCAATCCTTCCAAAGGTTACCGTCATACCTTTATCCCTAAAATAGTTCAAAAGCTTTACATTGTTTGGAATTACAATTTCATCTAACCTATCGTGGAATGGAATCCATCTTTCCCACTCCCCTGCTTCTTTAAATTTCAAAGCGTCTCCAAAGTCTCTTAGGACAAATTCCTTTTGCATATCCACTATTAAAAGTGCTGTTTTTTTCGGATCAACGACAAAATCAGGAAATTCCGTCATGGTTTCATAATAAAAAGATAAATATTTTGGATTAGGTTTCATTTTTATTTCCTCCTCGGTTTTTTCTTTATATTTTCTAATTTAAGTTTCCAATCAAAGTTTAATACCAAAACTATATTCAACTTTGTACTGTTTTCTATTTAGTTACTGTTGAATTACTAGTTGCCCCAATGGCTTATTCCGAAATAGTGGGTGGCTTTTTTTGAAAACCTTTGGTGGTAATCAAAGCATAGACAAACCCTATAGCCAACCATGAAAAGCCAATCATCAATGAGTCCTTTGATAAGTTAATCCAAAGATATCCGCAAATCAAAAAACCTAACGCGGGTAAAATCAAATAAGTGATTATATTTTTTTGTTTTTGCTTAAAAAAGTAATAAACGATAACAGACAGGTTCACGCACATAAACCCAAATAATCCACCAAAGTTCATAAGCTGTGATACTAAATTAATATCTAGGACAATGGCACCTACAACACCAATCACACACATTGTTAAAATATTGTAGATGGGTGTTTGGAACTTAGGATGCAGGTAAGCAAAGAATTTTTTTGGAAGGGCTTCATCTCGACCCATTCCGAAAAGTAACCTTGCAGCACTGGATTGTCCCGTTACTCCCGCAGATAAAGTAGATAATACTACTGCAAAAGTATATACACCGGCCATCAATGCTCCTCCCGCCAACTGAGCAACTTCAAAGAGTGCTGTATCTGCCGTTTCAAAGGTGGTGTAATCCGGCCAAACAAGTTGTGCCACATAAGCTTGCAATACAAAAATTCCACCGCCAAAAACACATGCTAAAATTGCTGCTCTGCCAATGTCTTTTTTGGGGTTAACCGCCTCTTCTGCCATGGTGGTAATGGAGTCAAAACCAAGGAAAGAGAAACATGCGATTGCCGCCCCTGCAAAGAGCATACTGGCATTTACGTCCACACCCACAAAAGGTTTTGCTGAAATCAGAGTACCTTCTCCCACACCTTTTGTTAAGGCATAAGCACATACAATTACAAAAATGATACAAATAGCTCCCATAACACCCACTAGCAGCAAGTTAGTTTTAGCTGCAATTTGTACCCCAAGGCAATTCACTACAGTAACGATTATGGCGATAATAAGTACCCAGACCACGTAAGGTATGGCAGGTACTGCAGCATTGGCATATGATGCACCTACCATAAATACGATTAGCGGCACCAAAACATAATCAAGGAAAATGGCCCATCCGGCAAAAAATCCTACATTGTGATGGATGGCTCTTTGGGTATAAGTGTATGTAGCCCCTGCAACAGGAAATGCAGCTGCCATTTGCCCATAACTGTAAGCTGTAAACAGCATTGCCACCATAGCGATAATATACGCCAAAGCCAATGTCCCCGCTGTAACTTCTGTGGCTACCCCATAAATATATGCTGGCGCAATCGGCGTCATAAATGCAATCCCATAAACTACCAAATCCCTAAGTGTCAAAACTTTTTTAAATTGACCATTTTCTTTCGAATCATGATTGACCATATTATTTTCTCCTTTTTGTCAGTCATTAATTAAGGTTTAATTTATTATTCGTAAATTTTAACAAAATTACATATTTTATTCAAGCATAAAGTATGTTTTTAATGGTTTAAAGTACATTTGCATCTATCTAAATCAATTTTAATTGCCCAAAGCATTGGTCAAGGATTTTTGAATCCTCCCATTTTACCGAACGAATTTGCTCATCAATGAAAGAAAAAATCTTTTCAGGGCACCCACAAGTGCATTCCAAATAATAGCTAAGTAAGATTGCATCTGTTTTTCCCTTCACATAAAATCAATTTATTCATAGGCGTACCTCAAAATCAAACTGTTCACGGTTGGAGTACACATTTCTTCCTAAAAGTACTCTGGAATAGGTTTTTTTCTCTGAACTTTCTTTCTTAAAGGTAAGCACACTAATGTGGTCAGTCTCACTTTGTTTATCATAATCTTGAGTTGCTAACAAAGCATCAATAGCCTCTATACTATGAGTGGTAATAAATGCTTGAACGTCAAACTGTATACAGGCTTTTACAATAAATCTGAAAATATCATCGTAATATTTAGAATGAATGGCAGTTTCCACTTCATCAATAAGCAAAATACCACCGGCGGCTTTTGCAATGCCATTTGCAAGGGACAGTACCTTCTTAATGCCATCACCGTAGGTGGAAAGAGGCATATTACCGAAAGTAGCATGTTTGATGTATTCAATGGAGCGATTACTATTTTCGTCTTTCAGTATTAATAGGTCAATAATATCGGGATCAAATATCTGTAAAACTCTCAAGCAAACATCCTTATAGGAGTGATATTTTAATATTCGGTTAAAGTTATTGCCATAAACATGATCCATAGGAGAAAGATATACTATATTTAAAAAACTATTTTTCTTTATTTCACGACCGGATATACTTGTATAAGGATTGATTTCAAACCACTTTTCTCTTTTATGTTCTGCTATTTCCCATATAAGATCACCTTGAAACGTTTCTACTTCAGAATTATGAAGCCTCAGACCATGCCTTATTCCATCAATATTTTTTACAAATAATTCTTTAGCATCTTGGGTATCTATCATAATTGTTTTTTCTTTTCCAATTAAGTCATACATTACAGGTACACCATTGCAAATTGCATCGATGGTTATTTCCATTTCCTTTGAGTCTCGTGGAAATAGATTAATAAAGCATTCGTAAAGAGACGCTCCATTAAAAAATATGTTAGTGTCTCGCATTCGTGCAAGTCTAAGAATATTGTTAAAGTCAGAGGGATCACGCAATAATAACAATGCCTCCAAAACACTGGTTTTACCGCTGTTATTGTCGCCTGCAACAATATTTACATGGTTCAAATTTTCTACGGTTAGATGATGAATACCACGAAAATGACCAATGGTAAAGCTCTCAATATGAATTGCCATTATAACACCTCCTCATAGTCTACAAAATCAATAGTTAAGCGTTTTCCTAGACCATCTGCAATTTTTTTCAATGTAACTATACTAGGCCGATAGCTTCCGTTCTCAATCTTGCTGATATTAGCCTGTGAAACCCCGGACTTTTCTGCCAACTGATTTTGAGTAATACCAAGTTTTATCCGGGTAGACGCGATAAGCTCCCTCAATTCTGCTTCTATATCATACTCTACAATAAATGGCTCCTCTTCCACATCAAATAAATCTACTTGCTTCAATGCTTCATCAAGGTACGATTGTAAGTCACTCATAATAAAACCTTGTATAATGAAAGTATAGGGAAATTCACCATACATTCCTTTCTAGATTATTTTCTGTATAATCCTATATAGATAGACGCTGGGGATTAGTTTTGAAATTTCTTATAAATTATATTATGTTAAATTAAACATAAAGTCAACAAAATATATTTTATTAGATATATTTTGTTCAAAATTTTATAAAGTTATTCATTTATGGGTTAGGCACATAAAAGTTTCCCATTTACCTATGTAGAAAAATAAGAACCTACAACGGCTATTACCTTGGTGGAAGGAACTCTTCCTCTATTTTGTAGAGCCCCCAAAAAGACCAATTTAGATAATAACTTATTGGATTAAACATTAATAATTTTCCCAAAAACCTTTAAGTTTTTTATTTTGATTCATCTTACTTATTTTTTTGATTGCTTTTACTTCGATTTGTCTTATTCTTTCCCTTGTTACTTTAAAAGTTTGCCCTATAGCCTCTAATGTTTTTTCCTCATTTCCATTAAATCCATACCGAAGATTCAAAATTTTTTCTTCGTTTGGTTTAAGTCTTTTAAAAATTTGTTCTACGTTATCTGGTAATTGTTTAAAATCAATAAAACCAATCATTTGGTTTTCAAATTCGCCTTTATCAGTAAAGATACATTCATCCAATTCAAACAATTCCTCCAAGCTAATTTTTTGAATTAATTGATCTATCATTTTTTGTGATAATTTATAATTACAATTAATAACTTCTGAAATTTGTCTTATTAAATTAGGACAATATTGATTTTTGTCGCAAGATTCACAATAATGGTTTTCATAAATATCATAAACTATAAACAATTTTTCTTTATAGTGAAAAGGAAAATATAATAATGTATTTGGCAGGTTCATATTACGCATTATTACTTGCCTTATCCAAAGTGAAGCATGTTGAGAAAAATTATTATGTCTACCAAGTTCAAACTTTTCAAGAGCAGTTATTAATCCAAGGCATCCATTTTGTATTGCATCAGCTAGAATTATTCCATACTTTTTATAATGCCATAATGCTATCTTCACTACTAAACGTATGTACATTGAAATCAACCGATCTCTTGCATAATCATTACCACCTTGTGCGGAAATGAGAAGATTTTTCCATTCATTAGGTTGGGGGGGTTTTATCTCCTTGATCTCATTAATAAGTTGTTTCAGAGAATCGTCAATCTCTATAACATCATTATATAATTTTTCGTAATCTGTTCTACTTAAGTCATAAAAAACTTGACTATCTTCATAATCATCAGTCTTAATGATAACCCCCATATCTAATAATTTATTACATAAAATATTAATTTCATCTAATGGTAAATTATTTTCTATTAGTTCATTAAAAACACTTTCCTCTTCGATGTAGCCATGTACTTTATATTTATTATATAATTTTTCAATAATTTTTTGATGCATTTTTACCCTTTAGTTAGATTTTCGCCATTCTACATAAATCTAAGATACTTTCCAAAGATATTGTTTGATTATATCGATCATCTATTTCTTCCAAAAAATAATATAAATTTCGT
The DNA here is from genome assembly GCA_964461765.1 of uncultured Anaerovorax sp. Taxonomy (GTDB): domain Bacteria; phylum Bacillota; class Clostridia; order Peptostreptococcales; family Anaerovoracaceae; genus JAVVUJ01. Next base: position 19,914 of record CAYWVS010000001.1, read on the forward strand.
AAATAGTCCTCGCTATTCTTTGCTGTTGAAATCAACTTTTCATATAACTTATCTACTCCCCCACGAACATACTGCTCATATAATTCTTCATCTAATTTTGCCTCCTCGCTTCCATAATACCGAAAAGCTTTATTGACTCTTTCCTCAATACTATTTTCACCATCTTTATCTAGTAGCATAATAAGACGATAGTTAAAAAGCAGATCGTCTTTATTCTTCATCAGAATATCTGGAAAAATTTTTGTGTCTTTACCTCCGTCCCTATCTAAATCTGACTTTACTCCATAAAGAAACCCGACAATTGGTGCAATAAGGTACACATCATAATTTCTTGCAAAGAGCTTATTTCCCATATTGTCAAAATCTGCTGTAAGTTTCATTACCTTTTCAGCATGAGATCCACGAAATGAATATTCTTTATCAAACATTTTTTCACCTCATTATTAAATATGTTTCAAACTCATTCTTTTTATCGAATAAATACCGACTTCCAATCTTGTCACTCATATATGTTTCAGCAAGCTCTCCATCTGTATCTTTAATAAAAATTATGACTTGCTCCGCTATCTTTGGCAAGACATCACAGACCGTCTTAATCCTCGTTTTATCAAATGCAGACAAAGGGGCATCCATAACTAATGGATACGGCTCTGATACAAGCATTTCATTTTCCGGATTTTTATCCCTTGCCATTTTTATTACCCCAGCGATAAAAGCAAAAATAACAGATATGCTTTGTGCCGTGGAAGTTTCCACCTCATCTGTATAGCCCTCAAAATCATTAACAATTATTTGAATGTTATACTTGTCGTCAATGGTTAATGAAAACCCACCATTATAGATATTGCGGAATATATTATTAATTGACATTTCGAGTTCTGCTCTAGTTTCAGCCTCCTTTGTCTCGTATAAGCTATTTAGAGAATCGTACATGTATTGTGCATAAGCCTTATAGATTTCAATTCGCTTATTGTTTTCATCTTTAAGACTTAATTCACGACGTTCTGTAATCCGGCGTTCTTTTTCTGTTTCACGACTACCCTTGCTCTTATTTAAATAATCACGTTCGTCCTTAAGCTGTCTTATACGATGCTCGTATTTCATAAGATCCTTCTGAAGTTCACCAACATTTTCCATATTTTTTAATCTGGATTCTATCAATTTAATTTCATTTTCAAAGGAAGCAAAGTTTTCTTCAAAATCTCTAATAACACTGTATTTTTCACAAATCTCTCCAAAAAAACTGTCTGTCCCGTTGCTTTTTAGTTGGCACTCACGAACAAATTGACCAATCAAAGTACCGATTGACTTAGGTGGTATAAAATCAATTACTTCCTTTAATGCTTTATATGCACTATTACCTGAAAAACTGTCAGTTTCAGGCTCAATATGTGTACCGCATAAGCAAGTTCGCCGATTAATTAAAAAATCAATTGTTCTTTTGTGAATATCCGGTATACCTTTATCTAATTTATCAGCTTGCGATAACGCCTGCAGGGCATCTTTCATCAATTTTTTTGACATATAGGCTGGACCTCCACTGTTAAAAAGTTTGAGCATTGCGGAGGTACTACTGGATTTTTTAGCAATTAAATTGCTTAACCTTTGCCTTAACTCTTCTTTTTCTTTGGTTAAAAGCTCACTTTCTGCATTATCTTTAATTTGTATATTTAATTCAGAGCACTTGTCTTGTGATATAACCTCTTCTTTTTCTATTTCCGCCAATCTAACATCAATTTTTAGAATTTGGCTTTCATATTCTTCAATTTCTTTATTATATTGAGCAAATTTAATGTCACTTTTAGAGTCATAATTATCATCATAACTTTTCATAACTGAAGCTCTAGGACCTTTTGCTTTTATATGATCTAATGCTGCAATAAGAGCATTAAGACCCAAAAGACCCCTCACAGCCTGTGCAAATTCTTGGCTCTTTCCTTTGCGAATTTCCTTGCTCATATTCCCGATACGTTCACCGTCAAAAAAGAAGTATTTTGATAATTCTTTAGGCAATATTTCATTCATTCGCCAATCTTTTTCATTTTCACTAACAAATTCTCGTTGTCCATCCTGATTTTTAAAGGCAATTTGTAATACAGTATTGTTTGGTGCTTTAAGTTTTCCTGTTCCGTCCTTGGAATACCGCTGCTCTCTAATTATAGTATAGTCAATACCATTATGTACAAGTGATAGCTCCACACGTACATTCTCTTCGCTAACCGGCATCATTGATCCTGCAGTAGCTTTGTTTAAAACTAATTTGTCTTCAAAATCAGTGGAACCATACAAACACCATGTAAATGCTTGTGCAAGAGTGGTCTTTCCTGAGCCATTTTCACCCATAATAATGGTAACATTCTTTTGGGTATCAGTAGAAAAACTAATTGGTCCTTGCTCACCCTTGAATTGGCGGAAGTCTTTAAACTTAATAGATTTCAGTAACATTTCACTTCCTCCTCAATCATTTTTTTAATCATGTTAATCATTTGACCGTCATTTTTTTCTTTTGTCTTGATATTTGTAGCTTCTCGCATAATAAGTCTTTTTAGAATTTTGTCAGCTTTTTCTGTATTAATTTCAATGCCATTAACTAGAACTATTTTTTCATTGTTCATAACCAAAATCCTCCTTAAAAGTAATACTACTTTCTTTTATGTGGTAGGCCTCTTTGATTTCATCAATAATTGATTCAGCTTCTGCCATATTCATGGAAATACTGGCAAACTCTTGTGCACGAAATATCTCGTTTCTAACAAGAGAAATGTCTCTGCTCATTTGCATTTCTGTCAATGAATGAACATGGTCAAGTGGTCTTGGTAGAATTATGAAATCATAGATTATGGCAAAATCCTTGCCTTCAGCCAATCGCAAAACACGACCTCTACGTTGAATATACTCTTTTGGATTTGTGGTGCTTGCTAAAATAAATGCTAATTTGATTTTAGGAATATTCACACCCTCATCTAAGCATTTAATCGCAATAAGAGCTTGCAAGTTATCTCCAACTGCAAACTCATGCTTTAAAAGCTCACGTTCAGGCATATCTTCCTTGGATGTAAACTGAGACACTTTCATATTTAGTTTATTTCCTAATAAATTAGTGACAACATCAATTTGACGTAAATCTTCAGAATCAATATTGGAATATTCTTGATTTTCTGCAAGAAGGGTAGTTGCACCACAGTAAACTAGAATATGAGTTTCATTTCTATAAGGTAAGATACACTCATGTAGCTTAATAATTTTGTCCTCGGCTCCAGCTACAAGCCTTGCCCTATTGAGTGCTAAAATTTTTCCTTTTTCGCTTAGTCTGACCTTACCATTTTTCCCTTTTATAATACATTTCCCGATTTCAAGAGAAAGTTGGGTATATTTAGATAACTCCGTATCGTTCAGAGTAGTTATGATTGGATAATATTTATAATTTGTAAGCTTCTTTTCTTCTATGGCACGATCAAGAGGGTATTCAATACATTTTTGGCCAAAGTATTCATATAGCTTTGCCGTACCTTCCTCATCGTTATGCCTATTTAATGTGGCAGACAGGGCAAGCCGATAAGAAAACTTATTTGTTAAGGTCTTGCTTAGATAAGTAGCACCAAAATTATGGGCTTCATCCACAATAAGCAAAGCATTACCCTTTATTTTTTCTACTTGTTCTTGTACATAAGCAGAAGCAAAGGTGGCATTAGTACTGATAAAACAGAAAAATTCTTTATTTTTAACCCTCAGTTTTTGGTCAAGTACGGCATTCTCAAGAAGTCTTTTCCAATTCTTCTGAGTAGATGCACTGTACCCTATAATGGGTTGCATTCCAAATGCAACAATATCCTCTACCCATTGTTCAACCAAATGTTGGTAAGGGCAAACAATAAATATCGCTAGTTCACCCAATAACTTTTCAGTTAGCCTTATTGCCGCCCCAAGCCCTGTGTAGGTCTTTCCAGTTCCTGTTGCCATATCAAATATGCCACGATAATCTTGTCTTTCCCACTCATCAATTGCTTTTTCTTGATAATCATGAAGTTTAATATTCTTAGGAATTACCATAACGCTTCCCTTGGTTCCCCGTGCGCCTAATTCCTCATATTCCATAAGGTCAATATCAAAATCAGGCATAGCGTTCCTGTATTTTTTAATGATTTGATCTTTTAAAATTGAGAAGTTTATGGTTTCAATATTGGGTTCGTAGTTATTCCAGATAGAAGTAAAAGCATTTTCTTTTGCCACTACTCTTTCCTCATCATTCCAAGAACAGAACACATCTATAGTCTCATAATTTAATGACATTGCTGTAGCTGACTCATTCATCGAACCGGAAAAAGCTACCCTGTTACCATCGGTGTCAAGGATAATTCCCATCTTCTCATGATACATCCCAAGCTTTCCCTTTTGCTCCGTTAAAGCTATCTTTATATCTAAAGTGCCATCAGCAATAAGATTTGCTAACAGGTTAAGCCGTTTTTTATCAAATTCCGTTGTAGGTTCTAAAAGTTCACGAAATAATGCATTTTCTATGATCTTTTCTCTCAACTCATAGCCTTTTCTTATTGCTACAACATCCTCTTCAGAGAGGTAAGGTGAGGCAACAAGCTGAATTGTACCCCCATTTTGGATAAGCCTTGCAATGCCTTTTGAAATTTCAATTAAAACAGAAGATGAAAAAAATCCAACTGCCCTTTTGTAGGAGACAGCTTGTCCCAGTAAGGGTATGTAGAAGTCCTTTGCTACATTGTCGACCAAGGATCGGTATTCTTTTTTAATTTCTACGTCTTTAAGGCTCATTTTTATCACCACCTATATACTTTTTCACCCTTCCAATTTTGGAATATTTTTGTTATAGAAAGTAAAAATTTTTTTAACAAAACTATGTACTTAATTTGTTAGCTATTTTCTTTTATATATCGTAAAACATTTATCAATTTTACAAAGTCTTCATTATCATTAAAGTAGCCTACGCTAAATCTTACCGTCCCGGCAGGAAAAGTATTTAAAAACTTATGGGCATAAGGTGAACAATGGAGCGCTGTCCGTACTGCTATATCCTGCTCACTAAGTATCTGCCCGATGCTGTCACTACTGTATCCATCAAACAAACATGAAACAACACCAATATTGTTTTCTAAACTTTGACCGATGACCTTAATATTATCAAATTCGCATAAAGCATCTAAGAGCCGTGAATGGTTTTCCTTTTCCCTTTGGTAAATGCTTCCTAATCCTATTTTATTTATCCATTTCAAAGCCGCATTTAGACCGGCAATCGCCATAATATTAAGACTTGCCACCTCATACAATTCAGGAATTGTTTGTGGCAATTCTTGATTTGCCGAGTCTATTCCTGTACCGCCAAATATAAGAGGTTTCGGTCTAATATCACCGCTGCAAATAAATCCTGCTACCCCTATCGGTGCATATAAGGTTTTGTGTCCGGCGAACACAGCAAAATCATAAATATTACTGCTTAAATCGGTATCAATAAGTCCTGCTGTCTGTGCCATATCAATAATATTAATAGCATTGTAGGACTTTGATAATTCACATATTTCTTTAATCGGAGCGACAACACCGCAAACATTGCTTGCGTGGCTGATAACAACAATATTAGGCTTGTCCTCAGCAAACTGATACTTTATCTTTTCAAGGTCGTATGTAAGCGTTGCCTTGTCAACCGCTAATGTGCGGATATTCAATTTGTAAACACCTTGCAGATGGTGTATCACCCTTGTTACTGCATTATGCTCAAAGGGGGATAGGTAAATGGTGTAGTTGTCCGCCATTTCAATCCCACGCAGGATAATGTTAAGTGCTTCGGTAGCAGTATGCGTGAACACAACTTTTTTTGCAAAACAATGAAACAAGTTGAGCAGAAGCTCTCTCGTTTCGCTGACTAACTTGCTTGCAGTATGTGCTTGTTTATGTTGTCCTCGCCCGACATTTACACCATACTCACGATAGAATTTATCTGTAAAAGTGTAAACGGCTTCGGGCTTCGGGTATGTTGTTGCGGCGTTATCAAAGTATGGCATTACGTTCACCTTATTTCAAAATATGATTGTCTAAATATTCACTTAAAATAGTTTCTCTATCAGCCTGTAGCAACCCTTGCAAGTCTGTCAATAAATTTTCTATTTGCTTTGGTTGCAATAAATCCTTATCAATACAATAAATTAATAAACTTTCTACGGTTTTGCCGTTTGTTGTAATCATTGTTTTCTTGACAGGATTCCATAAAACATTTCTCCACATGGATGTATCCAACTCTAATGGCAATTTTTCCAGTGCTTCAAATGTTCTTTCAAAGGTACAATCCCAAGAATTTTTTAAAAAAATGATAATCTTTATTATTGCTAATAAGGCAGTTGGTCTAAAAAATAATGAGCCACCTTGCTTATTTCTATATATGCTACTATTGGGAATTTCTTGGTTTTTATACTCACGAAGAACAGGAAAAAAGTCTGATAGTTGTGTCCAAAAATCATTACACAAGTAATTAAATGCCAATATTTCAGAGTCACTAGGCCTAAAACGAATATAAGAATCTATTTTTTTTGTACCAACAGCTTTTTTACCATCCTGATTACAAATATCTTTATCTTTAATGAACATAGAGAGTAGTTCTCTATTGCATTCGTACAATGTAATAATAGTAGTAAATTCATTATTTCTTTCTGATATAGCTTTATTTTTTGAGTCAAGTATTCTTTTGTTTGCAAAGAAAGCATTATTATCTATTAGTTCTCTACAAGCCATAGCTATTGAATCATCTTCATCAAGGGCAATAATATCACGCAGAGAAACAGGCTTCGCATATCTATTTAGTGTGCTAAACATTCTTCTTGCTCTTTGCATACCCTCATCATCTTTCTTATGCCCAATAAAAATAACTGGTATCTTTTCATTGAATAAATCAGGGCTATCTAACAAAACCTTTTTAATACCCTCAACCCTATGCTGCCCATCAACGGGAAATATTTTTTCATTGCCTGTTAATTCAAGAACGCCTAAATCAAAAAATTCTTCGTCATTATCATATTCCAGCCGTATTTCATTCCATTGTGGGTCACCATCATAAACAGCCAAAACCAATGCATTAAAAAACCGTTCTTCTTGTTGTACGATATAATCAGCAATATTTTTGTAATTATCAGTTATTGTGCGTTGTAACATTTCTCGTAGTAAAATTGATTTATGCAATTCATCATCAACTTTTTTAACATTTTCAGCAACTTGCTTAAATGTAAGTGTTGAAATATAATAAACCCAAATTCCAATTTTTGCCCTAATTGCAGGAATTTTCATAAATAGTTCTCCTTTACATAAATGCTTGCTTAACAGCAGCTCTTGTTATACTTCTTGGATACTTGTCATTGCAAGGAGGCAATATTGCTTCAATCAACTCTTCTTCCAATTTATTTATTATATTATTGTCGGTCAATGGTAAATACCTAATATATAAGTTTTTACCCCAAGATTCTTTCATTGCAAATATTTTAGGACGTGTATCATTTAGATATTCACAACATCTTTTTTTCAAGTTCTGTGATGCTGTATTTTGCGCTCGCCCAATATACAAAATATATAAATGGGTGTTAGGGACAATTTCAGGCTTTACGATAAAGATATAAATTCCACCTTTATCGTCGGGTAAGTTTTGCATACTATTGTCTAAATTGTTACAAGTGTTGTCTAAAAACTTAACTTCATTCCAAGCACTATTAGCTACAATTCGCATATTTACGTCAATTTTTTCCCAAGAATCATCGGGGTTAAGAATGAATGTTAATTTTCTATCTTTTATCTTGCGGCACATATCAATTACTTTATCCAATGATTACACCCCCTAACACATCTTCTCAAGCAGTTCCATCAGCACTTGCCGTTTTTCCTGCTCGGTTATTGATTGCCCCATATCCTCAAGCTCTGTGGTTATCGCATTGAGAAGCAGTTTAGCTCTTTCGCTGTAATCAGACTTCTCAAAGGTTTTAACCACTTCTTTGCCGGACTTATCGACAAAGGATAACTTATACATTTCAGAGCTATCGACCGCTTTTTGGTTTGCATTTTTATCAAATTCGGTTACAGTCTTTTTGAATTGCTCCAAGTAAGCCAAAAACTCAGTTATATTTCCTGTATCCCAATCATCAAGCCTAAGTCCTGTAACGCTTTTTGCAAGCCGTTCTATAAAGGTCTTTTCGTCATTACCTATGCTTGTCATAAGCTGCAACACTTTTTCTTCATTGTTTGAGAACAAGTGATTGACGGTTGTTGGTTTCAATTTTTCGTACCAATCCTTAATAACAGAGGACAAGGTAGCGCCATTTTTGGCACCAAAGACTTCTTTAATATCCCCGATAAGAGCTTTGATAAGCTCTGCTTTTGCTCCGTCAAAGAGTTCCTTTGCTTGCTTGATATTATCGACTATATTAACCGTGAAATCCTTGTATCCGTAAATGTCAAATAGCTTTTCAAACAGATACTCTCTTGCGTTTATGCTTGTCTGCTTCAAACTGTTTAGAAACTTAATATGAGAAGTTGTCGCTTTGCTTTTCTTTTGGCTAACACCTTTACCGCCATAAACCTCTTTAAGTTCTTTAGCATACTTAGGAAGCCCCATATACCAACGGCTCATCGCAAAAACAATGTATGAGAATGTGTTGTAGTCCTTTTCCTTTTCGATAACAAAGTCAGAAAACAAGGCCGCCATACCGTCAATATACTGTGTTTTTTCATCGTTCCAACTTTCAAGAAACACAGTGTAGTTTTCGGGAGATTCGTTTATGCTGTTCAAAAGGTCAGCAGTAATCTTGACCTCATCGGTTTTGTTCTTGATAACAACATACTTTTTCAAGTGGTGCAAAACGGCGGCAATATAAATCGGGATAACACCTTTTTTCAAGCCGTAACCGTGCCTTGGCATTGTTGTATCACCATTATATGGGTCACCAAAGCCATTCTGTGGCTCGGTTAAGATTTTATATAGCTCACTAAAGCTCTTGCCCTGATTACTTGCACTGCTTAAAAATGCGTTGATAACTCGTAACACCATACACATATTTGTATCGGGAGGGTTAAGGTTAAGCGTGGGTGCGGTTGTTTCATTTTGCAATATCCCTGTCTTAATTAAGGTACTACGCATAAAAGACACATCTTGCCCTGTGCCTGTTAGTCCTAAGTTAATGTCAAGCTCATTTTCAAGTAAGCCGGAAACAAGTTTTGTACGGCTGTTGATTGCTTGACCCGACAACTCATCTTTGTTAATTGTTTCGTTGTTTATGACTGGTGTCCAAGTATATATTCGGTCGCAGATTTCCGACAGCTTTGCAGAAATCTGTGCTTTCCGCTTGAAGTTTTGTTTTGCACCGTTGTAGTAGTATTCAGCACCACCTGTTTCGGGTCTTGCGTATGAGAAAATAAAACTGCCGATAACTTCCTCTAAGTCCTCAATATAAATATCATATTCATCAGTGAGCAGTTCGTCATCTCCGACATTGTTTTTAAGGTCTTTTACAGCACTGTACTCAAAACACATTTTTTCAATATCGGTGTATTTGTTTGGCACGATAAACAATATTCGGTCGTGCTTATGTTTGCCATCTACCAAAGCCTTTTTAAGCTCGTCTATCTCTTGCTCATTTTTTGGAATGATAGCATAAACAACACCGTCTGCATCGGTGTCCTCGATTTTCCTATCCCAATTATCCGTAGCAAAAAACTCTGCACTATCAATAAAAGAAAAATAAAAGTATCTCGTTATTTCCATTTCGTCATTATAAGCAGTCGGGTACATATAACTGTCAAATGATGAATCGTTGAGAATTTTTTTAACGTTTAGGGTGTTTCTTGATTTTTCAATAGCTTTCTCAATCTCTTTGCCGACATCAACACCGGAGCTTTCTTTGATTTTCAAATATCCGTTGCTACGTTTGAGATAAACAATACACTCCTTTTCAATAAGGTCTTGTAATGTTTCTTCAATTACGGATATATCAAAGCTATCCCTAAATGTGTCTATAATTCTGTCATAGATAGGCGGTAGCTTTTCAAACTGTTCAATGATATAGAATAAAGCTATCGTTTTAATTATTTTTGCGCCAAGTGACTTGGGGTCTAACTTATTGAGGACTTTTTCAGTCAGCTTATACAGCTTGTGTGTTTCAGTGGTGTAATGCTCCTTACGGAGTTGTTGTTCAAAATAATCGTAAATATAGTCGGGAGTAAGCACAGGGAACGAGTTCCCTGCGGAAAACTCACCCTGTTCGCTTTCTAAAAATGCAGATAGGGTGTGCTTATGCTCCGATGACAAGAATGTAAAGAGTGTTCTTTCGTTTTGTGCTACCTTTTCAGACAAGCGTGGCAAAATAAAAGTAGAAACAGGGTGCAGAGGATAGCAACCTTGCACGGCAATCTCGGCTATCTGTTTTTCCAAAATACCATTAGAAATAAACCGTTTTTCAATATCAGCAAAACGGTCTTTATTATCCTTGCCAAACTTATTCCAGAATTTGGTGTCTTTCTTTATAACCGCAGATATAATCTCATACATCTGCGAAAAGTTATTGTGCAGACTAATATGCTTAAATCTACCCGAAACACCTCGCCAACCGTCAACCTTTTCTTTCGGGAGGTTGTTGTCAATATAATTTGCAATATCCTTGTGAGAGATAAGCATAAGGTGTATCTGCTTATCTCCGCTACGGTCACACTTTTCGGCAAAGTCTTGTAACAACTTTGTGTCGCTCACTGTTGCGTATGCAATGCTTGATTCAAGATACTTGCTAAACTCGTCATATATGATATAAACACCGTTATAGCCCCTATCACAGAGCTTATCTACTACTTTTTCGTAAAGCTCCACAACATCAAAGCCTACAAACGGATTAAACTCGCTTCCGGCAGTGAGGTTGGGGTACAGCTTTATAAACTTAGCATAAGCATTGACATCAAACTCTTTTAAAGCTACAAGGAACGCACTTATTGGCTCGTTAAGGGACTCTGAAAATTTGGTATAGGTATCAGGATATGACTTTTGCCAAAACTCTATGGTCTTAACTGCCGCTATAAAGTTTGTTTCAGGCATAAGATTATCAAAGTTTTCATTTTTTAAAGTCTGTTGCAATGCCTTCAAAAACGACTGCGTAAGGCTTGCGCTGTTTCCGCTTACGATAATCGGAAGCAGTTTTTTGTCGCTTTTCAAGTATTCCAAAGCATACTCGTGAAGCTTTGGATTGTTTTCTTGAATTTTATTTAGGAGCACATCAAACAAAGCCACATCTTTTTTAAAAAGAAGCGACATCAAAACAAGAATAATATGTGATTTGCCCCGACCGTAAGCACCGACGAGCAGTCTTGCCCGATTAGCTTGGGGTGCTCCCACGCTGTATAGCACATCTTCCACAATATCAATCGAGGACATCGTGGGTATGAAATTTTTTATTTTTTGTTTGTTATGTAAGTCAAATCCGATATTAACCGAGGTTTGGAAGCCTTTGACCACATCAATTTTTCCTTTTATCATAATCTATCCCCAATTTTTCAGAGCTTGTCAGTTATTTATTACACGGTAATACTCACGGACACACTCTAAAAAATCTATTTCCCTTTCAATGCGTACAACATCAAGTCCGGCTGTTCTAACTACCTTGATATAACCCAAAAGCTCTATCTTGTTCAGCAAGTTTACGAGAGTGATAATATCCAAGTTAAAGATTTTGCCTGCGTTATTCTTGTCGCTCTGAATGGTTGAAATTTTGATTTCCCTTTCACCGTTTGTGTTATCCAAAATAACAGCAAGCAGTATAAGTGGGTGCAGAGTGTCTTTTTTAGGTGTACATTTCTTATACAGTCTATCCTTTTTGCTGATAATATCAATCAGTCCAAGCTCGCCCAAAGGACAATCAATGTTGCTTTCTGGTTTTACCTTTTCGGGGTTTGATTTCATACGAGGTACATAGGTGCTGATAATACAGTTAAAATCATCTTCAAGAGAACGCTCGGATACCTCGTTATCTTTTAGCCGTATGTAACTGTTGAGCTGCACAACAAAGTCATCTCGTGAAAACTCAGTTGGCTTAAACTCGTTAAAAAAGTAGTACCAAGCCGTAGCGTTATCTTCTTCGCCATCTCTATCCTCGTGAAAAGAAGCCAATTTATAATGGAGTAGCCATAATGTACCAATTTCTTCGATATATCTATCATATTCATAGACAAGCTGTCCAAAGGGAGTTAGTGCTTGAGTTTTTCTACCACCTGGAGGTTCAGATGTTAGACCCACAGCTTGCAACCAATATCGTAGAGCCTTAACCATATTTGCGCCAATTCCCAATATGTCCATAGGGTTTCCGTTTGCACCCATAAAGACAGCTGGGTCAGCCACTACATTTTTCATTCCTTTGTATAACCAACCTTTTCGTATGAAAAAGGTATCGTGTGCTCTGAATTTCATATATTATCCTCCATCAATAATTTTTGCGTTAAAGCCAAAAAACCGGAGATATTCATAAAGTAGTTTGGATACGCTTTTCTTAGTGCATCAAGTGATGCTGCTGACACTAAAACAGCATTGTTACGCTCATTTTTTTCTGCTTCTATATAACACTTATTGGCTTCCTCAAGTTTTCTAAAATCAGTGATTTCAATCTTTTTACCTTGCTCTTTTATTACGATGACATAAAATCTTCGCGTATTAATACGTTGACTTTGAATATAATCGCAGGTTGCGTTAATGGTTGATAATTTTTCTAAAATTAAATTCGTTCTATTTAATTCAGTAAGAGCACTAATTATATCTTTTTTGTTGTTCGGCATATTAGGTACGGTGTTGCAGTTTTCTTCTATAGCAATAAGAGAAGATATAAGCTTGAAAAACAACAACCATACTTCAGGGCCTATACTCGATTTTAAAGAATAATTAGTAAATGTACCAACAGTTTCAACTGCTGTCGCCCAAAGATGTTGTAAATGAGTACGAATTTGTATTTCTATTTTCAGCCCATTGTACGTTGAGTTTTGTAAACTATTGTATTCAAGAATAAGGTGAATCCCTCTATAGCCAGATTCTTTTGGAATTTCAATATAATCTTTTTCGTTTACGATTTTATGCTTCATTGTTGAACTTTTTAACCTTTTGAATAGTTCATACACAAAATTACAATCTGAAAAAATAGCCCTGCAACCGCCTATATCTTGCATTGAATGCAATCGCATTTTCGGGTAACGTCTTAGTTTCTCTTTGATTGTTTGCATTTTTTTCAATCTTTGCACAACAATTGATTGACAGTCACTCATTCGCTTAACGTGATTACGAAGTGTACCTTGGATTGTTAGTATTGGATAGTAGTGATACTTCCGCCATTCACCTATAATTCTTTCAGCTTCTTCTATATCCAAAACACTGCTACCATTATTGCACAGTATCCTACCCGCTTTAGTTATATCGGAATTACTAAAATTTATTGTCGGAAACATAATATCCCCCTATTCTTTGGTAGATAAAAAGCTCTTCATTAAGCAACCATCGTTTAAATATTTATAAGTAACACACATCTTGCACCGTTTACACTTCTCATCACTGATATGATACTCACCGCCGATTATCGTGATCGCCCCAAACTTGCATAGCGATTCGCATTTTAGACACTTCCGGCAAGCATTGAATTTCCGGACCTGATAGGACACCATTCTTTGCAAATCCTCGTGCTTGGCTACATTCATTGTCTTTATTTTCACTGAGTAAGCATATCCGTCCTGTGTAAACGGTTCTATAGATAAAATCGGTATTTTAGTTTTTATATCAACAATGATAGTTTCATTTATCAGCTTGCGTCCAAGCTCTTTTGCGATCTTACCGAAAGGAATAAACAAACCGATAAAATCATTGTCAAGTGGTCTGTTTAGTTCGTACACTTTTGCATTATCCTCAGCTGTACAGTTAGTAACCTTTACTTTTACATCTTCGGCGGCTTTAACACCGTTACCGCCTTGCCTTGCTTTCCATTTGCCCGTGTCTATATAGATCTCAGCATCAGGTTTGCCTATACGTTTTGCAAAGTCAATCAAAAACCCTCGCCATTTGCGAGATTGCTCCGGCATATATATCTGGGAAAGAAATTGGGCTCTTTCATTGTTATTGGGGCAACACCAACATCCTACACGGTCATAACCAAGCCTGTATGCCTCATTAAAGTCAATATTTTCAGATAATATATAAAGCCATATATCTATATCCTGCCAAAGAAAAATTGGAGAAGCTACCTTTTGTTTTTGAATTTTAATTGAATCGGCACTATCTTCTATTCTATTATATTTGCTTCTTGAAATTGATTCACACTTACGAATACCATAAAAAGTCAATACATTGCAATCACGGTAATATCTATTCATTGTGCGAGTGATAGGACCGGTTTTAAACATGGTGCAACACCAACGGAGCATACGAGCAGGGGGGCCGATATCCTCGCACACTCTGTAAAAATCCTGTTCATCATTTCGAGCCTTCTTAAATATAGCTTTTGGGTTATCGAGCCGATATCGTTCCACATAATCTAGAGTTAAGGGGAATTCAAGAGTTGTATCTCCAAAAATGTGAACTAAACTTGCATTGCTAAGTGCACGGGTTGTCAAATCTGCAACTACAGTCGAATCCTTTCCACCGGAAAAAGAAATAATAATTTGCTCCTGCGGATATTCTTTAGCAGATTCTTTAATAAAATCTGAAGCCTCATTAAAAAGAAAGTTTAATCGGTTTTTATTAGCTTTTATAAATTTGTCAACGTTTTCTAAAAAGAATGTATAATCATTGTTTGATTTATGTATATCAAGTTGGTTTTGAATAAAATCAATTTCATATTTAGTATAAAGGCTTTTTGTAACTATCTTTGGCTTACCATCAATGTAAAACCGATTATTGGATGCCCAAATAGTATTATTCTTATATTCGAATGGTTTTGCTACCAGTATTTCAAGTAAAAGCCTTTCTTCAGGAAATACCGGTCTTAAGTCTGCACAAAGATATTCAGTTTTACCTCCGCAAAGGGGGCAAATATCCTTGTCTATACTATTAACCTGCTTAATGACTGGTACCTTACAATCACTGCACCAGTAAACTTCGGCAGGTATGTCCATTTCTGTAGCAAGACCACAAAGCTCACACTTTTCATTGTTTGTTTCTCTATTACAGTTTTTACACCACAAAGCTTTGTTACCTCTAAAATACTTAAGTAATTATAGAAACCAGTATATCATACTGTCAAATATTTCTTTCCAAATAATCAGACAAATCAATAGTAACTCATTTATAATTTTTTTATCTTTAAAAATCTTTTATAAAAGTCATAAAAACTTTACCATAATTTTTAATTAAATTCAACAAAATTTGACATTGAATTAAATATAAATGTTAAAATAAAAAGCATCAAAATGAAAATCTCCATAAAATAAAAGAATCCCACATTTCTGTGGAGCTCCTTCATAATGAGTGCCGCTAAACGGCAAAGTCTTTTCATTCTGTCCTATAGGGCAAAGTCTTATGTTTATTATATAAAATATAACCCTGAAGGGCAACAGTTCTTTTTTTTAATTTAATTTCATATATTATTTTTTTGATTTTTTTATTTTAACCTCCAAAAAATATCGATCTGCAATATATTCCGCTGATTCAGCCCATAGAGCATTTTCTGTATTCTGAAGGGTTTTATATGTTTGAGATTTATAGAAAAGCATAGTCGCATCAGGAAAGCTGATATCTAGCTTTTCCTGTATCACTTTAATGACCCCTAGGATCTGAATAACCATATTCATGGTAATATCTTTTCCGTTAAAGGTGTAAATAACATCATTCATGCTTTGCCCGCCTTACAAAACGCAAATAAGTCAATGATTGAATACTCATTCTTCACCTTCTTTGCCTTTTATATAATAACTGATTGCCACTATCTTATCTATATTGATTTCCTAAGCTGTGAAAAAGGAAACTTCTCCATGGTATGATTAATACCATTCATATTACATACAACACAATCCCCGCACTCCACTTACAAAAACCTGAAAACTTGGAGATGTGTTTCTTTCCGGTTCCATATGTACACCGATTAGTTGAGCGCCTAATATTTGCTGGTGGGAGGGGATTAGCTTTCGTAATTCGTCCTTTGCATTTTCTATGCTGTCCGGGTGCCTATATTTCTTTTTATTAGAATATCCTTCAAAGTTTTTACCATATGCCTGTGACACAGCAGTTAAATCGCCAAAATACCAAGCTTCAAGTTCCTTACAAGGAATTCTAACCAAGCATTCATTTCTGCTTCCATTACACAAAGCCAGTAAATGAGCCTTTAGAATTTTACAATCTGCGCTATCTTGGTCATGGACAATGACAAACTTATCCTCCGGACAAGACCATCCCCTTAATTTCTTTGGAATAGAAGCTACTAAGTCACTTTTTCCATTATGAGGAATAATCAGAGTTTGTACATTTTCAGGCAAAATTTTGGCAAAATCATTAAGAGCAGCTCTTTCATTGAGCGTTCTTCAGTCAAAAAGACAAGTCTCATTTCCTTGCAACCTCCTCCAGAAGAAGCTCCTGATTCCACAAATAACCAAGCAAATCTCCGGCATTATACAGTGAAGTTACAAGCTCAGAATCTGAAGCACGACAAATCTTAGTGAAACCGTCCTCTTTTACTAAGCAATATAATTCCGATAGCTCTACGGCATTTAGAAAGTCTGGTGAGTGTGTAGAAACAAACACTTGTCCACCTGCATTTGAGTATAATCTGAATTCCTCTGCTAAAATTGGTAAAAGTTTTGGATATAACTGATTTTCCGGCTCCTCCACGCAAAGTAGAGAGTGGGGGTTAGGATCGTTCAACATAATCAGATATGCAAACATTTTGATCGTCCCATCAGAAACAAAACGCGACGAAAATGGATTGCTAAATTGACCATCGCTAAATCTCAGAACGATATATCCATCTGACGTTAAATCGGCTTCAACACTTGTTACCCCGGGGATACGCTCTTTCATTTTCTGCAAAACATCATCAAACTTATCCCTGTGATGTTCATACATGTATTTTGCAACAATGGGCAAGTTATCTCCTGTTTTAGAAAGACTTTCGTTATAGCCTGCCTCACTACGTTGTCTTGCTGCTTTTATTTGAAAATCAGATATATACCAATCTTCAATCAATTTTCTTAACGCAGAGACAGCTACAAACTCCTTAAACTGTCCAAGTCCTTTAATTGCTAAAATATCCGGTGAATCAAGCTTCTGTTTATCACGGTAAGCATTCTGTATATCTTCAAATGTTTTTATTTCGCCCTTGGCAGCAAAACCTTCGCCTAAAGAAAATTCCAATATCCTCCATGGTGCTTCCCCTTGACCGCTTTTGAGCTGCATGATTTCTTTAAAGATTACAGGGCGCTTATTTTCATCTAATCCAATTGAAAGCTCATATGTTATCCTTGGGTCGTCATTAGTTTGTCGAAACTGAATTAAAAATTCAATATTTCCCATTTGCTCTCTTGAAATTACTTCTGAGAACCCTCCCCGATTATCAAGTGCGGCTTTTACATTTTTAGAAAGGCAGTCATTCAAGAATCCAAATACATCAAAAAATGTAGTTTTCCCCACTCCGTTCATTCCCAGGAATACCACCATATTAGGAATATTGGTTATTTCCACATCCTTAAATACCTTAAAGTTTTTGATTTTTATGGTTTCTATGCGCATAAAGCACCTCCGTACATTTTTTCTGTCATTATATCCTACTTTTCAACCCCTGAAAAGGGACAACTTTTCGACAGTACTTTAAACCGTTGATTTTATTAGGGTTAAGCCTAATAGGAAAAAAGTTATACTCTAAATTATAATAATTTCAAGTATAACTTTTCAAGGTACATCATAGATAAACAGTACATTAAAAACCAAATAATACGAAAAAAATTCCCATACTTAATATAAATGCCTTACTTTACGGATATCACAATCACAGCTCCAAAGGGCATAAGTGCCAGCTTAGCGATCTTAAAACACTGCAATCCAAAGGGAATCCCTATTATAGTGATACATAGCAAACCCCCGTTAATCAGAGCCATGAAGGCCAAAGGAATTCCACCGAAAATCAGCCATAAAAAATTAGGCACTATGCTGATTAAATTGTTGCCATATCGAACCTCTTTTCCAAAAGGAAAAAATCCCAAGTTGGCAAATTTAAAACACTGAATTCCTACCGGTATTCCAATAATGGTGATACACCAAAGTACACCGATAATAACCCAAGCACAGCCTTGCCATAATCCACCGAAGATAAACCATAAAATATTTCCAAGACAACCCATATAAATATTTCCTCAACTCTTCCACCAACTCAAATACCCTGATAGTTTGAAATTTTATAAAAACGGCATAAAAATTTTATTTATTATGGGCACGTTTAATACTGCTGCTGCAAAATCAGGATTATCTTTACCCAGCATTATTGTAATAAAAAAGAATACTAACGCAAGAGCTATTAATCCTATAGGTTTTAATATTTTATTTCTACTATATTTTTTGTAAAAATCATCAAAATTATCTTCTTCTCTCTTTATAGCATCTTTGACCTTATCAGGGAAATTTTCAGGAATTTCTACACTTTCATAAATCCTAACCAGCTCATCTATTTTTTCTTTCGATTCTTCATCTAAAGAGCTATCAATATGTAATTCACCTCTAACATAGGATAATCTTCTTTTTGCTTCATATTCATTAAAATGCAAAACACCACATATTTTTTCTAAGTTTAAGTTTTCAAAATAGTATAGCTTAAATGCATTAGTAGCGGAAGGTTCTAGTGTTTCCATATAAGCATAAAGCTGTGAGTTAGCTGTAAAATCCCTCTTGTAGTTAGTTTTTCTCATTGTACGCATTCCGTCCTTTACGATGAGCTGTAATATCCATGTTTGCATGGGAGGAAGAGTTTTTAGTTTTCTGCCGTTATAAAGGCTAAAATAAATAGCATTAGTCACCACATCCATTGCTACCTCTTTATTTTTTGTAAAACTATACGCAAGGTAAAAATATCTATCATAGTTTTCCATGATGTGTTCAACTAAGTTTCTATGTATTGATTCTGATAATTCCAAAATTATTTTTCCCATTAGTAGCTACTCCTTTGTGAATATCTATTGTATAAACTGCTGACAACGAGTGAATTTGCGAAAACAAAAATGATGAAGAGAACAAATTGTCATATTATTTTATACATAATATATTAACATAGTTATCGCAAATATTAATTATTTTTTCGAAATTTTAAGTTAATTTAAAGTAGCATAAAGTAGTATTCAATAACTTTTTATTGTATAATTATCACATGAATACTCTAATGATAATGTTTATAGCCTTTGGTACGATATGCCTTAGTATTGCGACATTTTATTTTTATATTTTTGCAAGAAGCAAAGAAAGATTTATAAAATATTGGGGGCTTTGTTGGTTATGCTATTCATGCAGTTTATTATTTTTAATTTTAGATACTAATGAGGATTATGCTATATTTTTAGAGCTTAGAAAAATATTTGATATGTTCCACATCCTTTTTCTGCTATTTGGTGTATATACCTTCCAAAATTTTAGAATCCCGGGATATTGGACAAGATTTTCATTATATTTGATGATATGGGCTCTACTTTCCATCCTTTATGACTTTGACCTTTTATCATTATATTTGCCTATATCAATGTTCCAAGTTTGTGTTACAACAATGATTTGTTATTTGGTACTTCGAACATGGAAGGTTTCAATACCGGAAAGGCTTACGGCCAGCTTAGTTTTTGGGCTTTGGGGCTTTGGAAAAGTTATGATTTCCATAGTCGAAGCAATAAATATAGAGAATATCTCATCCTATTATTTGGCGGAAATAATTTTTTTAAATGTATTAAATTTTATCGTATTTATTATATATTTACAAAGGTCAGAATTTAAATTAGATGTTACAAGAAAACAATTTAAGTTGATTGTGGAAAATGCTTTAGATGTAATATTTATCTACCAAATAAATCCTCCATCATTTTCATATATTACACCTTCAGCTGAGAAGGTATTAGGATATGTCCCACAAGATTTTTATAATGACAATAAATTTTACTTACAGCTGGTAAACAGAGAAGATTTTGATAAAATCAATAGTCTTTTTGATTATAGAACCTTTGGGAGCGCACAGAAGGAAAATACTGAAATCTTAAAGATATATCTAAAAAATTCTCAAGAAATTTGGGCAGAAATAACAACCACTACAGTTTATGAGGATCAAATTCCAATAGCTCTTGAAGGAGTCATCAGAGATGTTACAGTAATGAAAAAAGCAGAAATAGAGATGTTGGCATCAAAAAAATCTCGAGAAGTATTTTTTTCATATATATCCCATGAATTAAAAACGCCTATTACTTCTATACTTGCATACATAACGGCCCTAAAGGATGATACCATTACGGATGAGACAAAGCGAACAGAGGCTTTAGACATTATTTATAAAAAAATATTATTATTAAATAGATTGGTATACGATGTTTTCCAAATATCAAAGTTAGAGATAAAACAATTTTCATTTGCATTTATGGTAATGGACGGACAAAATTTTGTAAATGAACTCATTGGAAATCATTATCACGACTTCAAAAGAGCAGATTTAAAGCTTGAACTAAAAATACAAGAAAATGTTTTAAAAAATGTTTCTGTAATCGCAGATTCAGCAAGAATGGAACAAGTTTTTGCAAATATAGTTGATAATGCCATAAGATTTTCGGAAAAAGGAAAAAGCATTAAGATTAATTTTGGGATAGATGCTAAAAAGGAGCATTTGGAATTTAGCGTAAAAGATTATGGTTTAGGAATATCAGAAGAAGATTTGCCTCATATATTCGATAGGTTCTATCAGGTTAATGGCGAAAAACCATCTTCATCTGAAGTTACCAGTGGTCTGGGGATGACCATTGCAAAGGAAATTGTAGAAGCCCATGGAGGTATCATATCAGTTAAAAGTCGGATCAATAAAGGCACAACATTTAAAGTAAGTCTACCTTTATATTTTGAAAAAGAAGAATAAATTATTGCAAAAATTAAGGAGATATTTATGGTTAACAAAAAGATTTTAGTTGTAGATGACGAAAAAAACATAAATGACATAATTGTTTCTTATCTTCAAAAAGAAGGTTTCTCAACGTTTTCAGCATTAAATGGTGAGGATGCTTTGGCACTTATCAAAAAAGAATCCCCGGATCTTATACTTTTAGACATTATGCTACCGGATATCAGTGGCATAGATCTTTGTGTAGAAATTCGGAGAAAAAATAGCAACACCCCGATTTTATTTTTAACATGTAAAGTAGAGGAGGTGGATAAAATAATTGGATTTTCTGTAGGTGGAGATGATTATATAACTAAGCCATTTCTTCCCGGTGAGCTTGTGGCAAGAGTAAAGGCGCATATTCGACGATACGATACTTTAAAAAACACCGAGGAAGAAATCTATACTGCACCCGGACTGTCATTAAATATTACAACAAGGGAGGTATATGTAGATGACAAACTGATAAATATGACAGCAAAGGAATTTGATCTACTGGTTTTGTTTATAAAAAGCCCCAGAAGAATTTACAATGTGGTTCAGATTTTTGAAAATGTATGGAAGAACAACAGTATACTCGGTGATGAAAAAACCGTTATGGTACACATCAGTACACTTCGGAAAAAAATTGAAAACAATGAAGCAGGAAGAAAATACATTATAAGTACTAGAGGATTTGGATACAAATTTAATCATAAATTATTAGAAATGAGTGAAGAAAGGTAGGTAAATCTTATGAGTTGGAACAGAGAGGCTGATTTAATCTTTATCAATGGCTCAGTTATTACAGTAAATGAGAACAATGAGATTTGTTCAGGATTAGCTGTAAAAGAGAACAAAATCATTTTTGTAGGGGATGATGAAAAAGCACTTGAACTAAAGGGAGAGAATACAAAGGTTATAGATTTAAAAGGTAGAAGCTTGATTCCGGGTTTTGTAGAGTCTCATGTACATATGGCCATAAAAGGTGCCAATTCTCTGGCAATAGACTGCCGTTACCCTCAAGTGAAATCTATTGAAGATATTAAAAAGCTTGTTGCTGAAAGAGCTGCAATTACGCCAAAGGGTGAATGGATTCGCGGCTGGGGATATGATCATTCCAAGTTAGAAGAAAAAAGGCATCCCAATAGATGGGATCTAGATGAAGTGGCTCCGGATCATAAAGTTATGATCTCCAGATGTTGCGCTCATATTTCCACACACAACAGTAAGAGCCTAGAAGCAGCAGGCATTGATGATAATACTATAGCCCCGGAAGGCGGAGTATATGTAAAAGAAAATGGACATGTTACAGGTGTTCTTTTGGAAAATGCTCACATGCAGGCAATGAAGGTTGCTATATTATCTCATGATGAAATAATCAACGCAATGGAAGCTGCAAATGAACTTTTTATAAAAGAAGGTATTACATCTTTGCATGATTCAGGGGGATATGGCTTTGTACAAATGGGCGCAATACAAGATGCTGTAAAACAACAGAAAGTGAAGATTCGCCTTTACACTATGCTATTTTCTTTTGTGGATAATCTTAAATTTAATGAAACTTATTTAGATAGTGGACTGCATTCAGGCTTTGGGGATGAGAGGTTTAAAATTGGACCTACCAAGCTGATGATAGATGGAAGTAGCAGCGGTCCTACAGCATCTACACTTGAACCTTACACCAGCAATCCAAATGATAACGGAATTTTAAGCATGAAACCGGAGGATGTTGATGCTTTTATCTTAAAAGCTCATAAGGCAGGGTATCAAGTTACATGCCACGCAGTAGGAGATAAAGCAGTAACTGTAATTGTCGATGCAATAGAAAAGGCTATGCAGGCATATCCCAGGGAAGACTGCCGTCACAGGATAGAACATTGTGCAATGACCACTGATGTTTTATTGGATCGTATCAAAAAACTAGGGATAGTACCTATTCCAAATCCTATTTTCTTATATGAATTTGGAGATGGATATCTTGTAAATTATGGGAAGGAAAGAGCCGGTAGAATGTTCCCTGCAAAAAGCTTTATTGATAAAGGCATAATTGCTGCCGGTAGCAGTGATTGCCCTATAACCTTTTCAAATCCTATCTTAAATATGCATATGGCCTGCAACAGAACAACTCAGGGAGGGCAAGTAATAAATGAGAAGGAGTGCATAGGTGTTATGGATGCATTGCGCATGTTTACATATAACGGTGCCTATGCAAGTTTTGAAGAAAATATAAAGGGTACTCTTGAGGTGGGAAAATTGGCGGACTTGGTAGTGCTTTCATCTGACTTGACAAAGGCAGAACCATCAAAACTAAAGGAACTTGAGGTCGATATTACTATCATAGACGGAGAAATCGTATACCAACGCTAAGCCAAATATATTTACAAATTTAAGATAAACTCAAGAAAAATTACCTCCCCAAGATTTACTAAAATGATTTACATTTTTAAAAGTAGAATGAACTGAACCGCCCATGCTGGGCGCATTATAAAAACGACAAGCTTAAAGCTTGCCGTTTTTTTGTAGTTATAATAATTAATATTTTAGTACATATCAACTTGATGATAGTAATCAGAGTATTGTTGCTTTAATTCAGCCATCAATTTGTCTTCTCTTGGTTTTGTCATGCAGGATACCAGTACAAATACTACGATGTTACAAATCAATGCAAGTAAAGCATTTCCACCACTGGAAAATGGTCCGGGTGCAGTTAGTGGAGTGAATGTAAGTAAGGCTAATAGTCCGATACCGGTAACCAATCCTGCTACTGCACCTTGTACAGTAGAACGAGGCCAGAACAATGCACCACAAGTAGGAATCATTAGCTGAGCAGTTCCTCCTAATGCTACAAGACCAACTGTTACCAAAAGACCAGGTACATATAAGCACATGATGTAAGCAGCAGCAGAGAAAGCTAGGATAGCCCAACGACCAACCCAAATCAAGCTGTTTTCACTTAAGTTTTTGTTTATGTATTTTCTGTGAATATCCATAGTATATACAGTGGATAAAGCTAATACTTGTGCGTTAGCTGTAGACATAGCAGCGGCAGCACCGCAAGCCATTAGAATAGAGCCAAGCACGAAAGGTGCATAATTGAATAATACAGTTGGCAAAATATAATCTGCGTTACTGTTTATCAATTCTGAAATATCCGGATATAAAAGCTTACCGGCATTACCTGTAAGCATTGATCCTATGTAAGCAATTGCAGCCACACCTAATAATAAAGGCATAACATCAAAAGTTTTAGCTGATTTTACAGAATAGAAACGAGCCCAAAGCTGTGGTCCCATAAATGAACCAACCGGTGTAATGATAAACATTGCCAACCAATTCATCCATCTAGTATCTTGTAAAACAGTTTGACCGGGGAACATTTCCTCAACCTTATGGAACATTACTGAAGGTCCGCCTACAAGGCTTGCTACATAGAATCCTGCAAATACCATTCCGAAGAATAATAGAATACCATAGAAAATATCGCACCAAGCAATAGCACGTATTCCGCCGGCCCATACATATGTAATGATTACAACGTAGAATAACATTGCGGCAACGGCAAAAGGAATTAATTGACCTGATGCCACTTGGATCAAATAAGCACCACCGGTAAGTTGGATTTGTAGATATGGCACAGTACAAACAATTAATATGACTGCAACAAAGTTTCCTAATTTTGTAGAACCGTATTGATGTCTAAAGAAATCGGTTGCGGTTACATAATTGTTAACTTTGCCCATATACCAAATTTTCTTTCCTACGATTAGATATAATAATCCAAAGAATAAATTCCAAGCTATTGCGGTCCAGTACATAGGTCCTGTGGTATAAAAGTAACCGTTGGAACCCAAGAATGCAAATGCACTCCACCATGTACCGGCTACGGAGAAGAACACTGCGAATCCGCCCATAGCTCTAGATTGTATAAAGTAGTCCTCGGTGGTTGCAGTAGATTTATTTTTAGCCGCAAATCCAATTCCTAAAGGGAAAATCATGAAAAAGCCGATTACACATAATGCGATTACGTTCTGACTCATGCGTTTTCACCTCCATTTTCACTTTTTTCTTCTACTTTTGGCTCACCCCAATTGTTTAAGTAGGCAAATAAGATAACTAATACTACGTAGGCCCACATAATAAGGTTAAAGGCATAGATGAATGGAAATCCGAAGATATAAGGCTCTGACATACCTTTGAAAAAGAATACGCCCGGGAATTCCATACACATGAATCCAATTATGAGCAATAACCAAATTAATTTTGATTTGCCTGACATTTTTGCGTCTGCCGGTCTCATAAAAAACTCCTTTCTTCCAATATTGGATTTCAATTTATAACTACACTAATATAATATATCATTATGGTTAAATAATGTTAAAATAAACCTTAAATAAAACTTAAATCTTTAAAATAAACAAACCATTCTAATATCCCTTCCCCTGTGTTATACTATCCCCATGGATAATTATATAAACTGGAAAAAGAGAATCACCATATTTATTTTGGCTCAGGCCATTACCCTATTCGGATCGTCCATCGTTAGCTTTGCCATTATCTGGTATATTACTCTGGAAACTTCATCGGGGAGCCTAATGACGATCTTGATTTTGTGTACCTTTTTACCTCAAATAATTATCACACTATTTGCAGGAGTCTTTGCGGATAGATGTAATCGAAAGTGGATGATTATTTTAGCCGATATTTTTATAGCCATGGTAACCTTATGTCTGGCCTTATTTATGGCCTTTGGTTACACCTCTTGGTGGCTTCTGTTTTTCGTTTCTGCCTTAAGATCTATGGGTTCAGGTGTTCAGGCACCTTGCGTCAGCGCCATTCTTCCCCAATTGGTTCCCGAGAGCCAACTCATGCGGATTACAGGTATCAATACCACCATCAGCTCTGTATCCATGCTGGCATCCCCCGCCGTAGGAGGGGTTTTGCTTGGCATCTGGGGACTGCAAAGCGCACTTTTTTTTGATGTAATTACCGCTTTTATAGGTACCTCCATCTTTATATTTTTGAAGGTGCCGGACTATGAAAGGATGACCACGCAAAAAGAAAGCTTATGGCATACGGTACTAAATGACTTAAAGGAAGGCTTAACTTATGTAAAAAATCACGAACTTATTCGTAAGCTCTTGATGTTCTATGGGTTATTCTTCTTTTTAGTTACTCCAGCCGCTTTTTTATCACCTCTTTTAGTAGAACGGACTTTTGGGAATGAAGTTTGGATGTTAACGGCTAATGAAATTTCCTGGAGCATCGGTGGCGTAATTGGGGGCATTATTATTTCTGTGTGGTGCGGTTTTAAGAATAAAATCTTTTCCATGGCAATATCCTGTTTAGGGTTTGGAATTTGCTTTGCACTGTTGGGCTTGGCCACAAACTTATGGGTATACTTAGGGGTTATGTTAGTTTCCGGATTATTTATGCCCCTTTATAGCACTGCAGAAACCGTTCTGATACAGGAAAATGTGGAGGAAGGGATGTTAGGAAGGGTTTTCTCTCTGATCAGCATTATAATTACAGCTATCATGCCCCTGGGAATGATCGTATTTGGACCCCTATCCGATTTATTCTCCATTCAAGCCATGATGGTTATTACAGGCACTATCACCATTATATTAGGGTTTTACTTGCTTTGTAATAAAAAATTCCTTGATTTGGGAAAACCAAAGCTTTAATATAAACTGTAAATGGGTATAATTCTTATGAGAAGGAACAATTGTAATACGGCTAAACTTTAATTTCTTTGATTTGAAGTCGATATATATTTTACTGAGTAATAAATCAGGCATTTAAGTCGCTACTGGAGGCAAATATGATTAATATTAAAGATCTCGGATCTATTTCAAATGTAAAGCTTTTTAAAGAAGGTTCAATAATCATTAAGGAAAACCACATCAATCCTCAAATGATGTATTTATTGATCAACGGATCCGTCAGATTGGTAAAGGGTTACGGTACAGATGATCAAGATATAGGGGACTCCTTAGGGCCTGGACAATTATTCGGTGAAACTTGCTTATTTACAGACAAAAACCCCACTACCTCTGCTATAGCAGAAACGACTATAAGTGCAATTTGCATTACAAAAGACTATTTTTTTGAATTAACTAAAAGTAACCCCCGTGCTATTTTTATCATTATGGGGGAACTTTGCAATCAGCTAACCCTGGCAAGGGAAAGCAAGCCTAGAAAAAAAGCTGCCGTTCAAGTAGTAAAAAAAGCCGAAGACGCTAAAGTATCTTTATTGCCAAAAAAACATAAGAGTTATCCATCCTCCATGCCGGATTCCTTCCAGGATTATCTCCTTATTGCACAGAAAAAGTGTCCTTTCTGCAAGACACAGTTTAAAACTCAGGTACCATACGTTTCAAAATTAAGGCTAAAACAACCGGCAGGGTGTGACATGAGGAAGCTTTACACGGATTTTGAGGTTACTTGGTTTGAAGTGATCACGTGCCCCAATTGCTATTTTAGCTGTTACGAAGAGTACTTTGAGAAGGAAAGCATCATTTACAAATCCCCGCAGGTAGTGAAAGCCTTAAAAGAGGTTCATGAAATCTATCACCTAAACTTTGAAGAAGATAGAAATCTAGACTTTGTATTCATATGTCATTACTTAGCTTTGCTTTCAGCCAAAGCCTTTGATAACGAAAAGCAGATTACTGCAAGGTTATGGTTAGAGCTAACTTACCTGTATTCCGATGCTAAAGACAATGAGATGTACCAATACGCTGTGGAAAAAGCCAAGGAAACCTTTGAACTTTTTTATGGTTCTGTTAATATGCGTCCTGAAATGGAGCAATATTGCTGTCTGGTTTTGGCTCACTTATGTTTTGAATTGCAGGATGATAAAAATGCCTTAATGTATATTAATAAAGCCAGAACTACTCCGGGAGGTACACCGGTGTATAGAAGTATGGCAGAAAATAGATACTACGAATACAAAGAAAAAAAGGACGCTCAAAAGGCATTGGAACAAGAGGCAGCGGAAAGTGAAGAATCATAAAAACATTTTAAAAATAATTTTATTTTTGTCAGGGCTATCATTATTTTTATTGATGGCCTATTTGATTTATCACGGCAAAACCTTGACCTTTGATAATAGCCTTTGCCAAATAATCTATAGTTTCAGAAACGATACCTTAACCGCTGTTTTAAAGGTAATAACATATATTGGTAATTGGCAATCCATAACCATTTTGTGCCTTTTGGTCTTTATTCCTAAATTCTTTAGACGTAACTTTGCATTGCCAATGGTCCTCTCCGCTTCTAGTTCTACCGTTATCTATAGTCTTACTAAATCATTCTTTGAAAGACCCCGACCCGATTCTGCCCTGCATCTTATAGAACAGGGAGGTTATAGCTATCCCAGTGGTCATTCTATGACGGGATTGGTGTTTTATGGCATGATTCTTTGGCTTTTTTATCTAACTTTTTCCGGAAAATGGAATAGCAAAGAAGACGAAAATGTCCCTCCCATTTTGGAGAGAAAATCCACCTTTATAGGATTGTTTATTTTCTTAAGCCTTTTGATTTTTCTCATTGGCTTTAGCCGCATCTATCTGGGTGTTCACTACCCTTCAGATGTTATAGGTGGCTGGTCTCTTGGAATTGCATTGCTATCCATCTTGACCATGATTCAAAAGTATTAACAATCTTTTCTCACATGTCTACTAAATTAATTTTTCTTCACTTTTATAATAAAATTAATTATTATAAAACATTTCTTTTGTGTAAAAGGTGTTTTATTAAAATTATTTATTTTTTATTTTGAAATAACATGATTGGTTGTTTAAATAGTTATAAATAATTTGTGTATTTATATTAATTTTTTTTATTTCTACTAAAGCTACTTATAATTTTTTTTATTTTCTTTTTAAATAGAGCTTTGAATTTTAAGCAATTTTTTTCATTTACACAAAATTTTTTTGTTATTATTTTAAATATTTGTGTATTAAACACATATTTTATGTAAGATTTATTATTTTTTTATTGACAACATAATATAATATCGATATACTTATGTAAAGATTATCTAAACCTTATGGTATATTTTTCTTAAAAAGGTTTACCTTTAAGGACATAGATAATTTTGGTAAAATAAGTGATTTTTAAGTAATAAGTAGATAATTAAATTGAGGTTAAGCGTATGACAGATAAAAAAAAGCGCTTTGAATGGGATGACTGGTTAGAACTTGCAAAAGCTTATTATGAAGAGCATGGAAATTTAAGGATCCAATATGTTTATCAAACTTCCTGCGGAAAAAAATTAGGTAAATGGATTGATCGACAGAGAGCCGCCTATAAAGGAAAAGGAACATACCTGATGACGGAAGACAGAATTACTGCTCTGGAAGCTATCGGTATGGAATGGTCATTGGAAACACGCACTCCATGGGATGTCTATTATCAATATGCCACGGAATACTATAAAAAGCATCGTCACCTTCGAATTCCTTCCCAATATAAGACTGCGGATGGCCTGTGGCTAGGTGAATGGATTAAACAACAACGGAAAAAGCATAAACAGAATTTATTGACAAGTAACCAAGTCAAAAAACTAGATAAAATTGGAATGAAATGGTTTATTATCTTACGCCCCACTTGGGATGAATGGTATGAAATGGCCAGCCAATATAAAGAGGAACACGGCAATATCAATGTTCCTATAAGCTACAAAACTCAGGAAGGTCATGCCTTGGGTACATGGCTTAGCTGTCAGCGCTGCAAATATAAAAATAATCCTACATCATTAAAACCTGAACAGATAGAAGCTCTAGAAAATTTGGGAGTTATATGGAATATTTATGATTATTACTGGTGGAAGATGTATGAAATTGCAAAAAAATATTATTTGCAAAATGGAAATGTAAACGTTTCTCCAAAATACATAACATCCTCCGGTGAAAGATTGGGGCAATGGATTAAGCTTCAAAAAGAAAATTCTAAGAAAAATAGATATGAATCATCCAGAAAAGAACGAATAACTCTATTGAAAGAAATCGGTATTGCCCTATAATTTACTCCGTATATTTATAGTTTTTTCTAACGAAAATAATGATATCATACTTGCATTTATACAATGAAAGTAGGGTGCTTATGGCACTCTACTTTGTTTCAATATTCGTTAATGGCAGCTTACATACATCTACCCATTCCACATATTGAGAATACTCTTCAAGCTCAGGAATTGTCAACTCTATAGCACTATTCCCACTTCCGCAAGCAGGGAAAACAGTTTTATATTGCTTCAGGGATTCATCCAAATATACGGGTACCCCTTCATTGATTCCAAAGGGGCAAACACCTCCTACAGCATGTCCGATGAGTGATTCCACTTGATCAGGAGTTAACATTTTGGCTTTTACTCCGAATTTTCCTTTAAACTTTGCATTTTCCACCTTTGCATCCCCGGCAACTATAACCAGAGCCGCTTGATCCTTCAGCATAAAGGAAAGGCTTTTTGCAATGCGTCCAGGCTCACATCTTAGAGCTTTTGCAGCTAACTCAACGGTGGCACTGGAAACTTCAAATTCCAAAATCTTATCCTCTATATTCCATTTTTTAAAATATTCTCTTACTTTTTCTATTGCCATTTTTATTTCTCCTCAAAAATGTTTTAATCCACATATTATAATCTTAAATTTTATATTTTTCAACCCATTTCCTTCCATTATAATTTTTGATAGTTGAGGAATACTAAATTTAACGTGTAAAAATACGTTCAAAAATTATAGATAGGAGGTATATGGAATGAAAGCATTCAATTTAATCGCGTTGACATTAATTATAATAGGTGCTGTTAACTGGGGTCTTATAGGATTCTTTCAATACGACTTGGTAGCATCATTATTTGGTGGAATGTCAAGCTGGCTTAGTAGAATTGTATATGGTTTAGTTGGTATTGCCGGACTTTGCGCATTAAGCCTATATAAGCCTTTGAATCGTACAGATAGAATGGTTAGAGAATAAGCCTGAAATTCTCAATTTAAGAAAAATTATTTAAGTTATTATTATTATTTATTTTACTTTTATTAGATAATAAGTCGCCCTAAATACAGGACGACTTATTATTTTGTATTAAATAATTTATTTTTTATTATAAGCTTCCAGACCCATTGCTAAAAGTTCCATAGCTCTTCCCAATTTTTCAGCTTCCAAAACGTAAGCAATTCTTACTTCGTCTAAGCCAAGTCCTTCTGTGGCGTAAAATCCATCAGCAGGTGCCATCATAACAGTTTCACCATTATCTTCAAATTCTTCCAACATCCAAATCAGAAAATCACAAGCATTCTCTACAGGCAATTTACAAACAACATAAAATGCACCTTCAGGCTTTTCGCAGACAATTCCAGGAATTTTTTGAAGATGATCATAGATCACATCTCTTCTCTTCTCAAATTCATCTCTGATCTCATTGATTACTCTGTAGCCTGTTTCATAAAGACCTACAGCTCCGTGTTGCTCAATTGTGGATACTGCCAATCTTCCCTGGCAAAGTTTTGAAATAATAGCAAAGAATTCTTTATTTTTGGAGATTACAACACCGATTCTGGCTCCACAAGCATTAAATCTCTTGGAAACGCTATCAATAATGATCAATCTGTCCTGAATATCCTCTAAGAATCCAAAGCTGGTTATTTTTCTTCCGTCAAATACCATTTCTCTATATACTTCATCAGCGATGATATAAAGGTCGTTGGCTTTGGCAACATCAGCAACTGCACGAATTTCCTCATCCGTTAATACAGTACCTGTGGGATTTCCCGGGCTGGTTACCCAAATAGCTTTAGTCTTAGGAGAAATTTTAGCTTCCAATTCTTCTTTTGTGAAATGGAATCCTCTTTCTGCATAAGTGGTTACAGGTACGGGCTTTGCATCTGTAATGGTGAAGAAGGTATTGTAATTTGAGTAGTATGGCTCAAATACGATGAACTCGTCTCCAGGATTGGTCAGAGCCAGCAAAGTCATCAATACGGCTTCCGTTCCCCCTGTAGTGATGGCGATGTTGCTT
The DNA here is from genome assembly GCA_964461765.1 of uncultured Anaerovorax sp. GTDB lineage: Bacteria > Bacillota > Clostridia > Peptostreptococcales > Anaerovoracaceae > JAVVUJ01. The sequence continues at coordinate 52,023 of CAYWVS010000001.1, forward strand.
TTATCTACATTGATTCCTGCGCCCTTGTAATACTTTTCTACAGCCTCTAGAAGCTCAGGAATACCGTTTGAAGGCATGTACTCCACCGTTGGGTTATTAAAAGCTCTGATGTGGTCATAATATTCTTGAGGTACGTGCAAATCAGGCTGACCGATATTCAGTTTGTAAATCTTTTTTCCTTTTGCCTCTGCTGCCACTGCATAAGGGGTTAATTTTCTAACGGAAGAAGCTTTCATGTCCAACATTTTTTGTGATAATTCTTTCATTTCTTTTTCCTTTCTAATTTTTTATTCTTTATTTGCCGCTGCTAATGCACCACTTACCAAACCTCTGTCAAAGAAGATACTTTTGGATGTAGTAGAAAGAGGAATTCCATAAGCCACCTTTACCTTATTCTGAAAGAAACCCGACTTTATGGCTGCTTTTCCTGCTGAAAACATCACTCTGGAATCCACTCTGTGATTAGCTGCTACGGAAACTGCACTGCCTATCGCAATGCCCAAGTCCGTTACGTTAAACGCACAATTGGCTCCCTTTTCTGCCGTCTCACCACATCCTGAAAATCCACAGAAGCTGCAATTGGTCAAACCAATAGGGCTATCTATGGCACCTATTAGAACAACTACTGAGCAGGCATCCAAATTTTCCGCATCTCTTCGGAAGAAATCTGCACCAGTTTCTTCTGCAATTTTTCGCATCTCCGCAGTAAGTTTATTTTTCTCCTGACCATCTACCAACATGGCTTCCAAATTATCTAAACCACACCCTTTTGGCGCCGTTCTCGCTGCCGCCATCATCAAATCTGCTACTGCAAAAACAGCTCTCTTCTCCGATTCTTTATTTCCGGTTATCATTTTTTGCCCCCTTTTCTTCTCGTTCATTTTATATTGTTTTTATATGCTATAATTCAAAAGTATTATACAATATACATTATGCAATTACAAGTTGTTATCTTTCACTTTACCTATGTTTTATCATTATGATTTTATAATCTTTAACCAATTTAAGATATTATTAAAACAATAGTACTCACTATTTAATAATACGATACCGGGGTATACTATATAATTAATGTTTTAAGGAGTTATATTATGGGTAGTCTTAACAGTTATAGCTTTTGACCCTGATATCATAATACTTATTTTGATTTCTATCTCCTCTTCTTCTATTTCTTCCTATTCCTTTTTTCAAATATGTTATAAAGAAATCCCCAAACCCATTTTATCCTTCACCCTCTTGATGATAGGCTCTGCAATGGCATTAGCTCTGGAGCTGCCGTCCTTTAAAGCAGCAATCAGTTCCTCCGAGTTCCGAATCTCATCAAACTTCTCTCTAATGGGTCTTATGGAATCAATGGCTACCTCCACCAGATCTTTTTTAAAGCTTCCGTAACCACAGCCTTCATATTTCTTTTCCAAATCCTTCACGTCCATACCGGAAAAAGCACTATATATATTTAATAAATTACTGATTCCCGGTTTATTTTCTAAATCAAACTTTACCTCTCCATGGGAATCTGTGGTGGATTTCATAATTGATTTCTTTATTTTATTTTCGTCGTCCAAAAGTGAAATTCTGCTGAGGGGATTTTCCGCACTCTTGCTCATTTTGGAGGTGGGATCATCCAATGCCATCACTCTAGCCCCTGCCTTCAGGAATCTACCCTCCGGTACCACAAAGGTTTTCCCAAACTTGTTGTTCACTCTTTCGGCAATGTCACGAGTTAATTCTATATGCTGTTTTTGATCGTTGCCCACAGGAACGATATCCGTATCATATAGAAGAATATCTGCTGCCATTAGGATGGGATATGTAAACAATCCTGTGGGTGCAGATTCTTTATCTTTATTTTTTTGCTTAAATTGAGTCATTCTGGAAAGCTCTCCAGTATAGGAATTGCACATGAGCATCCAAGCCAGTTCTGCATGTCCCGAAACATCGGACTGAACAAATACAATAGATTTTTTTGGATCCACACCTACCGCCATATAAAGAGCAGCCACATCCAAAATATGATTTCTCAGCGCATTGGGATCCTGAGGTAATGTGATGGAATGCATATCCACGATGCAGTAAATGCAATCATTTTCCTCCTGAAGCTCCACAAACTGCTTTAACGCACCCAAATAATTTCCTATATGAATATTCCCTGTTGGCTGAACACCGGAAAACACGCGCTTTGTGCCTTTTTGAATACCTTGCACCGGGAACTCACCTGAATTACATGCTGGCATAAAACTTCCTCCTTTTTATCTAAAATATTCTTCTCGAAATTTTTGCTTCAACTTTTTTTCTGCTCTGGAAATGGTCATCTGGGAAACCTGCAACGCATTGGCAATATCTTGTTGAGTTTCATTATTGATAAACCTTCTTTGAAATACTTCTTTTTCCAAGTCTGTCATTTGCTTCATTACCACTTTAATCAATTGACTGTTTTCAAAATGCTCAAATCCCTCTTCTTCAATACCCGTAAACTTCTCTAAGTATAAACCGTCCCCATCTTCCCCACTCTCATCGAAGGTCTGATTGATGGAGTAGGTATTGTAAGCTTGTCCACTTTCCATGGCTTCTAGGACTTCTTCTTCAGTGTGCTCCAGATATTGAGCAATTTCCTTCACGGTGGGGTTTCTGTGTAAATTGCTGTAAAGAGCTTCCTTTGCTGCGGGGATTTTGGACGAAAGTTCCTTGAGCCTACGGGGCACTTTTACTGCCCATTCTTTATCCCGAAAATATCTTTTTAACTCACCGATGATGGTGGGGGTAGCAAAACTGGTAAATTCAAAGCCTTTGCTGGAATCAAATCTTTCTACAGCAAAAATTAAAGCCATAGATCCTACCTGATATAAATCCTCATAATCTACGCCTTTATTGATATATTTTTTTACTAGTATATCTACAACATAAAGATACTTTTCTACAATTTTATTTCTGATTTCAATACTTTTAGTTTCATTGTATTGGTCAAAAAGCTCTTTTTCTTTTATTTCAGCGGCCATTGCCCACCTCATTTGTAAATTTATTTATTGCAATATTTAATCATTTTAATGGTGGTTCCCACACCCTGAGAGGAACTGATATCCACCTCATCCATCAATGATTTTATTACAAAAATACCTAAGCCCCCAGCTTTAGGCATGTCGGCACAAGGCTCTTTATAACAAGAAAGATCGTACCCTGCGCCATCATCTTTTACATGGATGATGATTTTTCCATCGCCCACCTCACACGACACCTCATAAGTGCTGCTAAACTCTATTTCGCTGTGGCAAACCACATTGGTACAGGCCTCTGAAACGGCTACCTTAATATCTTCAATGGCTTCAATGTCAAATCCCGCATTATTTGCAACAGAAGATAAGGCCAATCTGACCATACTTACATATTCGGGTTTACTTGGAATGGAAAGTTTTAATAAATCCACCGTGACTTCTCTCCTTTTTAACTGATTTCTGGGGAAAATACCTTATCAAGACTGGTGATATGAAGCAATTTTTTTATGGAATCTCTGGGGTTGATTAACTGTATTCCACGATCTTTGCCCATTTCTTTCATCTTTCCATAGGCACCCATAATTACACCTAATCCAGTACTATCCATGTAGTTCAGCTCTTTAAGGTCAATACAAATGGTTTCCTTATGCTTTTGACAAAGATTTTCCAGCTCTACACGCAGAATAGGAGCCGTGGCAACATCCAGTTCCCCTGCCAATACGACCTCCCACAAGCTATCTTGCTCATTAAACTTACTTTTAATATCAAATGCCATCTCTTCTCTCCTTGTTACTTACCCGATAAATCTTTTCTAAATCATTTATTCTTCATTCTCTTGTGATGAAGATAAGGAACTTAATGTCAATTGATCTGAATCACTTTGATTCTTTTTACCATTTTTGGAGTTTCCATCATCAGAAGAATTCTCATCCTCATCTTCCACATCCTCTTCTTTAATGACCTTTGCCAAAGTGATGATGTTGGCGTCTTCTTCCACTCTCATGATCTTCACACCTTGGGTAGCTCTGTTTAATTTGGAAACCTCCCCAGCATTGATCCTGATGATGATCCCATCTGAATTGATCAGAAGAATTTCGTCGTCTTCATTGACCACCATGGCACCCACAAGCTCGCCGGTCTTTTTAAACTTAGCCTTATCGTAGGTAAGGAGACCCTTACCGCCTCTGGCCTGGATCTTATAATCTTCAACCGGGGTTATCTTGCCGTAGCCCTGTATCGTCACTACGAAAAGCTCTTCGTCTACTTCAGCCAGTTCCATGGAAACTACTTCGTCGTCCTTTTCCAGCTTAATGGCTCTGACTCCTCCTGCAATTCGTCCCATGCTTCGTACATCCTCCTCGGAGAAGCAGATGCACTTTCCAAATCTGCTAACGATGATCACGTTACTGGTTCCCGTAGTCTGCTTGATGCCGATAAGCTCATCGTCGTCCTTTAAGGTAATGGCAATCAGCCCCGTCTTTCTGTTGGTGTCAAATTGAGAAAGAGGTGTCTTCTTTATTATGCCATTTTTTGTGACTGCTATTAAATATTTATCTTCGGCAAAATCCTGAATAGGAATTATGGCCGTGATTCTTTCTCTCTGCATCAGATTCAGGAAGTTAACCGCCGGTGTTCCCTTGGCCGTTCTTCCTGCCTCGGGGATCTCGTAAGCCTTGATTTTATGAGCTTTTCCCGTATTGGTGAAAAACATCAAATAATCGTGGGTAGAGGTCATGATGAGATTTCTCACAAAGTCGTTGTCCCTTGTGGTCAGTCCCGTAATACCTTTTCCTCCCCGCTTTTGAGTCTTATAGGTATCTGCTGCTACTCTTTTAATATATCCCAAATGAGTTAAGGTTACAGCAACTTTTCCTTCCTGTATGAGATCCTCATCCTCGATATCCTCAGCATCTCGCTGAATTTCTGTCTTTCTCTTATCTCCAAACTTAGTTTTAATTTCCAAAAGCTCTTCTTTAATGATATTCATCAAAATATCTTCGTTGGCCAAAACTTTTTTAAACCATTCAATCTGTTTCATCAACTCGTTGTATTCATTTTCAATCTTTTCTCTTTCCAAACCTTGCAGACGTGCCAATCTCATGTCCAAAATGGCCTGGGATTGAATTTCCGAAAGACCGAAGCGCTCCATCAATCTGGGTTTTGCATCATTATAGCTTTCCCTAATGGTTTTGATTACTTCATCAATGTTATCTAAAGCAATTCTCAATCCCTCTAAAATGTGGGCTCTCTCCTCTGCCTTACGCAGATCGTAGATGGTTCTTCTGGTGACCACATCTTTTTGGTGTTTCAGATATTCATCCAGCATGTCCTTTAAATTCAGCAACTTTGGCTGTCCATCCACCAAAGCAATGAAGATGATGCTGTAGTTATCCTGTAATTGAGTATGCTTATATAAGCGGTTCAAAGTGATCTGTGGGTTGGCATCCTTTTTCAGCTCAATAACGATTCTCATGCCGTTTCTGTCAGATTCATCTCGAATGTCTGAGATATGCTCCAACCTTTTATCCCGAACCAACTCTGCAATTTTTTCTATAACTCTGGCCTTATTTACTTGATATGGTATTTCAGTAAAGATTATCTGAGTTTTTCCCTTGCCTGTCTCTTCAAATTCTGCTTTTGCCCTTACGGTAACCTTACCCTGACCTGTTCTATAGGCATCCTTTGCTGAGTTTTTTCCCATGATAATGGCACCCGTTGGAAAATCCGGGGCTTTAACAATTTTAATCAAATCATCGATGGTAGCTTCTTTATCATCTATGAGCTTAACGGTGGCATCTATGACGTCACTTAAATTGTGAGGGGGAATGGAGGTGGCCATTCCTACGGCAATACCGTTGGATCCATTTACCAAAAGATTGGGAAATCTGGATGGTAAAACTACCGGTTCCTGTTCCTCTTCGTCAAAGTTTGGCATAAAATCCACGGTTTCTTTTTCAATATCTCGAAGCATTTGCAAGGCAAAGGGTGTCATTCTTGCTTCTGTATAACGCATGGCTGCGGCACCGTCTCCGTCCACAGATCCAAAGTTTCCGTGTCCATCCACCAGCATGTATCTAATGGAAAAATCCTGAGCCATTCTTACCATGGCATCGTAGATGGAACTGTCTCCATGGGGGTGGTATTTACCCATTACTTCCCCCACGATACGAGCTGATTTTTTATGGGGCTTATCGGGAGTTACTCCCAATTCACTCATTCCGTAAAGAATTCTTCTGTGAACGGGCTTCAAACCGTCCCTTACATCCGGCAAAGCTCTTCCTACAATTACGCTCATGGCATAGTCGATATAGGAAGTTTTCATTTCATCATGAATTTCTTGTTGAATGAGTTTTACATCATCAATAAAACTTGTAGTCATTACTCCTCCTATACATCCAAATGCTTAACGTATTTTGCATTATCTTCTATAAATTGTCTTCGAGGCGGTACCTTATCTCCCATTAGGGTGGTAAAGATTTCATCCGCCGCAGTCATATCCTCAACAGTTACCTGGATCAAAGTCCGGTTATTGTAATCCATGGTAGTTTCCCAAAGCTGATGGTAGTCCATTTCTCCCAAACCTTTGTATCTCTGGATTCCTGCCTTTCCGGGCTTGTCCGCTAAAGAAGCCATGAGTTTTTCCTGCTCACGCTCCGTATACGTATAATAAACTTCTTTTCCTTTTTTTACCTGGAAAAGAGGGGGCTGTGCAATGTAAACATATCCACCTTCTATCAATGGTGTCATATAACGATAGAAGAAGGTCAAAAGCAAGGTTCTGATATGAGCTCCGTCTACGTCAGCATCTGTCATGATGATGATCTTATGGTATCGAAGCTTTTCTTCGCTGAACTCGCTACCGATATTACAGCCAAAGGCCGTAATCATATTTTTAATCTCTTCTGAATTTAAAATTTTATCAAGTCTGGCCTTTTCTACATTGAGAATCTTTCCTCTCAAAGGTAAAATAGCCTGCCTTTTTCTGTCTCTTCCCTGCTTGGCAGAGCCTCCTGCGGAATCTCCCTCTACTAAGAATATTTCTGAGAGAGCAGGATCCTTTTCCGAACAATCCGCCAATTTACCCGGTAGGGTAAGCCCATCCAAAACTCCTTTACGTCTGGTAAGCTCTCTGGCCTTTCGAGCTGCTTCTCTTGCTCTGGCCGCACGGAGACACTTGTCCAAGATCACCCTGGCCTGCTGAGGATTTTCTTCTAAATAGGCTGTGAGGTTTTCATTGGTGGTGGTTTCCACAAATCCTCTCATTTCGCTGTTTCCAAGTTTCGTCTTGGTTTGTCCTTCGAATTGAGGTTCTGTAAGCTTTACTGAAATAATTGCCGTAAGCCCTTCTCTTACATCCTCCCCTGCCAATGAATCATCGTTTTCTTTGATAAATTTATTTTTTCTGGCATAATCGTTAAAAACTCTGGTCAAGGCGGACTTAAAGCCCACCATGTGAGTTCCTCCCTCAGAGGTGTTGATGTTATTGGCATAGGAAAGTATCAGCTCATTGTAGCGATCCGTATATTGCATTGCAATCTCTACTTCCAGCTCATCTCCCTTTTTAAACTCAAAATAAATGACATCTGGATGGATGGTTTCTTTATTTTTATTTTGGTGTTTCACAAATTCTTTGATTCCACCTTCATAGTGGAACTCTTCTTTTTTCTCTTTTCCTGTTCTTTTATCCTCTAAGGTAATTCTAATGCCTTTGTTGAGGAAGGCCATTTCTCTTAATCTGTGCTCCAAAGTGGCATAGTCAAATTCCAGCTGTTCAAAGATTTCACCGTCGGGCTTAAACATGGTTTTAGAACCGGTTTTTCTGGATTCCCCCACCACCGTAAGAGGTGTTTGGGTCACTCCCCTTGCATAGGTCTGTTTGTAAATCTTGCCGTTTCGTTTAATCTCAACTTCCATAACTTCAGAAAGAGCATTTACAACAGAAGCACCTACGCCGTGAAGTCCTCCTGAAACCTTGTATCCTCCACCGCCGAACTTTCCTCCCGCATGGAGAACCGTGTGAATAACTTCTACCGCTGGCAACCCTAACTTGCGATGGTTGTCTACGGGCATACCTCTTCCGTCATCCTCCACCACAATAGAATTGTCCTTTTGTATCAAAATGCTGATATTTTTACACCATCCTGCCAAGGCTTCGTCCACGCTGTTATCCACCACTTCGTATACCAAATGATGCAGCCCCCTGGGTCCTGTACTTCCAATGTACATTCCCGGCCTTTTTCTGACGGCTTCTAATCCTTCCAATACTTGAATCTGTTCCGCGTCATACTGCTGATTCTGTATTTCTGTTGACATTTATTGAATCACCTCTTCTTTAAAATTAAATGATATCTATATGAACAAAATTGCTTTGAAATAGGTTATATTGATGATTTTCAAAGGAAAATAACTATATAGCCACATTATATTGTAAATGAAATAGTTGCAATTGACAAGTAATTTTAGGAAATAGTATTCCTAATTTTAGAAAAAAATTTACAATTCGTTACAATTTTTTATAAAAATTTTCCAGATTATATAAAAAATCTAAAGGGTTTTAAAAAATAAATAAGAAATTAATCAAAAAAAATGTGATTTCCTACAACCTGCACCTTTCGTGGTGAATTATCTTTAAACCTTAGTCTTTTTTAGAAATAAAAAAATAATAATCAATCCGTTATTTGAACTACCTTTCCATCTTCTATGACAAAGGTAGTTCCTTTAGGTAATTTTTCTTTAACTTTATCATCAATTTCTGTTGTAGTTATGAATAGTTGAATATCTTTTAATGCATTGATTAAAAAACTTTGTCTTTCTTGATCTAATTCCGATAGAACATCATCTAAGAGCAAAATTGGATTTTCTTTCGTTTCTTCTTTAATCAGTTGAATTTCAGCCAACTTCAGTGAAAGAGCCGCTGTTCTCTGCTGACCTTGAGATCCAAAATGCCTCACATCTATTTCATTTACAATCATCTTTAAATCATCTTTATGAGGACCAGCGGTAGAGGTTCTCCTCTTATAATCCTTTTCCCTATTATTTAATAATTTTTCGTGAAATAATTGCTTTTGATACTCTAAATTATTTGTAAATTCAATGTTTGGTTCATATTGAATATCCAAAATTTCCTTTTGATTTGTAATGTTAAAATGTAAATTTTTACTGATAATATTTAATTTATGAATGAACAAACTTCTATGAAACATAATTTGAGTTCCATAGTTTACAAGCTCGTAATCCAGGATATCCAACAGACCTTCATTTATAGAATTGTCCTTTAACAGGGCATTCCTATGCTGCAATATTTTTTTATATTTAACCAAATAGCTGTAATAAACAGGTTTTATCAAGCTTAATTCTCTATCAATAAATTTTCTTCTCTTTTCAGGTTCTTCTTTTACTATTTTCAAATCTTCAGGTGAAAAAATAACAATATATACATTATCTAACAATTCAATATTTCTAGTGATTTTTTTTCCATTGATCTTTATAAATTTTCCGGATTTATTAAATAAAATTTCTATATCTAAGTCATCATCATCCTTAGAGCAAAAGCCTTTTATCTTTGAAAATTCTGCATTAAAAAGAATCATTTCGCTCTCTTTATTGGTGCGAAATGATTTTGCAAAGCTTAAGATATAGATACTTTCAAGAAGATTGGTCTTCCCTTGTGCATTTTTACCTGTGATAAGATTAACATTTTTATGAAAATCTAACTCCAAATTTTTATAATTTCTAAAATCATTTAAAAAAATTTTTTTTAAATACATAATATCATCCTGATATACTTAATGGATACGTTCAAAAATAGATTTATTTAATTAGATGTAATTCTAACGGGAAGGATTAGATACAAATAAGCATCACCTTCTATAGGTTTCATAATACAAGGACTAACACTGGTATTAAATTCTAAAATAATTTCTTCGTCAGGAATTACTTTCAATACATCTAAAAGGTATTTTGAATTAAATCCAATCTCTAAATCATTACCCTCTTTTTCTATGGTTACTTCTTCTTTTACGTTACCTTCTTCTGATCTGGATGTTATCAAAATCTTTTCAGAGGATATTGATAATTTAATCAAATTATTTTTTCCTTCTTTAGCCAAAAGGGAAGCTCTCTCTAAGCTGCTTAATATTTCACTTCTATTTGCTTTTACAATACATTGGTTTTCTTTTGGAAGGACTTGCCTGTAATCTATAAAATCTCCTTCGAGAAGTCTCAATACAATTCTGGTGTTTTCCAATAAAAAAATAGCCTTTTTTTCATGTAACACTAATTTTATTTGATTTTCATCTTCATTTTCCATAATAATTTTATTAACTTCATTTAAAATTCTAGCTAAAACTATGATTTTTTCAGTCTTATCATTTTTTATGGTTTCATTAGCTATGGCCATTCTGAATCCATCTAAGGCAACCATGCTCAATCGACCTTCCACCATCTCAATCAACACTCCGATGATGATACCTTTGGCTTCCTCCAGACTTGCAGCAAATGCTGTTTTTTTAATCATCTCCTTCAAAATATCTTGATCTAAGGTAATGGCATTTGTATCCTCTGCGTTAGCAATAATGGGAAACTCATCGGGAGGAAATCCTACCAAGGTAAATTCTGAAGCTAAGCATCTGATGATTACAACATAATTTTCTGTTTCTTCTATGAATACTTCTTCATTAGGTAGCTTTCTAATGATATCTGCAAAAAGCTTGGCTGATAATACCAAGGTTCCTTCTTCTTCAACATTTACTTCTATCTTTTTTTCTATGCTGATATCTATGTCGGATGCAGATATGGTTAATGTACCATCCTTGGCATTTAGTAAAAACCCTTTTAATATGGGAATCGTAGTTTTTGATGAAATAGCTTTTGAAACTGTATTTAATGCTTTTATTAATTGGCTTTGTGTACATGATATTTTCATAATAGAATCTCCTTTAGCAGCAAAAATTCTTTCTTATTTTTCTATTTTTTGTTAGTAGTAATAGTAGTAGGGGCTGTGGATATGTGTATAAGTTCTGTGAATAACTATTTTTAAACCCTTTTTACTCTTTTTTACCTGTTTATAACGTATATATTTTAACATTAATTATTAAACTTAGCTGTTAGGTTCATAAAGTTTAAAATTATATATCTTCTCCACATTAGTCCGAGTGTTTCATTAGTTACAATGATAATTTATTTTTTTGTACTGTATTAAAAATAAAATACCAGTTTTTTAATTTGTTGCAAGATCTTTTTTAATCCTTTGAATGACATTTTTTAAAGATTCATTTGTCTTTATCTCCTTGTTTACCTTTTCACAAGCGTGCAATACAGTGGTATGATCTCTATTTCCGAAGTTTTCACCTATTTTAGGTAAGGAAAGATCCGTCATTTCTCTGCACAAGTACATGGCTATTTGTCTGGGGTTTGATAAATCTCGGGATCGCTTTGAGGATTCCATATCAGCAATTTTAATATTGTAATAAGTGCAGACACATTTTTTGATCATGCCGGGAGTCAATTCTTTTTCAGATGTAGAAAATACATCCTTTAAAACATCCTTTGCCAAGTCTTTATTGATATTTTTCCCTGTGAGAACCGCATTGGCCACTACTCTGTTAAAGGCTCCTTCCAGCTCTCTTATATTGGATTGAATTTTTTCTGCAATGACTTCTATGACCTCAATTAAGGAATCTGTGGCTTCCAGTCCTTCCAAATCCGCTTTATTCCTCAGAATGGCTACTCGAGTTTCAAAATCAGGAGGCTGAATATCTGCAATCAATCCCCATTCAAATCTAGATCTTAATCTTTCTTCTAAAGTGCTGATATCTTTGGGTGGGCGGTCGCTGGAAATAATAATCTGTTTGTTGGCTTCGTAAAGAGTATTGAAGGTATGGAAAATCTCTTCTTGAGTTCGATCCTTCTTTTCGATAAATTGGATATCGTCCATCAAAAGAACGTCAATATTTCTATATTTATTTCTAAATTCTAAGTTTTTATCTTCTCTTATAGCCTTAATCAGCTCATTGGTAAACATTTCAGTGGAAACATAAAGAACCTTCGTCTTTGGTTTTTGTTGTAATATGTAGTGACCGATGGAATGCATTAAGTGAGTTTTGCCAAGACCTGCCCCTCCGTAGATAAAGAGAGGATTGTAAGCTTTGGAGGGTGCTTCCGCTACTGCTAAGGATGCGGCGTGAGCAAATCTGTTATTGACTCCGATTACAAATGTGTCGAAAATATACTTTGGATTTAAATATAATTCATCTGTAAAGTTGGAAACCATGGTTTCATTTTCAGATTCTTCCGTATGATCTTCTACATATTGAATTTTAATAGGTTTATGATAAATTTCTCTCAGAGCATTTTCTAATATAGAATTGTATCTTGTCATTAATATGGACTTTGCCATTTCATTATATACTGAAAGATAGATGGTTCCCGACTTTTCATCTAATTTAATAGGGGACAGGGGAGCCACCCAAGTATTAAAACTAATGGAGGTTAGCTCAGGCTTTAGCAAGTCTAATGTTTTATTCCAATTTTCTAATAATAACTTTTTCATTAATATTTCCTCATGTAAACGTTCATAGATTTATGCCCTTGTTTAGTGTCCTTATATGATAACAAATAAAGTTATCCACAGGCAAGTATTAAAATCAAATATTGAAAAAAATATTTTTCAGTAGTTATCCACTAATTGTGGACAACTATTTGATAAATTATGGACAGTTTATCCTATATATAGATTTTCTGAAAAATTGGTAGTTTGTGGTAAAAAAAAATCTTGGAAAAATATTGACATCAAATAAATAGAAATGTATAATAATTGGGCATATATTCAGAGATAAAAGGAGGTGGCAAAGGATGAAACAAACTTATCAGCCAAAAGTCAGACAAAGAAAAAAAGAACATGGATTCAGAAAAAGAATGAAGACAAAGAACGGTAGAAATGTTTTAAAGAGAAGAAGACTGAAAGGTAGAAAAAAACTTACAGCATAGAGGCCGCCAGTGTGGTCTTTTTGTTTTCTGATTGATTGAAGGGAAAAGATGCTGAAGCCAAATGTTTTAAGAAGAAAAAAGGACTTTTCTGCTATATACAAAAAAGGTAAATCTATAGGTGATAAATATGTTGTTTTATTTTATAGAAAAAATAATTCACCTTATAACAGAATTTCTTTTTTGGCGAGTAAAAAAGTGGGTAACAGCGTAAAAAGAAACAGAGCCAGGAGATTGATGAAAGAAAGCTTCCGGCAAATTTGTCATAAGCTGAATTCGGAGCATTATGATATGATCATTATAGCTCGCAATACTATCAACGATTTGAAATGTGCGGACGTGAAAGAATCTATGGAAGCCGCAATGAGAAGAGTAAAATTAATAACGAATAAGAAAAACGGTGAAATATGAAATGGTTTATTAAATCATTAATCAGATTATATCAAAAATTTATATCACCTTTATTTCCACCTACCTGTCGCTTTTATCCCACTTGTTCTACATATTTTTTACAAGCAGTAGACAAGTATGGTGCTATAAAAGGGAGTTATTTTGGTATACGGAGAATTTTAAAATGCCATCCATTTCATCAGGGAGGATATGATCCCTTAAAGTAAAAAACAAAACGGAGGATACCGGATGTACTATACCATTATCGGTTTTATAGCAAACCCATTGGGATTGTTGCTTAGCTTTTTATATGAACTCATAGAAAACTACGGAATAACCCTGATTGTTTTTACTTTTATAGTAAAAGCTTGCTTATTTCCGCTATATGCAAATCAAATCAAACATTCTGCCAGAATGGCGGACATGCAGCCTAAGTTAAAGGCTATACAAAAAAAATATGCCAATGATAAAGAAACCTTGAATATGAAGATGATGGAGCTCTATAAAGAGGAAAAGTTTAACCCCATGGGTGGATGCCTTCCTATGTTGATTCAGATGCCCATCATATTCGGACTTTTTGCTTTACTGAGAAATCCTGTCTTCTATATAAGCAGCACTGACATGATTATGGCAGTCCATGAATCATTCATATGGATTCCCGATTTAAGCCAACCTGATCCTTGGGTTTTGCCTTTGTTGGCCGGAATTACCACATTTATATCTTTTACACAGACTCAAAAGCAATCCAACACCGGTGATAATCCTCAAATGGCTCCTATGATGGCTATGATGAAATACTTTTTCCCGGTTATGATTGTTTGGATGGGAAGATCTTTCCCTGCCGGACTTACACTTTATTGGTTTGTGGGAACTTTTGTACAAATTTTCCAAACCATGTTATTAAATAATTGGAAGAAAAAAAAGATGGCTGAAAAAGAAAAACAAGGAGGTAAGAAATAATGGATTTTTCAGAAAAATGGGGAAAAGACGTTGATGAAGCTGTTCGTTTAGCTTTAATTGATTTAAACTTATCGCCGGGAGAAGTTGATGTAATTGTTCTTGAAGAACCAACCAAAGGATTCTTTGGATTAGGTTCTAAATTGGCTAAGGTTCGAGTAGAAAAGAAAAAACCGATTGTAGAAAATAAGATTGAAAAAAGTAAAGTAGAACCACCTGCTGCAAAAAAGGAAGCAGAGCCTCCTAAAAAGGCAGATTTTAATGCAAAGCCAAAAGTAAATGTTGAACACGAAAAAGTTAAGGAAGAGGAAGAGTCCGCTAAAAAATATTCTACTAAATTCCTTATGAGCGAAAGACCTGAGGATTTAAAGGAAGTTTCAAATAATGCTGCTTTGGATTTTTTGAAGGAAGTCATCACTCAGATGGGCTTAACATTGCAGATGAAAGCCTTTGAAAATGACAGCTTTCTTTTTATAGAAATTGATGGAAAGGACTCGGGAACCATCATTGGTAAAAGAGGACAAACCCTAGATGCTATTCAATATTTAACGAGTTTAGTAGTAAATAAAAATAAGGATAAATATGTAAGGGTTGTGGTAGATGCAGAAAATTACAGGGCAAAGAGAGAAAAAACTCTGGAGCAACTGGCAAATCGTCTGGCCGGAAAGGTTCTCAGCACCGGAAAAAGTGTAAGATTGGAGCCTATGAACCCCTACGAGAGAAAGGTAATTCACGCAACCTTACAGCAAAACCAAAAGGTGATTACTAAGAGTGAAGGTGAGGAACCCTTTAGAAGAGTTGTGATTGGGAAAAAAAATTAAGTATCCCATGAATGAAGTTATATATGAGCACCTTTAAAGGTGCTCATAATGTTTAAAAGAATAATGAGTTGATTAAAATGGAAGATACAATTGCTGCCGTAGCAACCGCTTTAGGAGAGGGTGCCATCGGCATTGTAAAAATAAGCGGCATGGATTCCTTGAAAATTTTAAATAAAATTTTTGAGCCTAAGAATGGAACTTCGGTAGATTCTCACCGGAACAGGAGTATGATTTACGGAAAAATCCTTGACAAGGAAACAGGAGTTTACGTGGATCAAGGTCTGACTGTATATATGAAGGGACCTGCTTCTTATACAGGGGAAGATGTTGTGGAAATCAATTGCCATGGAAGTATGATTTCCCTGAGAAAAACCTTGGAGTTGGGATTAAAATATGGGGCCAGATTGGCTGAACCGGGGGAGTTTACAAAGAGAGCTTTTCTTAACGGTCGTTTGGATTTAAGTCAAGCTGAAGCAGTGATCGATTTGATTAAGGCTAAGTCCGACGTTGCTTTTGATGTGGCTTTAACTCAAATGCAAGGGAATTTTTCAGAAAACATTCAAAAAATTCGTTCAGATTTATTAGACATTTTAATTAAAGTGACTGTAAATATAGATTACCCAGATGAGGATATAGAACAGTTGACCTACAGGGAGTTAGAAAAGGATATCCTTGCTGTTCGAGAAAAAATTGAAGAGCTTTTGGGTACCGCCAATGCAGGAAAAATCATCTCTGAGGGTTTAGCAGTTTCCATTGCGGGGAAGGCAAATGTGGGAAAATCCTCCTTATTAAATCTATTGCTGAAGGAGTCCAGAGCCATCGTTACAGATATCCCGGGAACCACCAGAGATACCATCGAAGAGACCATTTCTTTAAACGGCATTGCAGTACGCCTTACGGATACAGCAGGTTTGAGGGAAACGGAAGATTATGTGGAGAAAATCGGAATAGAACGCAGCAAGCAATCCATGAATCAGGCGGATTTAATTCTCTATCTGGTAGATGGTCATAAGGAATTGGAAGAAGACGACATAGAATTGATGAGGAAGCTTCAGGAGAAACCGGTGATTATTCTCATCAATAAAGTGGATTTAGGTCAAAATGTAGATGAAGGGGAGTTACGCCAACTTTTGCCTAAAGCAAAGATTATTTATACATCACTGGTAACAGGGGTAGGGGTGAAGGATTTGGAAACCGCTATTTCGGAGTGGGTATATAGCGGTGGTATAAGACAGAACAACAGCTTTATTTTAACTAATGTAAGACATAAGAACTTAACTGATCAAGCCCATGTTGCTCTGGGAGATGCTTTAAAGATGATTGAATTAAAGGAACCCTTGGATTTTATAGAGGTGGATATTCGATCCGCTTGGGATAAGCTGGGAGAAATCATCGGAGAGTCAGTTTCAGAGGATATTATCGAAGAAGTATTTGCAAGATTTTGTTTAGGTAAGTAATATGAAAAATTATGAAATGGGAAAATACGATATTATCGTCATAGGAGCCGGTCATGCAGGATGTGAGGCAGGTTTGGCGGCTGCCAGAATGGGTTTTAACACATTGCTCCTTTCCATCCATTTGGAGGCTGTGGCTATGATGGCCTGTAATCCCTCCATTGGAGGTACCGGAAAAGGGCATTTGGTAAGAGAAATCGATGCTTTGGGTGGAGAAATGGGCATCAACATTGATAAAACCTTTATTCAAAGTAAGATGTTAAACAGTGCCAAAGGGCCGGCGGTGCATTCTCTTCGTGCTCAAGCAGATAAGGTGAAATATCATGAAGAGATGAAAAGAACTCTGGAAAATCAGGTAAACCTGAACTTAAAGCAGGGAGAAGTAATTGAAATCCTCTATAATGACTTTCAGGTAGAGGGAGTTGTTTTGAGAACGGGGGCTGTTTATAGAGCGAAAGCCATCATATTGGCTACGGGGACTTTTTTGGCTGGGAAGATTTTTATCGGAGACAGCGCCTATGAAAGCGGACCCAACAATTTAGCTCCATCTATTGCATTAGCTAACAATTTGCGGCTTATGGGTTTAAATTTGAGAAGGTTTAAGACGGGAACTCCTGCCAGAGCTTTAGGAAAAAGCTTAAACTATCACAATATGGAGGAGCAGCCGGGAGATAGCCACATCGTACCATTTTCCTTTATGAATGACTCCATAGGAGAAAATCAGGTTTCCTGTTGGCTCACCTATACCAACGAGGGAACCCATGAGATAATAAGGCAAAATTTTGGTCGTTCGGCACTCTTTGGAGGACAGATAGAAGGAGTGGGACCCAGATATTGTCCGTCCATAGAGGATAAGGTCAATCGTTTTTCCGATAAGACCAGACATCAGTTATTTATCGAGCCTGAAGGGTTGACTACGGATGAAATGTATATTCAGGGTATGTCTTCTAGTTTACCAGAAGATGTGCAAGTGCAGTTTTATAGCTCCATACCGGGCTTGGAGAATTTGGAGATTTCTAGACCGGCATATGCCATCGAATACGACTGTATCGATCCTTTGGATTTAAAGTTATCCTTGGAGCATAAGGAAAGGAAGGGACTTTTTTGTGCAGGTCAATTTAACGGCAGTTCAGGATATGAGGAAGCGGCGGCCCAAGGTCTTATGGCAGGGATCAATGCGGTTTTATCCCTTCAGGGAAGGGAACCCTTTATTTTAGATAGATCTGAAGCATATATCGGTGTTTTGATTGATGACTTGGTGACAAAGGGAACCAATGAACCTTATCGCATCATGACTTCCAGAGCAGAATATCGCTTATTACTAAGGCAGGATAATGCGGACTTGAGATTGACAGAAAAATCCTATAACCTAGGTCTTGCCACAAAAGAGAGGTTTGAGAGGTTTTTAAGCACTAGGGATTGTGTAAATTCCGAAAATGCCAGACTTTTTAATACCTTTCCTTCTGTTTCCTCTGTCAATGATTTTTTGATGAAGCATGGTAGTACACCTGTGAAAAATAAGATTTCTTTAGGAGAACTATTGAAAAGACCTCAAGTTACTTATTTTGACTTAAAAGAAATCGACGTTGATCGTCCTGAGCTTTCCGATCATATTATCGCTAAGGTGGAAGTGGAAATTAAGTATCAGGGTTATATTCAAAAGCAGGTACAGCAGGTGGAGAAGTTTAAAAAGCTAGAGAACCGGAAGTTGGATTCTGAGTTGGACTATTCTAAAATTGACGGTTTGAGAATAGAGGCCAGACAGAAGCTAAATCAGCATAAACCCCATTCATTAGGTCAGGCATCCAGAATTTCCGGAGTTTCTCCCTCTGATATTAATGTGTTGTTGATTTATTTAGAGCGGGAGAAGCGGGCAACTAATGTGAATATATAAATGTAGGAATGCTTTTATAAAGAAACTTGTAAGACATTGATTTATAAGTTTAAACATAAGTTAATTAAATAAAATTTAGATAATTAATTGATTTTAATTTTAATATTAAAAATTTTAAAATTATTAAAAATATGAAACTAAATAAATATAAGATTTAGAAACAAATGATATGGAAAAAATAATAAGTACATTTAAATACCTAAATATTCCCTATGATGAGGGTTTGATAGAAAAGTTCCAACGACATATGGAGCTTATCTTAGAATGGAATCAAAAGATCAACCTTACCGCTGTTTTGAATGAAAATGACTTTATCAGAATTCATTATTTAGATTCTCTTTTACCCTATCATATGGAGGCAATAAAAGAAGCACATACGATTCTTGATATGGGTACCGGTGCAGGCTTTCCCGGAGTTCCCCTTGCCATGGTTTACCCGGAAAAGTCCTTTTATTTGGTGGATTCCGTAAAGAAGAAGTTAAAGGTTATAGAAGATATTGCATCGGAGTTAAACATCAAAAATATTACTTTGATTCACGGCAGAGCAGAGGAATTGGCTTATGATAGGAATCATCGGGGATTCTATGATGTCTGCGTTTCCAGAGCCGTTGCAGAGTTAAGTGTTCTTTGTGAATACTGCTTACCCTATGTAAAGATTGGGGGTACTTTTTTACCTTATAAAACAGCCAAAGCTCAAGAGGAAATAAATGATAGTCTAAAGTCCATTGAGTTATTAGGAGGGCGATTAGAAGATAAAAAAACCTTTAGTCATGAAGCCTTTGACGCAGAGCATTGGGTCTTAGAGATTAAAAAAGTTAAAAATACTCCCTCGAAATACCCCAGAAAAGCAGGAATACCAAAAAAACAACCCCTAAAATGACGATTTAAGGGGTTTTTTGTTGACAAGTAAGGGTTTAACATTACCATACTTTGTTGGTATTATAGATATAGAGTTTGTCCCAAAGATTAGTTAGTGGGAATTTTAGTAGGGGGTATTTATGTTTAGCAGAAAAAATGAGCAAATGGAAATTCCAGTGCATTTTATACATGCCAATGAAGATCAACCAAGAAAGCACTTTGAAAGCAAGGAATTAGAGGAGCTAAAGGAATCTATTAAGGAATTTGGCATCATTCAACCTTTAATAGTAAAAAAAATTGGTAAAGACAATTACTTATTGATTGCAGGAGAAAGAAGACTAAGGGCGGCAAATATGGCAGGTCTTACCAAAGTCCCTGTAGTTATTAGAGAAGCCGGTGACAAGGATGTTGCATTTCTAGCCTTAGTGGAAAACATCCAAAGAGAGAACTTAAACTTTGTAGAAGAGGCAGAGGCCTATAGAAAGCTCATGGAGGATCATGGATTAACACAGGTAGATATTGCCAAAAAAGTAGGAAAACAACAGTCAACTATATCAAATAAGATAAGGCTTTTATCATTGCCTCCTGACGTTCAGAAGATGATTATTGAGCATGGATTATCCGAAAGGCATGCCAGAGCCTTGTTAAAAATTATGGATCCTTCCTTGAGAAAACAAGTATTGCAAAGGATCATAGATCATAGTTTAAATGTAAAACAAAGTGAAAAATTGATTAATGATGTATTAGATAAACATGAAAGTGAAAAGCGAAAGGAAGATAAGATAAAATTTATCAATCATAAGATATATATTAATACTTTGAGAAATGCTTTTTCCTCTATACATGAGGTGGAAAAGGATGCAAAGTATTTTCAAGAGGATAAGGGTGACTACATGGAAATTATCATTACAATTCCTAAAACAGCAGTGAAGAGTAAGATGCTTATTGCCAAATAGTTTCACGTGAAACATTTAATATTTTTATACATAAAGCTCAATAAATCTGTTTTTTGTTTAATAATATTTTATTCTAAAAAAATCCACAATATTTTGTAAAATAGTTGTGGATTTTTATTAAATGATAATATATAATGTGTTAGAAGTACTATTAGCTATCGTTTTTCAGGAGGTACAGTTGTGGGAAAAGCCATTGCAATTTTTAACCAAAAGGGTGGAGTAGGAAAGACTACTACTAATATCAATCTGGCTGCATGTTTGGCCATCAAGGGTAAGCGTATTTTAATTTTAGATATTGACCCTCAAGGAAATACCACCAGTGGCATGGGCATTTCTAAAAAAGGACTTGAAAAAACCATGTATGAGGTTTTAATTGACGACCAAGTCTCTCCGGAGGATGCCATCTTAAAAACAGGTATTGAAAACTTAGATATTATTCCAGCTAGTGTTCAATTGGCAGGTGCTGAGATAGAGTTGGTACAGTTAGAGGCCAGGGAGAAGAGATTAAAAAAAGCGTTGGATAAGATAAGAGGGAAGTACGATTACCTATTTATCGATTGTCCCCCTTCCTTGGGACTTTTAACCATTAACTCTCTAACGGCAGTGGATAGCGTGTTGATACCTATACAATGTGAGTTTTATGCTTTGGAAGGCGTTAGCCAACTGATGAGTACTATAGATTTAGTAAAGAAGAATATGAATCCTGCCATTGAAATACAGGGTGTTATATTAAGCATGTTTGACGGAAGAACCAACCTGTCGATTCAAGTGGTTGAAGAAGTGAAAAAGTATTTTAGAGAGAAGGTATACACCACTGTTATTCCCAGAAATGTTAGATTGGCAGAAGCGCCCAGCTACGGATTGCCCATTACCATCTACGATCCTAAATCAAAAGGGGCAGAAGCTTATGTGGATTTTGCCACAGAATTTTTAGAGCTTGAAGGTGAACAGTAATGGCAGCTATAAAAAACAGAGGCTTAGGGAAAGGGTTAGAAGCTCTGTTCAATGACATTACAATCAATACTCAAGACATAAATGAAGCGGCGGAAACCCTATTAGATGGTCAAATCTCGCTATTGGATGTTAATCTTATTAAACCAAACAACAATCAGCCAAGGAAAACCTTTAATGATGAAAAGACTGATGAATTGGCCAAATCCATAGAAAATCACGGCATTATTCAGCCTATTATCGTCAGAACGGTGAAGGAAGGATATGAAATTGTAGCAGGGGAAAGGCGATGGCGTGCTGCCAGAAAGGCTTCCTTAAAAAAGGTTCCCTGCTTAATTAGAGAGCTAGATGAAAAACAAAATATGTTGTTCTCTATTATAGAAAATATGCAGCGAGAGGATCTGAACCCTATTGAAGAAGCAAAAGCTCTGCAGGAGTTAGTTTTGGTATATGGGTTCACTCAAGAGGACATCTCTAAAAATGTAGGAAAAAGCAGACCTTACGTTACTAACGCTCTAAGACTCTTGAGATTACCTGAAAGTATTCAAGAAATGGTAGTGAATCAATTGCTAAGCAATGGACACGCTAGAGCCATTTTGGCCTTAAAAGATGAAAAGGTGCAGATGGACTTAGCAAAGATGGCGGTACGTGAAAATCTTTCTGTAAGAGAATTAGAGAGAATCGTAAACAAACGTCTTTCCGATATTAACAATCTAAAGCCCAAATCTAGAGAAAAGGTGGACTCCAAGGAAATAAAGTTAATAGAGCAGGAGTTGAAATCTGTAATAGGTACAAAAGTAAAGATTCATTTTAACGGTAAAAAAGGGAAAATCGAATTGGAGTATTACAGTAAGGATGAACTAGAAAGATTGATAGATTTGTTAAATAGTTTAAAAAATTAATAAATACCATAATTAATGATAAATAATTTAGTAAAGATGAGATAAATAATTTAGTAAATAAAAAAATGTTTCACGTGAAACATTTTTTTATTATGTAGGGAATATGGGAAATTATTATCCGTAAATAAATTCCAGTCCGTTTTTTCTATAGATTTTATCCTTCAACTCTTCGGTTAAATTTAGAGATGAAAAAATCCTATCGTCTGTATTCTTCCAATCCACAACCCAATCTACATTATAATCCTCGGAAAAATTATCTGATCCCCATATGATATTATCTTCTACGTGGTATCCAATAGTAAAAAGCTTGGTTAAAACTTCCTCCCTATAAATTTTAGGGGTACCGGGTGTAAGGTCAAAGTACATTTTCTGCCCAAGGTCTTTTGCATATTCACAATTAAATTTCCCATATATGGCAAGGCATTCATCATGCCAAGGCCAACTAACGTGTGCTAAGGCAAACCTTAATCCTTGAATATCGATTAAGCACTCAAAATTTGTAGGTCTATTAAAGTTAGAAGAAGCCTTATTATTCCAAAGGATTCCCGAATGGAAAAGAATAGGCTTATTCAAATCCGCAATATGTTGATATACCTTCATTGCAGAATCGTTATGAGGATAATCATCGATGCACATAATCTTAAAACCCTTAATCCCTTCTGACACCGCAGTGGATACCATTTCCAATGCCTTAGGATCCAAGGGATCTAACCAAAAAAAGGGGTAGAGGGTATTTGCATTATGTACGTTGATAAATTCACAGAGACTCAATACATCCGTCAGCCTTTCTTTGAAAGTATAGGAATTGTTATCAAAGGTGGAAGGAGGCAGGGACAAAAGGATTCCTCCTGTAATTCCAGCCATTTTCAATCTTTCTAAAAAAACCTGCCTTCGACTTTTTTCCATTAGTTCCATGATATGAATGTGACAGTCAAACATAAAAACCCTCCTCATATAGCCAGATGGGTTTTAGCAAAAGGGCAAAAATCCCATGGCAATAAATTTTAATTAAGTCCTACAGACTTTATTATATCATATAATGAAATAAGTAAATAAAAATTGCTTAAAAAAAATAAAGCATACGCTCTTAAAAAATAGGATATTGACTTAATTTAGTTTGTAAGGTAAAATTTTGTCAAATAATTCTGAAGTTTATTAATATTTAAAATGATTTTAACCAATTAAATTTCGTCAAAGATGGTATAGGCGGAAAAATGAATTTACATAACAATTCCGCTAATCCTTACCGGTTTAGAAACAGAGTGTTTTTAAATATTCTAATTATTTTTAAGTCAGTAAAAGGAGGAGAAAATGAAGAAAAGGAAATTTGCCGTTAAGATGTCGGCACTTTTAGTGGTAGTGCTCTTGGTGCTTGCCAGTTTCACTGCATGCGGAGGTGGCAGTACTCCCACAAGCGGAGAAAGTGAGCCTGTTACTGTTACATTTGCCACTTCTGTGTATGTAGAGGAGCCCCATCAGGTAGCTATTGATGCTTTGATTGAAGCGTTTAATGCAGCAAATCCTGATATCGTTGTAGAGGTATACGGGGCAGGGTATGCAGAGTTTTGGGATAATGCTACCACAGAAATCATGGGTGGGAATGAAGCGGATATACTTCAGGTTTATCCGGAAAACGTTGCTTCCTATAATGCTCTGAGAGCCGATGGAGTATTTGAAGATTTGACAACATACATGGGCGGCAAGGACTATAAACCTTTATTGGCTGGTCAGGATATGTGTGAATTTGACGGTCAAACTTTGGCACTATCCAACTATGCTTGGGGAACCACAGCTTTATTCTACAGAAAATCCATCTTAGAAGCTAATGGAATTGATCCTGCTACCTTAAAAACCTGGAATGATTTTGTAAATGCTTCTAAAAAATTAAAAGAAAATAATATTGTCGGAATGGGTGTTGTAAACAGCTCTCATGGCTTCGTAGTTTCAGAATGGGCCAGAATGCTTGCCAGAGAAGTATCCATGGGATTATATTTCCCAGATGGAGAAAAGGGTCCATTTACAGCAGACAGCATCCAAGTAAATAGTGAGGCAAACGTATGGGCAGCTCAGGAATGGCAGAAATACTTACTTACAGATGGGCTTGGAAAAGCCGCTCCAGATAAGAAGGATTCAAGAGAATACTTCTGGAATGGCATTGCTGCCTTTAACTATGACGGTCCTTGGTTTATCGGTATGACAGAGCAGAGGGATGCAGCTCTAATGGATGATATTGGTCTCATTCCATCACCAAGCGTCGAGTACAAAGGAACTCTCTATAAACCTAACCCAACCAACTATCCTTTAGTAATGTGCATGTCTAAAAATACAGAAAATAAAGAAGCAGCTTGGAAATTCATGGAGTGGATGACTTCCGATGAAGCACAAGCAATCGTAGCTACTTGTGGAATGATCCCCGCAAGCAATTCTTATTCCGGTAGCGATGAATATGCACAAGAGTATCCATTATCTGCAACCTTTGCAGAATACTATCAAGATTACGGCCCACAAATTGCAGACCCATTTATCCCACAACAAGGTGAGCTGAATCAAATCATGATCGATTATACTCAACAGATCTTTGCAGCAGGAAAAGATCCAAAGACTGTATTGGATGAAGCAGCTCAGAAGTGTAAGGATGTTATGAGTAAGTAAGTTTCTTTATCTATGGAGCAACCTAGAACACTAAGTTGCTCCATGAAACCATAGATTTTATATTTCTAAATAAATTTTAAAAAACAAGTTAACTTATTTATTAATCTAATTGCACTTTATACGATAAAGGAAATCACATGAAAAATATTACTAAAAAAAGCTCCTTTGCAGGATATGCCTTTGTTGCACCACTGGTATTGGTAATGGTAATCTTCTTAGCTTATCCTATAGCAAAGGCGGCAATCATGAGTGTGCAATATTGGTATATGCCCAGACCCAAACCGGAAGGCAATTTCTTTGTAGGTATTGATAATTTTGTTGCGGTTTTCGGAGATACGAAGTTTACCCATTCACTGTACATTACGGGAATTTACATAGTTGTCACAGTTACAGGACGATTTGCTTTAGGGTTAGTTACTGCAATGCTTTTAAATATCCCTTTTAAAGGAAGAGGGTTGGCTCGAGCGCTAATCATTATTCCTTGGGCAGTTCCCGAGGTAGTGGCATGCTTAGTTTGGATTTTAATGTACGATGGTGACTTTGGCATCCTCAACTATTTAGGAACGAATCTACACATTTTGTCTCAACCTGTGGGTTTTTTAACAGATCCAACCATTGCTCTTTGGTCTGCCATGGCAGTTAATATTTGGAAAGGCTTTCCTTTCGTAGCCATTATGCTATTAGCAGGGCTTCAAAGCATACCCGGAGAGCTCTATGAAGCGGCTCGAGTGGATGGAGCAACCTCTCTCCAACAGTTTACTAACATCACATGGCCACAGCTTAAGCCTGTATCAGTGGTGGTATTTCTTTTGTTAATTATTTGGACAATTAAGGATTTTGGAATAGCCTTCCTGTTGGCACGTGGCGGCCCTTCGGGAGCAACCGAAATTTTAACTATATACATTTATCAAACAGCCTTTAAATTCTTCGACTTTGGTAAAGCAGCAGCTGCCGGAATGATCATGTTAGGCTTTTCAATATTATTTACATTCGTATATCTGAGGGTTTTGAATAAGGAGGAAGCATAATGTCAACAGTTAAAAAAGCCATTGCATTATTCCTCATTGGGATTATATGTGTTTTTGCAGTCTTTCCTTTTGTTTGGATGATTTCCACCTCCTTTAAACCGGCTACGGAAGTATATTCGCAGCCTACTTTTATTCCCGAAAATCCCACTTTAAAGGGATATCAATCCATGATTTTGGGAAAATCCAAGAACTTTAATATGAAAACTTGGATGGTAAACAGCATTATCGTATCCACCAGCACCACATTTTTTTCCTTGATTATTGCATCTCTAGGAGGGTATGGACTGTCTAGATTCCGGTTTGCCGGGAGGAAAACCCTGGGGTATATTATCTTGATGACTCAAGTTTTGCCTGGATCCCTGTTGATCATTCCACTTTATGTGGTTCTCAACAATTTAAACTTACTGAATTCACTTATGGCTTTGGTCATTGCTTATACCACTTTTGCCATTCCATTTTGCACCTGGACCATGAAAGGATTTTTTGACACTATTCCACTATCCTTGGATGAGGCGGCCAGCGTGGATGGATGCAGCAGAATCAAGACCTTTGTTACGGTGATTTTGCCTCTGACAGTACCAGGACTGGTGGCCACAGGAATATTTTCCTTCATCGCCGGTTGGAACGAATACTTGTTTGCTAGTATTTTTGTTCAAAAATATGCAAAATGGACTTTACCTGTGGGAATTTCCACTTCCGTGGGGCAATACTCCACGGACTGGGCCAGCGTCATGGCGGGAGCTGTAATCATCACCATACCCATTGTTATCCTATTCCTACTTTTGCAGAAATATCTGGTCAGCGGAATGACAGCAGGAGCTGTTAAGCAGTAAGGGTGAGGGAGTTAAGGTGATACTCCAGGTAAAAAATAAACTGTTAAGAACGTAATGTATATTAGTTGAATTAAAATGTATAAATTTTTACTAAAAAAATCACAAAAAATTTTCAAATAAATTAAAATTTAAAATAAAAATAAAAATTTAAAATAAAAATTTAAATTTAGTAGTAAAAATTCAATAAAAATTCAATAAAACATCAATTTATTTTTATAAAGATATTTTAAAATAAAAATATGGACTTTTTAAATAAAAAACATTAAAAAATTAACTTAAAAAAGCGTAATGAAAAAAGGAGAAAAGAAATGATTAAAATTGGAATTATTGGAATGGGAATCAGAGGCACTATGTTTGCAAATACCATCAATGAAAACCCTTTTGCGGAGGTTGCAGCGATTTCTGAATACGATGAAAACACCTTAACTTCCGTGAAAGATATCTATAATGTCCCTGCCTTTACAGATTACAAGGTTATGATGGATGAGGTGGAAATGGATGGGGTGATTATTGCAACACCTGACTTTCTCCACAAGGATGCGGTGCTTTATGCAGCTAATAAAGGGATTCACCTATTATGTGAAAAACCATTTTCTACTTCTGTAGCAGAATGTGAAGAGATGGTAGCAGCGGTAAAGAAAAATCAAGTAAAATGCATGGTTGCCTTTGAGAATCGATGGAATTCTCCTATTGTGGCTGCAAAAAACAATATTGATGGAGGATCCATCGGAGAAATCCTCAATGTAAATGCCCGATTAAATGACACCATATTTGTGCCAACAGAGTTATTAAAGTGGTCCAAGGGTTCCTCGGTAGGTTGGTTCCTCTTCCCACATTTGGTGGATATGATCGCATGGTTCTCTGGAAAGAGCGTGGAAAGCGTCTATGCTGTAGGAACTAAGAAAAAGCTGCTATCCATGGGACTAGATCTTTACGATACCATTCAAACCACCTTAAACTACACTGATGGAACACACGCTACCTTATCTTCCAGTTGGGTGCTTCCAAATAGCATGCCTTTGATCTATGATTTGAAGATGGAAATCATCGGAACAGAAGGTAGCTTATATATCGATACCTATGATCAGATGGTAAGAATGGGAACATCTCAAAAGTTCTCTCACGTACATACCCTAGGAACTCCTATTAACCAAATGGCCACAGGAAACTCTAACTTCATGCTTCATCATTTTGTAGATTGCCTCAGAAAAGATGAAGCCCCAGAAGCCAACGAAGATGCAGGTTTGATCAATACTAAGATCGTAGAAGCCATTCATCAATCAGTAGAATCAGGAGCCATCGTAAGATTATAAGTAGGTGTTTGAATGAAGAAAAATTGCTTACCTCGTGGATATACCATTCATTTTCAGAATGGGGAGGAACCGGAATTTTCCACGGTGCCTCGTGCAGAGCTCGATACCTTTCCTTGGGGTTGTAGCTACAGACCCAGCACCCATGCACATGTCCTAGCTCTACCTCAGGCTTTTGCTGTGAGAATGGTTACCGACGATCAAGATGTCAAGGCTGAGGTTAGAGAGCTCAATGGTCCGGTATATACTGACAATTGCATGGAGTTTTTCCTCATGCCGGATCCGGTACATAGTAAAGAATACATTAACTTTGAGTTTAATGGATTGGGAACCCTATTCATCTCCATAGGAACAAATCGATTTGACAGAAGGAACTTGGAGATTGAAAACCATAAGGATCTATTTCAGGTAAAGACAGAAGTGTATGCAAGTCAGGAAAATGAAAATGGCGAGATGTCCACCCAAAGAGGGTGGAGTTTGGAATATCAAATACCTTATGCCTTTATACGGGAATATTTTCCGAAGTTCCAACTCCGAGACGGACTTTCCATGAGGGCTAATTTCTTTAAGTGTGGAGAGGAATGCAGCAATATACACTACGGTTGTTGGTCACCCATAGACTTGCCGGCACCGGACTTCCATAGTCCGGATTACTTTGGAATACTTACCGTTGAAATGGAAAATTAAGTGATATAGTTTAAAAAATTGATACTAAAAAATAAGCAAACATAAAGAGAAAAAAATTGTAAAAATTTAATTGAAAGACCATAGATTAGACTTGTGGATGAAAAAGGGAGGCATATATGGCCAGTATATCTTTGAAAAATATTAAAAAAATTTATTCCGGGGGTGTTGTGGCAGTACACGATTTCAATCTGGAAATTCAAGATCAGGAATTTGTCATATTGGTAGGACCTTCCGGATGCGGGAAATCTACTACTCTCAGAATGATTGCCGGGTTAGAGGAAATCTCTGAGGGAGAATTGTTTATCGGTGACACTAAGGTCAATGAGCTTCCTCCAAAAGAGAGGGATATCGCCATGGTTTTTCAAAATTATGCCCTGTATCCACATATGAGCGTCTATAAAAATATGGCTTTTGCTTTAAAATTAAAAAAAATGCCAAAGGATGAGATTAAAGCTAAGGTTGATGAGGCTGCAAAAATTTTGCAAATCGAAGATTATTTGGAACGAAAGCCCAAGGCTCTTTCAGGAGGTCAGAGGCAGCGCGTAGCCTTAGGTCGTGCCATGGTTAGAAATCCAAAAGTGTTTCTACTAGATGAACCTCTTTCCAATTTGGATGCAAAATTGCGTACAGAAATGCGTACAGAAATCTCCAAACTACATAAGCGTTTAGGTACCACCTTCGTTTACGTAACCCATGATCAAATGGAAGCCATGACCATGGGGGATCGCATTGTAGTAATGAAGGATGGATTTATACAGCAGGTGGATACTCCTCAGAATTTATATGAAAAACCGGGGAATATGTTTGTAGCCAGCTTTATCGGATCTCCCAAGATGAATTTTTTAAATGTTGAAATTTTAGAAGAAGAAGGTAGCTTTTTTGTCCTGCTAGCAGGGAAGAGGTTTCCAGTTGTTGAGGGAAAAGCTTCACAGGATGTACTCCGTCCTTATATCGGTAAAACTGTAATTTTAGGAATTCGTGCAGAAAATTTGTGGGATGAAGTAAAAAATATAGATCACTCTCTGGAAGTAGATGTGGATTTAACAGAGCTTATGGGATCTGAGGTATATGCATATTTTACTTTAGGGGAAGAAAAGTTGGTTGCAAAGTTACCTCCCCACACTCCGGCTAAAGTTGGGGAAAAATTTGTTATAGAGCTAGATGTTAGAGCTTTCCATCTCTTTGATAAAGAAACGGGGTTGACCATTTGCAATTAGAACAGGAAAGACAATTAAAAGTAAATTTGAAAAAGGTTTATGGAGTCACCCAAGCTCTAAAGCAAGAAGCTCGGCTGAAAGAGCTCCATACTTTTTTTTGCCGTGGGTTCTCCCATGACAAGCTATATTTAAGAGAGCAATCAGTGCAGCCCTACCATGTGTTTTCCGCTCCGGGACGAATTGAAATCTGCGGAAATCATACGGATCACAATCAGGGAATGGTTATGGCAGCAGCAATTCATTTGGATATGATGGCCATAGTAAGTAAGCGACAGGATAGTATCGTAAGGCTAAAATCCATGGATGGATGCTTTAATTTTCAAATAAAATTAAAGGATTTTATGTTTACCCGAGATTTGTTGGGTACCTCCCAAGGACTTATATTAGGGGTTGCTTCCTCCTTTGTTAACAAAGGAAAACATGTGGGAGGGTTTGACATGGCCATGGATTCCAACATTCCTATGGGGTTGGGAATTTCTTCCTCAGCGGCCTTTGAAGTGTTAATTGCCAAGGTGTTTGATAGCCTGTATAATCAAGATAAACTCAGCCCTGAATTTTACGCTCAAAGCGGAAAATATGCTGAGAACAGTTATTTTGGAAAGGACAGCGGTCTCATGGATCAAATGGCAGTGGCACAGGGGGGCATGTCCTTTATGGATTTCAAGGAAGAAAGTCCTTTTTTGGAAAAACTGCCCTTTGATTTTCAAGATATTGGTCTCCTTCTCTGCCTTGTGAAAACCGGTGATAGCCACCAAGGTGATTTGCACCTTTACGACTCTATCCCTTTGGAAATGAAATCCATTGCTTCCTTCTTTGGGGTAAAAACCTTACGATTTGTTACAGAAGAAATGGTTTTAAAGGACATGGAGGCTCTCAGAGATTGTTTCGGTGATCGGGCAGTCTTAAGATCTCTCCATTATTTTAAAGAAAATCAGAGGGTGGAGGCATTGAGGAAAGCCATGAAGGAAAAAGATGAGGTAGAAATACGAAAGCTCATCTGTGAATCGGGATACTCTTCTTTCCAATACTTGCAGAATGTATACTCTCCTGAGGTTCCCCAGAGACAAAGTATTTCCCTGGCATTATTTCTTGCGGAAAAACTTTTGAAGGGAAAGGGTGCATGGAGAATTCACGGAGGTGGATTCGGAGGAACCACCATCAATTTTTTCCCCAAAGAAATGAAAGAGGAATTTCAGACCACAATGGAAGGAACATTTGGGGTGGGATGTTGTCATTTCGTAGAAATACGACGGTTTGGAACATTAAAATTAACTGATAATAAATTATAGTAAACCACCAAATTTGTAATAAATAACTAAATAAAAAATAAATTCTATTTGAATTCCTATATGAATTTTAAATAAAATGAAATAAAATGAAGCTAAAGAAATTATATAAATTGGATTAACAAGAAAGGCGTGAAGGATGAAAATACTTGTAACCGGAGGAGCCGGATATATCGGTAGCCATACCTGTGTATCTCTTTTAGAAGCTGGAGAAGACATCGTTGTGGTAGATAATCTTTCCAACAGTAGTAGGATGGCCATAGACCGAATCAAACAAATTACAGGAAAGGATTTTTCATTTTATGAAATGGATTTGCGAGATGAAAATGGGATAATGGAAGTTTTCAATAACCATGAAATCGCAGCCGTAGTACATTTTGCAGGGTTAAAGGCGGTGGGTGAGTCCGTCAACCTTCCTCTGAAATACTATGAAAATAATCTTTGCTCTACCTTACAGCTTTTAAAGATCATGGAAAAGTTTCAAGTGAAAAATTTTGTTTTTAGTTCTTCTGCCACGGTGTACGGAGATCCCCATACAGTTCCCATTACCGAGGATTTTCCCCTTTCCACCACCAATCCATACGGAGCCACAAAGCTTATGATTGAAAACATGCTGAAGGATATCTACTTTGGAGATAATTTCTGGAATATAGCTATTTTACGATACTTTAATCCCGTAGGAGCCCATGAAAGCGGTATTATGGGAGAAGACCCCAACGGGATCCCCAACAATTTGGTACCCTATATTACTCAGGTGGCCATTGGCAAATTACCCGCTTTAAATGTGTTCGGCAATGATTATCCCACACCTGACGGAACGGGAGTAAGGGACTATATTCACGTTACAGACTTGGCTGAAGGGCATTTGGCAGCCTTGAAAAAGCTAGAAACAAATTGTGGATTGGCTATTTACAATTTAGGCACAGGTACAGGTCACAGCGTGTTGGAAATGGTGAGTGCTTTTGAGGAGGCCAGTGGAAAGAAAATTCCATACGTTATCAAACCCAGAAGGGCAGGAGATATTGCGGAGTGTTATGCCAACCCGGAAAAAGCAGAATATGAATTGAATTGGAAAGCCAAAAAAAATCTAAAAAACATGTGTGAGGATTCTTGGAGATGGCAAAGGAATAACCCTGAGGGATATGAGGAACGTCATGTGTAAGGTGCCGATGGAAGCAGGAGGTCAAGAGGTGAAATTAACTTTGGATACAAGAGTGTTAAATGCAGTAGATGTGTACGGATTTTCGGGGGAGCTTGCAGGGGAGTTGCCCTATGGATGCGGCCATATAAACGATACATATGCCATCTATCTTCAGCAGGAGGATGGTTCTGTAAAGCGATATATCTTACAAAAAATCAATACTAAGGTTTTTAAAAACCCATATCAATTGATGGCAAATATTGAGGGAGTAACGGCATTTTTAAGAAATAAAATTATAGCAGAGGGAGGGGATCCGGAGCGGGAGACCTTAAACCTAATTCCCACATTAGCAGGAAAATCATTTTTTAAGGATGAAAAAGGTGAATTTTGGAGGTGCTACACCTTTATAGAGGACACCATTACCTTGCAGCGAGCGGAAAAACCCGAGCATATGTACGAATCCGCCAAGGTTTTCGGCAGATTCCAAAAACTTCTTTCTGATTATCCTGCAGACACATTGCACGAAACCATTCCCGCCTTTCATAACACCATAGAAAGATATGAGCAGTTTGTTTTGGCCTTAAAGAATGACCCCAAGGGGCGAGCAACTAATGTACAAAAGGAAATTGCATTTGTTCTGGACAGAAAAGAGGAGGCCGGCACTTTGGTTCGGTTGATGAATGAGGGGGAGCTACCTGTGAGAGTAACCCATAACGATACCAAGCTCAATAACTCCTTGATTGATAGACATACGGGCAAAGGAATCTGTGCGGTGGATTTGGACACAGTTATGCCGGGTCTCTGCCACTACGATTACGGAGATGCCATCCGATTTGGAACTAACCCCGCCCCAGAGGATGAAAAAGATCTTTCTAAGGTTTGGATGGAAGAAAGCTTTTTTGATGCATACACAAAAGGTTATCTGGAAGAAGCGGGAGCCTCCTTAACGGAAAAGGAAGTTGCTCTTTTACCTTTAGGAGCTAAAATTATGACATTAGAATGCGGGCTTAGATTTTTAACAGACTACTTAAACGGAGATGTTTATTTTAAGATTCACAGAGAGGACCACAATTTGGATCGCTGCAGAACCCAGTTAAAGCTTGTAGAAGATATGGAAAAAAAGTGGAGTATCATGACTGACATAGTGAATAAATATGGAGGTGATTTTACGAGATGATAAAAAATATCCCGGAATTGGATCCCTCCTTTATACCCCTGGAAAGCTATTTCAGAGATCATTTAAAGACAGCTGAGATTCCAATAGCCATAGGGATTTTTCGTGAAAATAGCCAAATCTCTGTATTTCATACATTAATTCATGGCACAGAGGTTAAATTGGGAGAAGATTGTCTTTTTATTGAAAAAATAGTAAAATTTTTGATTTGGTCAGAGGGGGCTTGGAAAGTAGTAATCTACGGGAGCAAGTTATTGGCTGACTATTTGTCAAAGCAGTATCAGGTGGGTGGTATCAGAGAATTCGACTATAGGTTTATGAGTAAAGTCTATGGTAAGGAATTTTGTATAGAATCAGGTGAGTTGAAGGATGTGCCGGCACCCATGCAGCAGCATAAATCCGTTGGAAGAAATTTAGAGGGCTGTCGCATCGGGTTTGATGCGGGGGGTTCGGATAGAAAGGTTTCCGCTGTAATAGATGGACAAACAGTTTATTCTGAGGAAGTTTTGTGGCTCCCCAAGGAAAACAGTAACCCGGAGTATCATTTTCAGGGAATTCTGGAATCCTTTCGAGCAGCAGCATCCAAGATGCCTCGGGTAGATGCCATCGGTGTCAGCTCAGCAGGGATATATATTGAAAATAAGACAAAGGTTGCCTCTTTGTTTTTGCAAGTAGAGGAAAAAGACTTTCATGATAAGGTTGAAGATATTTACATTCGAGCCGCCAAGGAAATAGGAAATGTCCCCTTGGAAGTGGCTAATGACGGTGACGTAACTGCCTTGGCAGGGGCCATGAGCCTACAGGATACCGACATTTTGGGCATTGCCATGGGAACAAGTCAAGCTGTGGGTTATGTGGATGGAAGCGGAAGCATTACGGGAAAAATCAACGAACTGGCTTTTGCACCGGTAGATCTTTCCCCTGAAGGTCCCATAGATGAATGGTCCGGGGACAGGGGCGTGGGATGTAAGTATTTTTCCCAGGATGCAGTAATCAGACTGGCTCATATGGTTGGTGTAGATTTAAGCCGGGAGACTTCCTTGGCAAGCAAATTAAAAAGGGTGCAACAGCTTATGGAAGAAGGGGATTCACGGGCGGAATCCATCTTTAACACCATAGGCTGTTATTTAGGGCACACCATCCCACTTTATGCAAGGTTCTATTCATTAAAGCATCTATTAATTTTAGGTAGAGTTACTTCGGGATTGGGAGGCGAAATCATTTTAACGAGAGCTAAGGCAGTCATCGATGAAGAGTACCCTGAGTTCTCACATGTCAACATTCAGCTCCCGGATGAAAATACCAGAAGGGTGGGTCAGAGCATCGCCGCTGCCAGCCTACCGTCATTAGGAGGGAAAACACTATGAAAACGACTCATTTAGCCATTGGGGCTCATCAGGATGACATTGAGATCATGGCTCAGCACGGAATACTGACCTGCTTTGATAATCCAGATCTCACCTTTTCAGCCGTGGTCTGTGCAGATGGCGCAGGAAGCCCTCGCCAGGGGATTTACGAAAAATATACTGACCATGAAATGATGGAGGTTCGTGGAAGGGAGCAGGCGAAAGCAGCCCAAATAGGAAATTACGGTCAGATGATCACTTTGAAATACCCCAGTAGCCTTATAAAAGATTTGACTGACACAAAGCTGACAGAAAACTTAAAAAATGTAATCATGGAATTAAAGCCGGAGGTAATTTATACCCATAATCCGGCGGATAAACACGATACTCATGTGGCTGTGTGCCTCAGAACCATTCAAGCATTGCAGGAAATAGACTATAAACCCAAAGCATTTTACGGCTGCGAAGTCTGGAGAGGATTGGATTGGCTTCACGATGAAGACAAGATCCCCTTAGATGTGTCGGCACATCCCGCATTAAAAGCGGCTTTGCTGGGAGTTTTTGATTCACAGATTGGGGGAGGAAAACGATATGACTTGGCTACTTTGGGACGGTTTTCCGCTAATGCCACCTTTTTTGAATCCCATGAGACAGATCAATCAGATGCCTTAAGCTATGCTCTGGATCTATTGCCCTTGCTATATGGAAAAGAGGTAACGGAATATATGGATGAGTGTATCCGAAATTTTTCAGATGACGTAAGGCAAAGAATTACAAAACTTAAAGGATATCGTTAACAAAAGATTAGAAAGATAAAATTAGTGAAAATACCGCTTTTCACATGTAAGATAGAATAAAAAAATAATTTCTAAACCTTTAAGAAAATCATGGAACACAAAAATTGAAAAGGTTCAAGAAAGGGAAAGATTTCAATGAAGATTATTAAAGCCAAGGATTACAAGGACATGAGCCGAAAGGCCGCCAATATTCTCTCTGCGCAGGTCATTTTAAAGGAAAATGCTGTATTAGGTCTGGCCACAGGTTCTACGGTTTTGGGAATCTATGAACAATTAGTCCAGTGGTACGAAAAGGGTGACATTGATTTTTCTTTAGTGAGTACGGTAAATTTAGATGAATACGTAGGACTACCTCCGGGTGATAAAAACGGTTATCGGTATTACATGTATTCCAATTTATTTAATCATATCAATATCCTACCTGAAAATACCCATCTACCTAACGGTTTGACCAGGGACATTCTGAGAGAGTGTGAGCGTTATGACAAACTAATAGAAGGGTTGGGGGGGATAGATTTACAGCTTTTGGGTTTAGGAGGAAACGGACACATTGGATTCAACGAACCTGATGAAGCCTTTGAGCAGTTGACCCATTGCGTTGAGCTAAAGGAAAGCACCATTGATGCCAATGCCAAGTATTTTCCATCCAGAGAAGATGTGCCTAAAAAGGCCATTACCATGGGAATCAAAAGCATCATGTTAGCCAAGCGTATTGTTTTATGTGTTAGTGGTGAAAGGAAAGCAAAGGTCCTGAGGGAGGTTTTATACGGACCCGTTACGCCTGAAATACCGGGTTCTATTCTACAAATGCACCCCAGACTCATGGTGGTAGCCGACGAAGAGGCCTCTAAATATATATAGATTTTTTGACAAAACTTATTGTATTAAATTCAGATTTTTGATAATATGAATATACTATGCATAAGGTATAACTCTTAAGGTATACTGTATACAAATATTTTTTTAGAAGAGGGGACGAAATGTTGAAAAAAATCAGAGAATACTCCATACCGCTAATCGCAGGAGTAGTAATTGCACTTGTCTGGGCTAACGTTGACCCGGAAGGATATTCCCATTTTTTACATTTAGAATTGATCGGTCATTATAATTTTCATTTTTTAGTCAATGACATTTTCATGGTATTCTTCTTTGGTATTGCAGGAGTAGAAATCGTCAACAGTCTTTCTAAGGGTGGTGCTTTGAACCCTATTAGTAAAGCTGTTACTCCGCTAATGGCTACTGCGGGGGGAGTATTAGGTCCTATTTGCATATTCTTTATTTTAAACGCTGTGTTTGGTTCTCCGGATTACACCAACGGATGGGGCATTTGCACAGCCACAGATATTGCCTTAGCATGGCTTTTAGCAAGGCTGATCTTTGGAAAAAGTCATCCGGCAGTAAGCTTTTTGCTATTATTAGCAGTTGCAGACGATGCCATCGGATTGGCTATCATCGCCATTTTCTACCCGGATCCCACCACACCAACAGAGCCTATTTGGCTTCTTCTGGTGGCAGGTGCCATGGTGGTAGCCTTTGTCTTTAACAAGATGCACATTAAGAGTTACTTCCCATACATATTTATTGCAGGCACCATCGCTTGGTTCGGCATGCACAATGCTCACCTTCATCCGGCGCTATCCTTGGTATTTATCGTACCTTTCTTACCTAAGACCGGTAGGGTAGTGCACCATACGGATATGCATGGTGTGGATGACGCCACAGGACATTCTACATTAGCCAATTTTGAACATCAAGTTGCTCCTTTTGTAGATTATGGTCTCATACTTTTTGGTATCTCCAATGCAGGAGTGGAGTTCTCCGGTATAAACAATTTGACTTGGATCATATTAGCATCCTTAATTGTCGGTAAGACCATAGGTATTTCCTTATTTACTTGGATTGCATCCCTGCTAAAATTCGGGCTTCCTGAAAGTATGAAGCCCAAGGATGTCATTATGGCAGGAGTAATTGCAGGAATGGGGCTTACGGTGGCATTGTTTGTTGCAGGATCAGCATATACAGACTTGTCCGTGATGGGTGCTGCGAAAATGGGTGCATTATTTACAGTATTGGTATTCCCTATTGGCTTTATTGTCAGTAAAATATTGAATATAAAAAAACTATAGCGATAAAAGTTTATGTTTTGAAAGGTAGGTAAAACATGCGATTAATTACCAGGTCTGATTTCGATGGATTAGTATGTGCTGTTTTTTTGAAAAAAGCAGGAATTATTGATAGTTGGAAGTTTGTACATCCCAAGGACTTACAGGATGGGCTTGAGGTGATAGACGAAAACGACTGTCTGGCCAATGTTCCCTTTGTGGAGGGTTGCGGTCTGTGGTTTGATCACCACTCCAGCGAAATGGAGAGAAATGCTTACAAAGGAAAGTATAAAGGGGATAGCCGTCTTTGTCCCAGTGCTGCTCACGTGATTTATGATTATTATGGAGGTAAAGAGAAGTTTCCGGAATTTGATGAACTTTTAGAGGCTGTAGATAAGGTAGACAGTGCCAATCTAACTGTGGATGAAATTCTCAATCCAAATGGTTTTATCTTATTAGGATTTATCATGGATCCCCGTACGGGCTTGGGACGTTTTAGAGATTTTACCATACCCAATTATGCGCTGATGGAAGAATTGATAGATTGGTGTGGAGAATTATCTATTGATGAAATACTGGATCTTCCCGATGTAGCCGAGAGAGTGACAAAGTACATGGAACAGACAGATCTGTTCATAAAGATGTTAAAGGAGCATACTAGGATCCAGGATCAGGTAATCATCACAGATCTAAGGGGGCAGGAATTAATTTATGCCGGCAATAGATTTATCATCTACAGTTTGTTCCCTGAGCAGAATATTTCTGTTTGGATCGTCTCAGGAAAAGGTGGGGAAGGCTGCTCTGCTGCTGTAGGACACAGCGTAGTGAACAGAACCTCCAAGGTGGATGTGGGTGCACTAATGCTGAAATACGGGGGCGGCGGCCATAAGGCTGTGGGAACTTGTCAGTTTAATTCCCAGCAAATGGATGATAAGCTAAAGGCACTTGTAGCAGATCTGTTAGCATTGAATAAATAGACGCCAGGAAGGTGCATAGAAAAGTATTAATATGAAAAATAAAAAGACAATTGCTTTTTGAAATACTTTAATATAAAATAAAATAATAGACTAATGAAAGACATCAGGTCATAGAGGTTGATTATGGCAAAAAAAGTAACAAAAAAGCAACTGATAATTATTATGATTGCTATTTTTGCAATTGCTGCTTTTGGTTTATATATGTATAATGATACCTTAAATAAATATTTATCAGATAATACATATTCTACATTAGAAGAAATATTGCAACAGCAAAAGTTTAATTTTACCTCAGAAGTAAATGCAGAGTTTAAATCTATAAAAAGTATTGCCTCCATGATTTCACACAATGAAGGAGATGCCAATACTATTTTAACTATGCTTAAGGAAGTGGTGGAGGATACAAACTTTGAGAATATGCTTATTGTTGATCCTGAAGGAAATGCATTAGTCACCAATGGTGAGAAAATCAATATCAAGAATCGAGCATACTTTAAAAGAGCCCTTACAGGGGAAACCTTACTATCTGAACCTTTGGAATCCCTACTCAGAGATACAGTTGTTATGATCATGGCTACCCCTATTGAGAAGGACGGAGAGGTAACCGGTGTATTAGTGGGAAGTTATCCTGCAGATAAACTGAGCCAGCTCTTTCTACCTTCCTTTAAAGGGAAGGGTTATGTATATGTTGTAAATAACGAAGGTGAAATTATTGTCAGAACCACAAATGATTATTCTCTTTTAAAAGCCAATAATTACTTAGAACAATTATCTGAATGTGAATTTTACGATTTAGATTCTTTCGAAACAGTGCGATCTAATTTATATTTAAATCGCTCAGGACTTATTAAATATGATCTTGAAGGTGATAAACGCTTGGCATCTTATGATGGAATAGGTATTAACGACTGGAATATCTTTACCATAGTCCCTGAAGAAGTAATGACAGCGTATAGTTCTAAAATAACCACCAATACCGGACTACTGGCTGTTATCATAATGACTTGTTTTATTTTATTCTTATTCTATATTCTAGGGATGCAAAATAAAGCCGATAAAATGCAAAAGAAGCATATTGAGGATTTGTCAAAAATAGCATATTATGACGAGCTTACCGGTGCACCTAACTTGGCAAAGTTTAAAATAGAGGCACAACGCCTCTTGGAAGAAAATCCAAATGTCTCCTATATACTAATGAAATTAGACGTAGAAAATTTTAAAATAATTAACGATATCTTTGGCTTTGGCACTGGAGATCAAATTTTAAAAGCTATGGACATGGCTTTAAAGGATAATTTACAAAATGTCAACGAAACTTATGCTAAGGTAGGCATAGATGAATTTGTTATTTTACATCAATTTAAGAATTGGGATCAAATTTATAGCTTAAGACGAAATTTTGTTAAGAATTTCTATAAGACAATGGGAGAGGACTTCACCTATCAGGTGAGATTCCCCTTAGGGCAGTATGTTATTAAACATGAGGATGTGGAAGATAACAATATTAATTCCATGTTTGAAAAGGCCAATTTTGCCCACCGAATGGCTAAGCAAGAAGGCAAAGAAATGGTAGTGGATTTTGATGCAAACTACAAAGATAAATTGATCTTTGAAAAAGAATTAGAAGGTAAGATGGAAAATTCCTTGACTACCCAGCAGTTCAAAGTATTTCTTCAACCTAAGTATGCTTTAAAGGATGAAACAATCGCAGGTGCCGAAGCATTGGTCAGATGGAAATATGACAATCAAGATATCACTTATCCCGACACATTTATTCCTTTGTTTGAGAAAAATGGTTTTATTATTCGACTGGATCTTTATATGTTTGAAAATACCTGTAAGATTATTAGGGGTTGGATTGATGATGGATTAAAACCTGTTACAGTCTCTGTGAATTTCTCAAGACATCATTTAAGTAAACCTCATTTCGTGCAGGAGCTTTGCCAGTTGGCGGATAAATATCAAGTTCCAAGGAGATTATTAGAGATAGAATTAACAGAAACCGTTATCCTTGAAAGCCAAGAAATTTTACTGGGAGTATTGTCACAAATACACGATGCCGGATTTACTTTATCCATGGATGACTTTGGAAGTGGGTACTCTTCATTGGGTCTGCTGCAAAACCTACCTGTGGATGTAGTTAAGCTAGATAAAACCTTCTTTGAAGGATTTTATGAAAACGATCATTCAAAGATTGTAATAAAAAATGTAATAAGAATGCTAAATGAGCTTAAAATAGAAACAGTAGCTGAAGGTGTAGAGACTAAGGAGCAGGTAGAACTACTGAAAGAGTTGCATTGCGATATCGTTCAAGGATATTACTATTCCAGACCTATACCGGCAGAGGATGTAAAGCAAAAGCTCTCACACTAGCTGTATATTCAATATGGTTTTAGACAATATTTATTATATAAAAATTAAAAGGAGAAACTAGAATGAGGAAAATAGTATCAACAAAAGCAGCCCCCGCTGCTATCGGTCCATATTCTCAGGGTAATATTTTGGGGAACCTAATCTTTACCTCAGGTCAAGTACCATTGGATCCTGCCACAGGTGAAATTGTAGGGAAAACCATTGAAGAGCAGACTAAGCAAGTGTTTGAAAATATTAAGGCAATTTTGGAAGAAGCTGGGAGTTCTTTGGACAAGGTATTAAAAACTACAGTGTTTATGGATGACATAAAGGACTTTGCCGCCATGAATAGCGTTTATGCTCAATATTTTACCCAAGGCTCTTATCCATCCAGATCTGCCTTTGAGGTAGCCAAGCTACCAAAGGATGCCTTGGTAGAAATTGAAGTTATCGCTTACATTGATTAGAAACGTTGGTGGAATATGGAACTAAGTCTATTATCTATAAAGGAATATAACGATATTCTATCTTCGGATGCACCTGCTCCCGGAGGAGGTGCGGCAGCTGCTTTGGCAGGCGCACAGGGCATTGCACTGACCCTTATGGTGATTAACCTCACCTTAGGCAGAGAAAAATACGCGGAATTTGAACCCCTTTGTTTGGAAATTAAAGGGGCAGCAGAGCAACTTATGAAAGATTTTTTAGCAG
The DNA here is from genome assembly GCA_964461765.1 of uncultured Anaerovorax sp. Classification (GTDB taxonomy): domain Bacteria; phylum Bacillota; class Clostridia; order Peptostreptococcales; family Anaerovoracaceae; genus JAVVUJ01. Next base: position 93,790 of record CAYWVS010000001.1, read on the forward strand.
GTATGGAAAAGGACAAGGATGCCTTTAACGCTCTTTCCAATGCTTATAAATTACCCAGAACCAACGAAGAAGAAATGATGCTTAGAAGCAAAGCTATCGGAGAAGCTACCTTGGAAGCCACAGAGGTTCCACTGGAAGCTATGAGAATGTCTATCTTAGGATTGAAGCTGACCCAACCATTGATTGGAAAATCCAATAGAGGTGCTGTCACCGACTTGGGAGTTGCAGCAGTCAACTTATTGTCCTGTGCAAAGTCAGCCAGACTGAATGTATTAATTAATCTTCCTGTCATTAAAGATCAGGAGCTAAAGGAAACATATCACTCCAAATGTGAAGCTATGTACCTTGAGGCAGAAGAATTAGAAAAGGAAATTTATGGTGAGGTTGTAAGTCTACTTTAGTATAATTAAAATTTTTTATTCTTGCTTCTTTGATTGTTTTCAAAATAAAATAAAAGTGCTGAGCGTTTTATTCAGCACTTTTACTTTTTGATCAGGACTATTTGGGCTTTTTTTCCCAGCAAGTTACTCTCTCAGGGAATGGGAGCTCAATGCTATCCGCGTAAAACACCGGATCCAGACCTTGCTTTTTTTGGCGTAGATAATCATCCAATGCCCTAACAGCAACCTTGTATAATAAGGCTAAAGCGATTAAGTTTGTTACTGCCATCAATCCCATAAAGACGTCGGCCATATCCCAAACGATATTGATACCGGTCAAGGAGCCAAATAAAACCATTCCTCCAACACAAGCTCTAAAGATATTCAAAAACAATTTATTATCTTTTATGAACTTTATATTTCCTTCTGCGTAAGCATAATTGCCTAAAATGGAAGAGAATGCAAAGAGTAAGATACAAATTGCCACAAATACCGAAGCCCAATCACCTACTTGACTGCTGATAGCATACTGAGTAATCTGAACCCCTTGTAACCCCATGGTGAGACTGTCTCCACTGAGAAGTACGATAAATGCAGTACAGCTACAGATAATTAAAGTATCTGTGAATACTCCCAAGGTTTGGATAAGACCTTGCTTTACAGGGTGAGATACAGTAGCAGTTGCTCCTGCATTAGGCGCACTACCCATACCTGCTTCGTTGGAAAACAAGCCCCTTTTAATTCCTTGCATAATAGCGGCACCGATGACTCCTCCCATAAATTGCTCAGGACCGAAAGCATTGGCAAAGATTAAGCCGATTACTCCCGGAATATGTACAATGTTTTTTGCCATGATAAATATGGTAATAGCTATGTATGCAAGAGCCATAATAGGGACAACAATACTGGAAATCTTAGCAATTCGATGAATCCCACCAAAAATAATGATCAACGTAACCACGGTAAGGATGATCCCCGTTACCATGGTGCTAATGCCGAATGCACTATTAAAGGCAGCGGTGATAGTATTGGCTTGAAGAGCATTAAATACCCAACCAAAACATAAGCTGATGAGAATAGCAAAGATAATGCCCATCCATCTTTTATCCAAGGCTCTTTCCATATAGTAGGCAGGTCCGCCCTTAAAGTTTTCGCCGTCTTTTACCTTATAGATTTGCGCCAAGGTATTTTCTACAAAGCTAGATGCACCTCCGATCACAGCAATAAGCCACATCCAAAATACAGCTCCCGGTCCGCCGTTTAAAATGGCCATGGCCACACCGGCCAGGTTCCCTACTCCAACTCTGGAAGCTACACCAATGCAGAAGGCCTGAAAAGAGGAAATTCCTTTTTTAGCCATCCCTTCCGTCTTGGAAAAATCAGAGCCCAAGAGATGCCACATTTCACCCCAACACCTGAGCTGAACAAATTTAGTTTTAAATGAAAAGAAAATACCCAGCCCTATCAACATGATAATCAGTAAGTAGCTCCATAAGATGTTGTTTAAAAAACCAATAATTCCTTCTAATACAACCATAATTCCTCCTTTGAATAAATTAAAAAAAATAACTTTATATAAATCCGATATCAGATATATACCTTTGGAAGCCTCTGCCCGAATGCACAGAGAATTTCATAACTAATAGTTCCTGTTTTTTCTGCGATTTCTTCAGCAGTTATGGACAATTTACCGTCACTACCCATGAGAATGACCTCATCTCCCTCCTTTACATAAGGAACCTCTGTAACATCTATCATGCATTGATCCATGCAAATGTTTCCTACCACGGGAGCGTAACAGCCCTTTACAATTACTCGCCCCTGTCCATTAAGAGGGCGAGGATAACCATCGGCATAACCCAAGGTCAAGGTTCCGATTAAGCTTTGCCGTTCTGTGGTAAAGCGGCGACCATAGCTGATAGAGGAGCCGGTTGAAACACTCTTGAGCTGCACTATATTAGCTTTTACGCTCATAACAGGTTTAATGGAAAGGAACTCTGGATTCACCTCCCCGGATGGATAGCAGCCGTAGAGAATGATTCCCGGCCTGACGGCATGATAGTGTGAATGGGGCAGTTCCATTATAGCTGCACTGTTGGCAAAGGTTCTAACGGCAATTTCAACTCCGCTCTTCTCTAGGCACTCGCAGAAATTTATATATTTATCTATCTGAAGATTGGCATAGGTTTTATCTTTCTCGTCCGATGTGGCAAAATGAGAAAAAATGCCTTTTAACTTATAATTCGATAATTGATTTATTTTTTGAATTTCTAATACGCTGTCATCATTGGGCAGTAAGCCAATTCGCCCCATTCCAGTATCTACGGCAACAAAGCCATGCAGTATTTTTCCTTTGGCTTTTGCAAGGTCTGAAAGGGCAGAGGCGTTTTCAAGGGAAGCCGTTACCGGAGTTAAGTCATAATCTAAAAGAATGTGACCGTACATGGTTGGAACTAGACCTAAATGTACAATTGGGCAGGAAAACCCGGCCTCACGAAGGGAGATAGCTTCCCTTAATGTTGCAACTGCAAGAGTAGTTACGCCGTTGGCTAAAAGAATCTTACCCACCTCTACTGCTCCGTGTCCATAGCCGTCAGCTTTTACCACACCGATACATTCTTTTCCCGGGCCGATTTTTCCCAGTATATTTTTAATGTTATATTCTAAATTTTTCAAACTAACTTCTACCCATGCAGGTCGCAACGCTTCTCTAAACATAATATACTCCTTAATTTTATATATTTTTACATACCCTTTATATACCTTATTTATGGCAAAAATGCAAGTAAATTAGAAATCTTCTCTGAATAAATTCGGTAAAAAAAGGGAAAATATAGAAGCATGGTTTGATGTAATTATAAAAAATAATCATATTACTATCTATTAGACAAATAATAAAAAAGAATATATAATAATATGAAATTAAAACAGCTTTAATTTTTACACAAATTTAAAGTTCTTATAATTTTAAAATAATATCATAGGATTTATAATAAAAATTTATAAAAAACTTGCATTTTTATGATTGAAAATGTAGAATGTTTAATAGGTAATAATTACTAATTTTTTTTAATATAATCAATAAGTATTTTTTTAATATAGGAAAAGCTCTGATACTGCTATTTCCATGTTTTTATGAACAAGAGAAAGGATGATAGTTTATGTCTTTTTTAAGCTCAATGAATATTAACGCCTCCGGCTTAACAGCACAAAAAATGCGGTTGGATATAGCATCTGAAAATATCGCTCATATGGATACTACCAGAACGGAAAGGGGGGGACCCTACAGAAGAAAAATGGTAATTTTTCAATCCATGGAGGACAATAGCTTCAGAAGTAAGTTTAACCGTGCTATAAACAGAAACGTAACTCCCGGAGTTAGGGTAGCTGCTGTGGTGGAGGATCAGAGACCCTTTAAGACAATTTATTCTCCCGATCATCCTGATGCCGATGCTCAGGGATATGTTCGATTACCCAATGTGGATTTAATCAAAGAAACCGTGGACAGTATGGCGGCCACTCGTGCATACGATGCCAATATCACTGCTTTAAATGCTGTAAAGCTCATGGCTTCTAAAGCTTTAGAAATTGGAAGATAAAATAAAAAATTATTAAATTTTAAAATAATTATTTTTCTTACGAATAGGAGACAAATATATGTTTATAACACCTATGAAGCCTATAAATCAATTGAGCGAACTTTCACCGATACAATCTTCAGAAACAATTGGGGAAGCAGCCATGCCCTTTAAAGGTATTTTTCAAGGTGCCTTACAAAATGTTATAGAAACTGAACAAAAATCTCAAGAAAATCTGGTTCTATTGGCAACAGGGCAAACAGACGATCTGCATAATCTAACCATAGATAGCACGAAGGCACAAATTTCCTTGCAAATGTTAGTTCAATTACGAAATAAAGCGTTAGAAGCATATACAGAAGTGATGAGGGTGAATCTTTAATACTAATAAATTTCACCATGCGAGAAGAGAAGAGGTGGCAATACGTTGCGGGAGCGCTTTGAGAAAATTTGGGCACAGTCAAAAGAGCAACTCAATAAATTAAGCAAAAAAACCAAGATTATTATCGGAATAGGACTGGTTGTTGTTTTAGTTTTTGCTTTAGTAGTTGCACTAATTTTAAATAATAAAGATTATGTAGTTTTATTTCCCGGTCTAAATGAACAGGAGACTACTGAAATTTCTGCAAAACTTCAAGAAGCAGCAGTTCCATACAAAATTTCAGATGGTACTATCTACGTATTAGATACCCAAGTGGATCAGATCAAGGCAAGCTTAGTTTCTCAGGGATATCCCAAAAGCGGCTTGACTTACGATATTTTTACAACTAATGTGGATTTAATGACCACAGATTTTGAGAAGCAAACCTATAAGCTCTATGATTTACAAGAAAGATTGTCTGCAACTATCAGGCAATTTGACAATGTAAAAGATGCTACTGTGAGCATAGCCTTGGGGGATCAGAAAAAATATGTTTTAGAGAAGGACAAGATTGAAAGCAGTGCCTCTGTTACCGTCATAACCTATGACAATAATTCTCCTACGCCCGATCAGGTAAAAGGAATTCAACGATTAGTAGCTTACAGTGTACCCGGCATGAAAATGACAAATGTGGTAGTTTTAGATAGCAACGGAAACGACGTGTCCAATGATGTTCAAAATTCCCAAACCGGTTCCATCCAATTGAAACGAAATTTGGAAACGGAGATAGAAAATAGTACCAAGGCTAAAGTAATGAACTTGTTAATGCCTGCCTTTGGTGAAGATTATGTCAGAGTAACGGTGAATGCCACAGTTGACGTAGATAAAAAAATAAAAGAAATTATCAATTATATCCCCAGTGCAGCGGGCAATACAGGAGTTCTTTCTTCTGAGACACAAGGGGTTGAGCAGATAACCGGAGCAGCTATGACCGGGGGCGTTCCCGGATCAGAGACAAACGCAGATATCCCTGTTTATCCCGGAGTAACCTATAACGGAGGGGAATTATACTTTAAGGATGAGAAATCCTTGGATTATTTAGTCAGTCAGGTAAAAGAGCAGGTCCAAAGTGATGCAGGTGTTTTAACAAACTTAACTGTATCTGTTGCTGTGGATAGCGATCAGTTAAATGCAAGACAGATTACAGATTTAAAGAACCTCATTGCCAATGCTGCGGGAATTGATTTGGCACAGGTTGATAATAAAATTGCTATTTTCTCAACGAAATTTTATTCTCCACCTGCTACTACAACAAATAACTTATTAGCAGATTTAGCGGCTAATCCATTAAAATATATATGGTTCATCGTCGGTGCAGCGGCCCTCTTAATTGTATTCATTGTACTATTAATTCTAATTTTGAAGAAGAAGAAGGCAGAGGCCATAGAAGAAGAGGCGAAGGCTCTTGAGGAAGGAATCATGAGCATTGACCTGGAAGGAATCAGAGAGTCCAGGGAGGCAGAAGATATTAAAGAAATTAAACCTACAAGAGAAACAGAGCTCAAGGCTCAGATTCGAGAGTTTGTAGGCAATAATCCCGAAATCTCTGCACAATTGTTGAAGACATGGTTGCGAGGAGGAGAAGGTAATGATTGATTCTACGGAACTTAAAACGGAACAAAAAGCAGCAGCAGTGGTGGTTGCCATTGGAGCTGAGGAAGCGTCCAAGGTATATAAACATTTAAGCGACGAAGATTTAGAAATGCTTACCTTTGAGGTTGCTAAGCTTAGGCATGTTACTCCGGAGCAGACGGAGCAGGTGCTAGAAGAATTTTATAGATTATGCTTAACTCAAAAGGTTATCACAGAGGGTGGTTTGGAGTATGCAAAGGATGTTTTAGAGAAGGCCTTTGGAATACAGGCGGCCTCCGCTTTGCTAGAGCGTATCACTAAATCCTTAAAAACCAGAGCCTTTGACTTTATCAGAAAAACAGACAGTAAAAACTTATTGAGCATTATTCAAAATGAAAGAGCTCAGACCATCGCTTTGGTATTATCTTACGCCAGAGCAGATCAGGCATCTGCTGTCATTGCTGAATTACCTAAAAATAAACGAATCCGAGTAGTAGAATGTATCGCTAAGATGGATAGTGCATCTCCTGAGACCATTAAAGCTGTAGAAACCATTTTAGAAAAGAAGTTCTCATCTGTACTGTCTGTCGACTTTGCTCAGATCGGCGGTGTGGATTACATTGCAGACATCATGAATACCATGGACAGAAGCAACGAAAAGTTTATATTCGACGAACTATCAAAAAAAGATGCAAAATTGGCAGACGACATCAGAAAAAAGATGTTTGTGTTCGAAGATATTACCTTGCTGGACAACAGAGCTATTCAAAAATTCCTACGAGAAGTGGAATCTCAAGACTTGGTCTATGCGCTTAAGGGTGCCAATGCAGAAGTTTCCGGCATTATCTTCTCCAATATGTCCAGTCGTATGGCAGAATCCGTCAAGTCTGACCTTGAAGTGGTATACAATGTAAGAATCAGAGACGTGGAAGAGGCACAACAACGAATCGTAGCCGTCATCAGGCGTCTGGAAGAAGAAGGCGAAATTGTAATTGCGAAGGGTGGTAAGGATGAAGTTATTGCCTAACGAATGGGGGGTAGCCAGTAGAGCCGTAAAGGTAGAAAAGTATGAGTTTAACCCCAATCTCCATTTGCTGGAACCTGAGGAAGATAAGCCCAAAGAGGTTATTGATATGGAAGAAGATCCTGAGCAAATAGAAAAAAAAGCAGTCGAAGAAAAAATAAAAAAAGAAGAAGAAATAATTCGAGCAGCAAAAAAAGAAGCAGAAATGATTATTGCAGGTGCCAATAAGCTGGTAGAAGAAATTCGTAAGGGGGCCTTAAAGGAAAAGGAAGAGACTTTGCAAGGGGCTCAAAAACAAGGATATGAGGCTGGTTTTGCAGAGGGTCATAAGGCGGGGCAGATTCAGGCTAAAGAAGAGCACGAAGAAATCTTCAAAGAAGAAAGAGCGAAGATTTTGGAAGAGATAAAGTTGAATATTGAGGAAATCAGTAATCTCAGAGAACATTTTGTGAGAAAATATTTTAATGAACTCTGTGATTTAGCTATGGCTATTGGAGAAAAGGTAATTAAAGTAAGCCTCAAGTCCAGTGGCAAAGTAATAGAACGCATGATTGTTGCCGCCACAGAGAAGATTAGTAATAAACAATGGGCTAATGTACACATTTCAGGTTTTGATGAGCAGCTTTTGGTAGAGGGGGATATTAACCTTTTAGAATCCATACAGCACATTTCTTCTAATTTAAAGCTTAACATCATGGAAAATGAAGAACCGGGAACTTGTATTGTAGAACTCCCCGATCAGATCATAGATGCAAGCGTAGGTGCACAATTGGAGAATATTCGGGAAATAATGGAAGAAAACAGATTGGATGAGGATATTTAAATGCATTTTAACATGATAAAGGAAATCATCGAAAAATCTGAAACCGTTAAACATATCGGAAAGATCGAGAATGTAGTTGGAATGACTATTGAAGCTTCCGGTATCAAAGGAAATATTGGCGAAATTACCATGATTTCAGGGCAAGATGGTAAGACCCAGGTTCCTGCTGAGGTGGTGGGCTTTAAAAAAGACAGAACCGTTCTAATGCCCTATGGAATCGTCAGTGGTATTGGAGCCGGAAACTTTGTAAGAAATACAAATCATCGCTTAAAGGTTCCCGTTGGAGACTTTCTTCAGGGACGCATTATTGACGCCATGGGCAATCCCATAGATTCCTTGCCAAGCTTTGAGACACATAAACGAAGAATTGTAGAAAATGAATATATAAACCCTTTATCAAGACCTCCCATTACTGAAAAACTGGAATTTGGTATAAAAGCCATCGATGGTATGATTACCATCGGAAAAGGACAGAGAATTGGAATTTTTGCCGGTAGCGGAGTGGGAAAAAGTACCTTGCTTGGTATGTTTGCAAAAAAAACAAAGGCGGATATTAATGTCATTGCCCTAGTGGGTGAGAGAGGTAGAGAAGTTCGAGAATTTATTCAAAAAGATTTAGGAGAAGAAGGTTTAAAACGATCCGTGGTGGTGGTAGCTACTTCTGATCAACCTGCCATGTTGAGAATGAAATGTCCCTTGGTAGCTACAGCCATTGCAGAGCATTTTAAAGATCAAGGTAAGGATGTTCTTTTGATGATGGACTCCCTTACTAGATTTGCCATGGCACAGAGAGAAATTGGATTGGCTGTGGGAGAGCCTCCTGTGGCCAGGGGATATACCCCATCTATTTATGCTGAATTACCGAAACTTTTGGAAAGGAGCGGTAATTTTTCCAATGGTTCCATTACAGGAATTTACACAGTTTTAGTAGAAGGAGACGATACCAATGAGCCCATTGCCGATACGGTGAGAGGAATATTGGATGGACATATCGTATTGTCCAGAAAGCTGGCTCACCAAAACCATTTTCCTGCCATTGATGTAAATTCCAGTATTTCCAGATTGATGGATGCTATCGTTTCTAAGGAGCATAAAAGCTTGATGTCCTCCATCAGAGATATTTTAGCCATTTATGAAAGCAATGCAGATTTGATTGCCATCGGTGCCTATAAGCAAGGTGCGAATCTTAAGCTAGACCATGCTGTTGCTAAGATTGATAAAGTAAATGAATTTTTAAAGCAACAAGTGGATGAAAGCTTTACTTATGAGCAAACCCTAGATTTTATGAGAAGTGCCATCTCATAATGTTTCAGAGCTTAAAAAATAAAATAGTATTAGCTTTAAAATTTTAAAATTGTTTAAACAAATAATTAGTTAATTTTAATAAATTATAAGTGAAAATGGATATTCAAAAAAATATAATATAATTTTTTAATTATATATATATTATATTTATAAGGAAGGAAATATAAAATTCATGAAAAAATTTAAATTTTCCTTGCAGACAGTTCATAAATATAAAAATCAAATATTAGATTCATTAAAAAACGAACATGCTCAGATTATTTTAAAAATCGTGGAAGCTGAAGATGAATTAAACGTTTTAGAAAATGAAAGGTTAGATTTAAATAATGAGTTATATGAAAAAAATAAAAAAGGCAGTACTATTCTTGAAATAACTAATTTTAAACGTTATTTAAAGATTTTAGATAATAAAATCAAAGAACAATGTGATGTGATTGAGAAGCTGAAAGTGGAAGAAGCAGAAAAACGAGCTGAAGTAATCGAAGCAAGAAAAGAAACAGCTTCTTTAGATTTATTAAAGGAAAAAAAGTTAGAAGAATATAATAAAGCATTAGCAAAAAATGAAGAGATCTTAATTGATGAATTTGTTTCCAATAAGCTTTTTGCGGAAAAAAATCATTAAAAAATGTCAAATTTTATAAAGTTTGTTGCTACAAAATATCGGGTATAAAATTATTGTGCAAGTGATGATACAGTATGATAATACAATAATTTACCAAATTTTGTTCAATGAACTTTTTTTATTATGTAGGAAATATTGCTTGCGATATTTCTTGAATATCAAAAAAGGTTACCGCTTAAAATTGCGGGTAACGCCCGCACTAAGGTGGCCAAGCACCTTTTTTATTTCAATTAAAAACTATAAAAAATTAAAAAGTTTTGGCAAAATCTACAAAGTTTGTTGTTACAAAATGTCGGGTATAAAATTATTGTGCAAGTGATGATACAAAATAACGAACAAATTGATTCAATAATTTTCCAATTAATTTTGTTCAATAAACTTTTTTAAAAATATTTCGATTTTAAATTACTAAAAATATCTGGCAAAATCTACAAAGTTTGTTGAAACGAAATATCGGGTATAAAATTATTGTGCAAGTGATTGAATAAAATTTCAACAATTATAAAATATTATGCACAAAAATTAAAAAACTTTCATTATTTAATAGTGCCGAGATAGTTTAGCTGGACCTTTATGGAAGCTATGTGATTTATCCGATTGATAAACACCTTACCGGCCGATAGAGAAAAGGAGAAATGAATGGTTAGATCAATGTTCGCTGGAGTTTCAGGGCTTCGTGCTCACCAAACTAAAATGGATGTTATCGGTAATAATATAGCAAACGTTAATACATACGGTTTTAAAGCAGGAAGAGCAACATTTAAAGATGCGTTTTATCAGACTATGCAACCTGCAAGTAATCCCGGATCGGGATATGGTGGAGGTAACCCCTCCCAGATAGGATATGGATCACAGATTTCCTCTATTGACTTATTGCATACAAGAGGAAGCTTTGCTCCCACAGATTTCCCTACAGATGTAATGATTGATGGACAAGGATTTTTCCTTGTGGGACCTGCAAAATTTGACGCCAACGGCGTTGTTGAGGGTATTGACCCTGCAAATCCAACAACTTTAAATTTAACAAGAGTAGGAAACTTTAACTTTGATGAAGATGGAAGATTGGTGGATGCAAACAGGAATTACGTTTACGGTTATGCCGGTGAATTCGTACCTTATAAAGCCGGCGATGCTACTGCAACTCCTCCAGTTCCTGATACACCTGCTCATTATGCAGTACCGAATCCATTACCTGCAGATGCAAAGCTTGTACCGTTGACAATACAAAATATTATTATGGATCCTAAAGCTACTACAGCACCCACAGGAACCGATCAGATGAAGTTATCCAGTATCACTGTAGGACAAGACGGAACAGTGTCCGGTACTTATGAAGGACAGAATGTTATCGTAGGTAAAATGGCAGTGGCAAACGTACCTAATCCTAACGGATTGGAGCTTATCGGAAGTTCATACTATAAAGCTAATGCCAATACAGGAAATGTTACAGCAGAGCTTCCTGGAAATAACTCTACCGGTCAGATCGTATCCGGTGGATTGGAAATGGCTAATGTTGACCTTGCAAAAGAGTTCAGTGAAATGATCACCACTCAGAGAGGATTCCAGGCCAACACCAGAATTATTACAGTATCCGATGAAATGCTACAAGAGCTTGTAAACTTAAAGAGATAGTAAGTAACCATGATTCCTTAGCAGGGTAATTCCTGCTGAGGAATCATAACACCATGAATGGGGCAATAAATATTACACCCAGTCAAATTATTATAGATCGGAAATATTTTTATATAATATATAAAAATATAGATTACAATTATCTGGATACTTATGTTATAATATAATGATTCAAATAATCAATTTACTTAATCATAATTATTTGAATAAGAATTTTGATTATTTGGTGATTATATTAAACAAAATTAACCTGTGGATTATTATTTTAACTTATGTTAAATTGATAATATACTTTTTAAAACGAAAGGAGGTGAAAATATGCAAGGACCACAAATCGCAGTGAATGTACCTTCTCCTGTGCAAAGTAATCAATTTAATAATCAATCTACAGCCGTGGGAAGTCAAGGTGAAAGCTTCAAAGGAATGGTTAAAGAAGCCATGGAAAGCTTGAAGGACTCCCAGCTGCCATCCGATTTATCACAACAGTTTTTCAATATTGATGAGAATTTGGATAATTCATTTATCAATTGGGAATTACTGCAGAGTTTACTTGCCCAAAATAATGGGAATATTAATAATGTGGAAGTTATTGAAATGAATGTTGAAAATTCAGCTGTTTCTTTATTGAGCGAAGCTGAGATGAATTCATTCATGCAACAAGCTATGCACACTGTTTTAAATGCAGAAGGAAAAGTAATTCCTAATCAGCTTGTTTCACAGAATTTAGTGGCAAACGGCACAGTAGATAATGTCAAGGGAAGCTTTATCAACAATCAAAATGCTACTCAAAATACTTTGCTGAATAACGAGCAAGTCTTACAGGGAAAAACTCCACAGCAATTGACAGAATCAAATGGAAAAATCGTACCGGATAAGGCTACATTAACTTCTCAGCTTGAAAGCTTGAAGCTGAATAATACCCAAATGAATGGAAATAATAATGCTGGTAATACGGAAGAAACTAAGGGTCAACCTGAGTTACTTTTGAATCAAAAGCCGGAATTATTAAATCCAGAAAAAATCAATATTAAAGTAGGTAATGGAAATTTGCAGGCTGAAAATAAGCAATTTGCTAATCAAATGGCTGATAAAATCCTAATGCTGAAAAATGGAGATAAGAATGAGATCACTCTTCAATTGATGCCAAAGGAACTTGGTAAGGTAACCATACGTATTATCATGGATGGTAATGCCACACAAGTTTTGATGACTTCTACTAATGCAAAGGCACAGAATCTTTTAAGTTTAAATGCAGAAGGCATTAGGAATATCGTGGAGACCAATACAGGTACCAACGTTACAGTCAGTGTCAATGAAGAAAACAAGCTAAATCATCAGCGAGAAGCTTTTGACGGTAGAGGTGAAAAGCAGAGCAGAGAGCAACAACCTGAGAAGAAACAAGAATCCTTAGATGAAGATTCCGCCATAACTTTTGTGAATCAATTGCGGCTAGGACTTCTCAGCAATACCCTTCCGAATTAAGAAGGAAGGAGAAAGGAGAAAGATAACATGCCAGTAAATGGAGTAGGTCAAAATCAAACTGATAATTATCTTTATAAGACATTGACAGAAAGAAAGAACACCCAGGATACAAGCTTAAGTGTTGATTCCTTTTTATCTCTGATTGCCATGCAATTGTCAAATCAGGATCCTATGAATCCTATGCAGGACACTGAGTTCATGAGTCAGTTGGCACAGTTTACTCAATTGCAAGCAACTCAAAACATGGCGACACAGAGTTCGGTAGCCTATGCAGCATCTTTGGTAGGAAAGGATATCACTGCAGCAAAGATATTAAAAAACGGTGAAATGATTACCAGTACCGGAGCTGTTACCGGAGTAAGTTTCTTTGAAGGAGCACCTGTAATCTATATCGGTAATGAAGCTTATTGGTTGGATCAGATCATGTCAGTAGGTAAGCTACCTGAGCCTCCCAAAGAAGAAGGAGGAACAGGAGGAGCTAATACTGAGGGCAACAAAACTGAGGGCAATAATAACACAGAAGGCAATAACAACGCCGCCGGAGGAGCCAATAACACTGGTGGAAATGGGAATGGAACTAGTCCTACAAACAATACGGATTTAAATAATCCTGCCCCCATGAATATGCAAGCACCCCAAACTTATCAAAATCCTCGGGGCCTACAAAATCCTAATTCAGGAACAGAATCACCGGGAACTTTGGAAGTTAACACAGAAAACACACCCACAGATGATTTAGACTTTACAGGAGGGAGGGAATAACTTTGACAGATTTTAAAGTAGGAAATCAGTATCAAAACAATATTAATTCCATAAAAAAGAACAACGATTTAAATAATCCAATAAATAGGGTTAATAGAGGACCTGATTTCGGAACACTGTTAAAGGAGCAACTTAATAAAAATAGTTCTGTAGAATTTTCTAAGCATGCTAAGGAGAGAGTAGAGCAAAGAGGAATTCAACTTACCCCATCCCTATTAGAGGATCTAAACAATGCCATTTCCAAAGCCAGAGATAAGGGAGCCAAAGATGTGGTCATCATTGATGCAAAACAAGCATTTATCGTCAATGTACCGAAAAACATCGTAGTGACTACCATTACAGGTGAGGAAATGAAAGACAATGTATTTACTAATATAGATAGTGCCGTTTTAATATAGCCGGACCATTTAAGGAAGCTATGTGGCTTATCCGAATGATAAGTCACAAACGGTCATTTTTGAGAAAAAGGAGTAAAATAAATGGTCAGATCAATGTTTGCAGGGGTCTCAGGACTTCGTGCGCACCAATCCAAGATGGATGTTATCGGTAATAACATCGCAAACGTTAATACATATGGATTTAAAGCAGGGAGAGCAACCTTTAAGGATGCATTCTATCAAACCATGCAGCCCGCTAGTAGTCCCAGCGCAGGCTACGGT
>CAYWVS010000002.1:0-77683 GCA_964461765.1 uncultured Anaerovorax sp.
ATTGAAGGTGACAGTGTTTCCGTCCCCTATCGGGGTCTTTGGTTTCTACTTGTCTTAATGGGTTATGGGAAAGATATTGTGATGCAGTTTCCGTCCCCTATCGGGGTCTTTGGTTTCTACTGTTGTGAAGTAAAATTGAATAACAAGCAACTTGCCTCGTTTCCGTCCCCTATCGGGGTCTTTGGTTTCTACTTAGTAGTTGACGAATATGACGGGCATAATATGACAGTTTCCGTCCCCTATCGGGGTCTTTGGTTTCTACTTCTAAAGCATGTATGTCGTGATGTGAAGCGATTTTGTATATGTTTCCGTCCCCTATCGGGGTCTTTGGTTTCTACTTCAGCAAATGCTGAGTTTAGTAGAAGACACTGATAGAGTTTCCGTCCCCTATCGGGGTCTTTGGTTTCTACTAAATTTAGGAGGAATGAAAAGATGAAACTAAAAACAGTTTCCGTCCCCTATCGGGGTCTTTGGTTTCTACTGTTTATAAAATACCTGATGAGTCTTTGAAACTTTGTTTCCGTCCCCTATCGGGGTCTTCGGTTTCTACTTAAAATGGAAATATTTGTTACAACTATAGAAGAACTGTTTCCGTCCCCTATCGGGGTCTTTGGTTTCTACTTGGGCAACGCTGATATCGCTAGAATCATTGAAAACGAGTTTCCGTCCCCTATCGGGGTCTTTGGTTTCTACTTCAAAGCAAATCCAACACCACAGCCTTCTACTACAACTGTTTCCGTCCCCTATCGGGGTCTTTGGTTTCTACTCCCACTCAATTTTTCTAAATCATTTTTCATTTCTTTGTTTCCGTCCCCTATCGGGGTCTTTGGTTTCTACTTATCAATCAACAATGACCGAATCAAAAAATTCCATCGTTTCCGTCCCCTATCGGGGTCTTTGGTTTCTACTCGAATGAATCTAACACGTAAACAAAAGCGTAAACTCAAGTTTCCGTCCCCTATCGGGGTCTTTGGTTTCTACTCCTGCCTTCTGAGTCAACGTATTTTCCAGTATTGAAAGTTAATTTTGCGGTTTAAAACTTTGTCAAACAAAAATTTTCTTCTTTTTCTCATAAAAAACACCTTTAACCTTTGATTTTTCAATATCGGCTTAAAACAAGCTTTTACACAATTATGATTTCTTCTTCATCAGGGTTTTCAATGTAATCTCCATAAATTGTAACATCTGCTCTACCTGACAACTTATAGACTCGTATTAGATCGCCTATCTTAACATATTTATCAATTTCTTTCATAAGTTTATTATAAATATTTAATCTTAGATAACATTCAAAAGCAGATTTTTGAACTCTAAAACCATAACTCTTTAATAATTTTGAAAGCTTACCCCTTCTCTTATTATCGCTTATATCATAAATAACTACAATCAAATATTTTCTTTTTAATTCTATTTCTTCTTCAAATACATCTAAAGTTTCTTCGAAATGTAATACTTCTTTCATTATGTTTACCTTATCAAAATGGGTTCATATAAGTCAATATTATTTTGTTCAATTGCATTTACCAAGCTAAGTACTTGCAAATCTATACCCCTTCTGAATGTCACCTTATTATGTTTATCAAAATACTTTGACTGAGTCCTGACTTTTTTCTCAAAACCGGTAATAAACTTCCGATTCCCTTCCTTTGTTAAATAAATACCCTTCGTTTCCTCATCTCTTGTAAAATCAGCCTTATGAATTTCATGACCTTGGATCATACCCATAACCAAGGAATCAATTAATACAGCTCTCCACTCTTCCATAAGATCACTGGCTAACGCCGGATGCCCCTGTTTATCTTGGTGCATAAAACCGGCGTAAGGATTCAACCCTCTATTGACAATTGCCGTATATATTTCATAAAGCAAAATTGTATAACCATAGCTCAACATTGAGTCTAGTTACACCACTTGATTCATTGATTAAAAGTCTCCCATCTTCATAGGACATCACAGCACTAGGCTCTAGGATATATACATAACTCATACTACACCTTTAGTTCCCTTACCGGCTACCTGAATAGCGCCCATTCCCAAAGCAGTTTTTATCCCCACGCCACTAAATTGACCAAAATATAATAGAAGCTTTAAGATTTCCATGATGGGTGCAGGAAGCCTGCAGGACACTGTGATTTCACCCACAAAAGCCGGAATCTTATTGCTTTTAAAGTGGAAATAATTGCTTTGCAGTTTATATCCTGTAATTTTCAGTCCTCTTAATAGACCCTCTATTACATCCCCATCACTTAATAAATAATTGGGAAAGAAAGTGTCCCATTTATTTATCAAGCTTTTTAAAACAAGTGAAATTGTAGGAAATAATACGTATTCATTATCACTTTTAAAAGTTGTAGGAGTTTTAAAACTCATTACAAATGACTTCCCTTCTTCAATCACATTTTCTGCATCCAATATCACTTGTTTTTCGTCAGGAATATAAATATAATCTTTTTTAATAACATTAAAATTTATTTTATGGTTTTCCATATGAAATACCATTAAATCATCAATCACCTCTGAAAAAATCTTTATCGACTCATTACCAAATAATGAAATTTGCCAAATTGCTTCATTGCCCCCTGCAGTAGGCACAATATTTTGACTAATTGGCGAAAGCCCTTGTAAATGTAGCTTTTCGCCATATTCAAAAGGTAACCTTTCTAAGAGAATACTATACAGCTGGTATCCCCAATACGTCGATGCTTTTTCATGAGTGTCTAAGGTTAGTGCCAAAGTGTATTTTTTAATCATTTCAACCTCTTAGTGATATCAATTAATTTCCACTGAACATACCCCAAAGTGCCAACTTTTTCTCTGATAAGTGGTGTGCTTTAATCTGTGAGGAGAGATACCTGCCAAAATGTCATTCTCATGCTTATGATCTTTAAATTTTTTTTTCATTATTTCTGTTACGACCTTTAATGCTCTTTCTCTACCTAACAATGAATAAACGATGTTTTTGCTAAAATACCCACTACCTCCCCCTATGATAATGCAATTCTGAAAATCTTCCTTTACTGCCTCGTTAGGCACATTAAACTTTCTAACGTATATTTCTTTATAAAATTTTCCATATTCTCCAATTGCATCTTTAATAAATCTAATATCTATTTTTCCTAATTGGGATTTGTCCAAAGTCAGTTTAAACCGAATTTCAACCCCCGGTCTGATACACTCCCGAATAGTATTGATAGTTTTCACTTTTCCGCTTACGGAAATATCGTCTTTCCTTGCCAAAATCATAGAACTACCCTCAATAGGTTCACTGTCAGAGATGGAAATAGCTCTCATCAAACTGTTTACTTCATCTTCTCTATTTTTTTTATTGTAAGTTAAAATGTTTAAATACTCAGCTTCTTTGGATCTACTCTTACTTCTAAAATCAATATATTCCGGTGAGGGGCTCTGTAAAATTAATTTTGTAAGCAACACGGTTCTTAATGCTCCTTTTAAGGAACTACCCGGACAGTATGGCACATTGTGCTTGTTTCGTATGAATTCTTGTATCTCTGATAACGGCTTATCTGTCAGGGCATCTCCTGCACTTCCCGAAAATAAAGTGATAGACTCGATTTCTGATCCATTAATATGATTATTTACAAAGAAATTATGAAGATAATCATTGGTAAATAAAATAAAGTTCTCATAACTGTCTAATAATTTTTCATTTCTTAAAAGCTTCAGCAACTTTTCTTCATCCATAATGGCAAAAGTTTGTTTGTTTTTATCATAAAGATACTCTTTTTTAGTATATTTCCTTCCTGAACCGATGAATAGCGGTGCTTTAGTTGTCAAAATTAAATCATAAACCTCTAAATGATCTTGCTTAATCATATATTCACCCCCAAAAAGATTGGCTTTGCATACCGGTATACAGGATGAGTACCCTCGTATGACACATCATAAATATCCCCGGAAAACTTATGGGCAAATACAGACCCTGCTGAAAAGAAATATTGGGTTTGTTTCTTTAGGGGAGTATCACCATATCTATAGGATCTGATGTATCCTCCTCTTCTCTTTAAAGAATATGTGGCCCTTTCCATTGCAAATTCTAGTTCGTCATCCTTAGGAAGTCCTGTAGTCATGCTAATAAAATACTTTGCCTCGTTATTCGTTAACATATTAATTAGGATTTCAGTCTGTTCATCAAATCCTTCATCTAAATAAAATTCATCTTCAATTTCAAACCTTCCATACCCGGCACTGGTCTTACCGCCAATTCCGCTGATACCCAATAATTTCATCAGCTTCCCAATATAGTCTAAATCGTCCTGTTTTTCATATCCTATGATAAAGTACAAACCGCACTGATCCTTCTCATGGTTATGAAATGAAAATAAACCTACGTTATATGGGTTTGGCTTATCTACGCCTTTTAAGCCTACCTTTACTTCAATGTGATCTACTCCAAAATCTGTGTCAATTTCATCAATACAAAGGCTCTCCATTCCTTCTATAGACCTAAAAAAATTGGGGATTTTAAGTATGGGAATATGGGTAAGTTTTTTCATTTTTTTTCTGTCCTCTGCTGACACGTTTAAGGCTATCTTCGATTTTCCTGTAATATAGGGCTTTGGAATATATAAAGCATCGTTTTTATAAGGCATGGCATCACTAAACAATAGCTTCCCTGCATTTGATAAAGTATATAACCTTTGAATTCCCTCTTCACCTTGAAAATCCATTGATGTATGACATAGTGCCGAAAAAAGTGTATCGCCACACATACTTAATATGGTAGTCTCTAAGGACCTTGCTGATTCGCTATCCCCAATATGCAACGAAGTATGAAATTTCATCTTATATAGATAGTAATTCATATGCTTCCACTTCCTTAAATAATTTTGAATACGCTTCCATGGTATTTTGATCTATACTGCACTCTACCGGAACCAGATCAATCTTTTCAAAGCTTACCCTACCGCTTCCTCTAGTTCCATGCCCTCCTAAGTAATCTAATTGTAAAAGCTTCATCCCTTTAACTAAGTTTTTCAAATCCTCTTCTATTTCCTCTTCCTTATCAATGTCATATATAACCTTTACATCAAATTTTGTACCACTGATGACCCTTTCAATTTGTCTGGGATTGGCTACAGCATTATATCTGTCAATGGTATTTTCAAATTTCACCTCTGTAAATCCTACTTCTTTTAATTCTGATTGATTAACAATAAAGGAATCTGAAAACTGTAATTTGCTTTTTAGAATACCATTTGAACCCCCACTAGTGCCAAACAATCTGGCAATTTGTATTACATCATCATTGGGTATAGGTAAGACTTGCTGGTTTTTTGAATTGCTACGCGCTAAAAGAGTTCTCATTTTCCCTTTTAAAGTACTTCCCGGTATGATGGGCATTTTTGTTCTGACGTCAATAACAACCGGACTATCAACGGCACCTATAGCTGAAAAGGCGCTAGACCCTCCAATATGCATTCCCGTTAAAACTTTTAATTCTGCTTTAATCAATATTTTTCCGTACATTTTCATTCCCCTATCTTCCTAATTATTTACCACCGTAATATCTGTGATATGCTACTAACGCTTCCATATATCTGGCAAAGTTAATAAATTTTTTCTTGTTATTTCTTACACTTTTTAAATAATTTAAAATTTTACTTTGCACTACAAAGGGTTTAACTATGTTTTCCTCTCTTCCTGCTTCATACAGGATTCTTACTCGCATCATTTCAATTTTTTCGAGGCTACTCTCACTTAGCTCCTCTTCTGGATTCAGCATTTCTTGATTATAGATGTCTGATACTAATGATAAGATATTTCTGATTTTACTGGTGGTAAGATCAAAATCACGTTTACCCTCATTATATTTATTTGGTTTGCTTAACCCAAACATAACTTCATCTGCCTTTTCGACATAATCCTTAGGAATCTCTATAGCCTCGATTGTTTTTCTACTTTGTGGCTGAGATTGACTATTTTGCTTTGTGTCCCTCCCCCTGTTTTGCTCAGAATAATTGTTACGTTGGCTAGATTGAAACCCTTTGCTGGTAAATGCTTCATTGATATTTCCCATTATGAATCACTCCTTTTTCTTGTTAAATAAACGTAAATATACATGGCTGTAATCAGCTCTTTTCTATCTTTTTCATCTAGTATCCATCGATACATATTCTTAGAAAACTTAATATACTCTTCTCTTCCTTTAGCGTTAGAACCTTTTTCAGCAGGCTCCAGTCTTGCTAAAAGGTATGCATACCTTGCAATATTAATTTTTTCATTGGTACTCCTAAGTAAGTCCAATAATTTATATAGAAATGCTTTTCCTCGTTCTTCATTCTC
The DNA here is from genome assembly GCA_964461765.1 of uncultured Anaerovorax sp. Taxonomy (GTDB): domain Bacteria; phylum Bacillota; class Clostridia; order Peptostreptococcales; family Anaerovoracaceae; genus JAVVUJ01. The sequence goes on from CAYWVS010000002.1 coordinate 6,304, forward strand.
TTGGCTATCAAAGAATCCCATTAGTTGATTTAATTTTTCCCCAACCACCTTATCTGTTAGATGAGACCAGCGATAGCAATGAGATTCTATGCTTTTTTTCTCGTTGGTATCATTACTTTTTTCTTCAGGTGAAAAAAGGCAAACAGCATTTTTCCCACAACCTTTAGCTGTATCCTCCAACTTTGCAGTATCATAAGCAGCTTTATACAAAGGATATTTACTCCCAAACACACCTATACCCGCGGATATGGTTAGAGTGCCTAATGTATACTTATGAAAACATTTTTGCAGATCAACAGTAAATTCTAAAATATCCTTCCATGCTCCCACTAAAAAGACATCATCTCCTCCGGAATAAACCACCACAATGCGTCTACCTGTTCTTTCTTTTGAATTATTACTGATGGAATAAGGCGTAAAGTCACTTTTCTGACTTAATAAACCATTGATGTAATATTTAAAAAACATAGACATATTTCTGGAAAAAGTGGCTGTTCTGGATAAAGTAACATATTTGTTTGTGGTTTCAAAATTTTCTCCTTTTCTCTCAAATCCACTAGCGAATGCCTGTCCCAAATTATCTACATCTGCTCTGCATACGGCCATTCTTTCAATTCCATCTGTGTCATTAACCAACTCTTCTAATATGGAATTTGCCACATAATCACCCATATATATGTTAGTGCTATATTGCAACCCCGTATAAGGTTTATTCTTACTATATAGTCTCAGGATATCTGTTCCCTTCTCTAATTCCTTTTTAGCTCTTTCCTCTGAAGAAAGGTGCATGTAAATTTCTCCGTCTAAAGAAGGCATAGGGAAACCGGCTAAATCAGAAATTTCTTTTTTACATGTAAAAAAGATTAGATTTTCCTTGATTAATGAATTTGAAATAGCAGCAAATAAATCACACCAAAAACAGATATCAGATTTTGACTTTATACCCTCCACCATGCCACATATCTTACATTCCCTGCTTACTTGCTTGTTATGGGATTGATTTAATGCTCGAATGCCATTTGCCGAATATCTGGTAAGTTTTTTTTCTGAGATGGAGCTACTCAACCTTTGAAATATCTTCTTATAAGGTTCTTCTTTTGCGGGTATATTCATTAGGTCATTTGAGCTACAAGTGCAATAAGCATCTGCAAGGTATAAGGAGATACCAAAGTTTTTTTGAATCCATTGATCAAGTGTACTTTTTAATACAGTTAAATTTGCCTTTGTCTTTTCAGTGTTTGGTAACAATATGTAACAATGTCCTCCACCGCTGTATATAATATTTGCACGACTTACACCGGCACATAAAATAATTTCATCGCAAATGTGCTCCATCAACATTTCTAGCACAAAGGATCGGCTACGCAAGGATTTAAGAGCATTTTTTGTTGATATATTATAAATAAATTTTTGAATTCCTGAAAAATCGCAAGAATACATAATAAAAATATCTTTCTTACAAAATTCCTTTTCATTGGTAACCAATTCTTCTTTCCAATTAGGGCACTCATTTTCTACTAAGAATTCCGAGATACAAGCCCCTACACCTGCGGTAATCTTGCAGTGGTCGTACAAGGAAATATCACACTCTTCCTCTTTGGAAGTGCTTGATGGGATAAAGGATAAATAACATTCTAATGCCATTAGCAACGAGTTTATATAGCTTTTATCAGTCTCTATACCTCTTAAGGCATCCTTGATGTTCTGTAGTGTTTCATTATAAAAGCTTGCATTCATTTTGTTATCAGAGTCATCAGTCGGGAAAGAAATCTCATCATCTAAATATTTCATAGGATAACTGTAGTTAAGCCTATTCCCATTCATTAAATTAAATACAGAGGAAAGAGGTGCATTCCGATCAAACCCCTTTTCTTGCTCACCCTCTTCTATCTTATCTCTTCGATCAGCACCGGCAGAAATATTATCTGCTAAATACACTGCATATGCTGGAGAATCATCAGAAATCTGTGCATTGGCCAATTCTCTTTTATGATGATATTTTATGCAGTCTAAAATATTTTTATTTTTGAAGATTTCTTTAATTACTTCTGCTCCGGAAATGCTGTGTCGCCTACCATCTATGGCACCTGCCCTATGTACAACTTTTCCCAAATCATGTAATAATGCTCCGTAAATTGTTTCTAAAGTTTTCTCATTCAAAGAATTCACTTCCTTTACTTGTTAATTTCTCTTCAATCAGTTTGTTCATTTGATCATAAGAATTCCAATAATCAAGCTTAATATTTAAATTCGTTTTTTGTGCTATATATTTAAGTTTATTAAGTATTTCCAATGAACTATAACAACATTTTTGTCGAATCCACTCATCTGTTATAGATTCAATTTCATGTGCTGCCAAATTTCTTGCTTTTACTTCTACAGAGCGTATGTCTTGAATAACCCTTACAAGCTTTTTATCTGACACTTTAGCAGCTATAATAGGTACTAAATTATCTGATTTTAATTCTCCATCTTTAAACCCACCCTTTTTTAAGTATTGTTTATCTAAAATATCTAATAATTCTCGCCCTTTAGAAGTTTTTTGTAAAAATAATCTTTCTAATTTTTTTACAGTATTTAAAGAATCTTGATTTTTTAGGTCATTTATTTTATTTGAACTGCACATTGCTTCAATATCTATATTCCCATGAGCTTTTAATATTTCAATAAATAAGTCTAACACCACCGGTGTAATCCCACGCATGAAATCTGCAAAATCCCCCCTTTTTTGTTTTGCTTGTAACCACAATAGATATTCTAAAATTGTCCGACCTGTTCCATGTTGTATGGGAAAAATAAACTTATTTTCTTCTGTTTTTAATTTATCAATAGCGGATTTATTGAAATTAATCCTATGTTTAGCTACTAAAATTAACTGTAACGCTTTTTCATCAATTTGACTCGAAATCTCATCTGCTATGGAAAAAGCAGCATGATAATCGTAAACTGCAAGATGTTTTTTTATTATTTCACTTTTAATTCGAACCATAAGATTTAAATGGGAGGATATCTCAATCCTGTTAGATTTAGTACTGTCGTCGTTGTCCTTATTGCAAGCCCATGCAAGATCACAATCATAATCACCGGGATTTTCTTTTTTGGGATTACTTTTTTCAAAAGGACTTTTTACTTGTATTGGTATATATTTTCCTTGAGAAAGTGCCGCCATGGTTTGCAAGGCACCTTTCATTGCAGGCGTACCGGAAGAAACATTGAGTAATATCTTATATTCTGGGAATTTAATTTCCATGGATTTAAGCAATTCTTCAAATTCATTATAGAATTCATCAAACTTATATACATCTATTAACCCCGGCTTCTCAATGGAATGAATCACAAAAGAAGGTAAATTTAGAATCTGCCTCAGGAGCTCCAAGCTCTTTCTGTATCTATCGTCTGATTTATGGTATTCTAACATTTCTTCTGAAAGATAAAAGTATACAACCTCTGGTTTATAATATCTGCAAATATGTAACAAGGCTCCGTCAAAATCATTACTTATTGGATCTGTAGTACCGATTGGTGAAAAGAGTATATATTTTTCCATAGAACCACCCCCTTGGTGACATAATTATACTACATTGTTCTACAAAAAAATATAAAATTTTTATTTTTTTTAAGTTTTTAAATAGTTTTACTCTTAAAAATATATCATAAGAAATTTATCATTGATTTTTAAACCTCACTAGTAGCTGGTGGTTATTTGTTTCTCCTTTATTCTTCAGTCGGAACCGCTGCTAAAGCTACAAAGAAAAAAGGAACCAGATTATCCGCTTCCCCATAAATTAAGAAATAAAAAGCATATTTACCCCGAAAATCCCTTATACCCGCTAAACCCTAGCATATAAACCGCTAAAGCAATAGCCAAGTCCTCGGATTCAAGATTATGATCTGCTGCAATTTCTTTTAGTTCCTGAAAAACAGTATCATTGGGCATAACCGCTTCAACAAGGCTGTCTACCACGTTTTCAATCACTTCTGGCAATACCATGCACATTTGCATAAAAGCATCTTCCTGTCCGGTAACCAAAGCATAAAACTGGTCAAGACTTACTCTACGAATTAATTTATGACCCACTTTCTTTTTATCAACAGAAGTTTCCCATTTAATATTTTGTGAATGTTGAGCAATGGCTTCTACCAAAAAGCATGCACAATCATCATCACTAAGAAGCTGAGATTGCATTTTAATGAAGGTTTTTGCAGCTGATGATGAATTCATAGTATTATGTTTATTTTTCATTTCAACAAACACTTTATGTACAATGCTTCCATCAGGTAAGGTAATGCCATCAGTATCTTCAAAAATAACATCCCAACCACCTTCTTCTCCATTTTCCGGCACACGACAATTGGCAATGTAATTAAAAATGCGTTGATGAAAATAACCAATATCATTATTGTTAGACTTATCCCTCTGCCTAAATATTTCATTGCTAACGATTTCTTCCCAAGAAGACTTATAAACTATTTTATCAAAAATCAACTTAATAGGATCAATCAGATTTTTATTGAAACGTTTTAAATTAAAGGATTCAAGTTTTTCTCCGTACTTCCCAATAGTAGCACGCACATGATTTGCAAAATCTTCTTCCGTAATAAATGTTAAGGGCCACATCATAAACACTCCAATCCTTCTCTTATTTTTTTGCCAATTTCATATGCAAGATTAACAGGTACTGCATTTCCAACTTGTTTATACTGTTGACCAGTGCTTCCGCAGAATTGCCAATCATCAGGAAAGCTTTGGCAACGTGCATTTTCTCGAACCGTAAATGGTCTCGCTTCTAAGGGATGACACCGATCTGTTTGCTTTTGACTTGGTGAAGTTAGAACGGTTAAAGAAGGTTCGTCGAGACTTAATCTTCTCAAAATACCTGTTCTACCACCCTCCATATGCCAACAGCTTTTCATATATTCCTTTGCAGTGTCCTCCTGAATATCCCTCCAGTAGCCTCCCGGCGGAACCAACTCAAAAATTCTTTGTTTATACTCAGAATAGGCTGTGCCAACGCTTTGAGGGCAATCCATTAAAATATCTCTAAGAACGGGTCTATACTTGTATGGTTCTGGAAAGTCAAAGACGACTTTATCTTTTAAATCATTACGTACACCTATGGTAATAAGGCGTTCACGTTTCTGAGCTACACCATAATTCCATGCATTGAGAATTTTTTGCTTAATGGTATATTTTTCTCTTTCGAAAATACTCAGCATTGTTTTGTATGTCCTGCCTTTGTCATGAGTTAATAGCCCACGTACATTCTCAAATAGAAACATTTTTGGCTGTAATTTTTCAAGAAACATAGCGTAATGATAAAACAATGTTCCTCTCGCATCATCAAGTCCCAAGCGCTTCCCTGCATAAGAAAAGGCTTGACATGGTGCCCCACCGGACAATAAATCAAGCTGCCCTTTCTTGATCTTGAAGTATTCCTCCAAGTTAAGGCACGAAATATTTGCAATATCATCGTGTATCACTGGCCATTTTGGACGGTTACACCTAAGGGTATCCACAGCATCCTTATCAAATTCAACAAGAGCGACAGCCTCAAACCCCGCTTTTTCAATACCAAGGGCAAGTCCACCGGCACCTGCAAATAACTCTATAGTTTTATACCTTTTTCCCATGTTAGACATTCCCTTAAAACCTATACTTAAAGCTTTCAACAATCAATTTACGCTTCTTCTACTTCTTCCACTTTCACTTCTTCCTCAATTTGATTAGAGGCCTTTATAGTCAGGTTTCCGGAAATAATCTCATAAAAACCTGCATAAGCAGTGGTCATATAAGGAACCAACCATACTAAACCAAAGATTAAAAACGGTAAAGATATGAAATAGGTGGTGTCAATCATGCTGTATAAGCTCGCATCCACCGGCATGTTAGAAATCTCCATGGCACGCGCATAACCTTCCAATCCACTGGCAACTAACATGAAACCATAGGCAAGCAACATCCAACCTAAAAATGAGAGCCCCAAATAAAAATATTTTAGCCGATTCCCCTCCATCAGCTTCCTACTATTGTGGATTACTTCCATTACCGAAAATTCAGGATGATCGATGGCAATATAATATACCTGAGAATAATAAAGATATCTTTGAAAGGGAAAAATACATAATGCAAAGGCCAAAAAAACAAGGAATATAGACCCCATGGTTAGGCTCAAGGAAAGACAAATGATTGCGGGTATTGCAAAAATTAATACCTGAATCCCTACCATAAACATAATTCCAAAGGCTCTAAAAAACTGAGAAAATCCGGAAAAAACCTCGCCTATTGAGGGATCCTTCCTACGAAACAAGGCTAAAATAAATGCCGAAAAACCCAAGGTGAAAGCACCGGTAGTTAAAAGAGGGTATATATTGGTAAAAAGACTTGACATGGCGGGGTTGTTGCTAAAAATCAAACCCACGATGGCTGAGGGCAATGCAACTGCCAGACCATAAACCAAGGTTCCCAATGCCGCTTTTTTTCTTTGCCCTGCAAGCATATTACGAGCGATTTTCTTTTGTGCATCAGCACTGATGTCTATAAATACTTTATTCAATTTGATTTCTCCTTTTAACTATATTTTATTGGTTCTAATTTATTTTTTTAGTCTTAAAAAATTAGTACATTTCTTTCACTTCATTTGACATAAACCGTTTTATTTAATGATATTAGGATTAAAAGTTATAAATAATACTTTGATCAACAATATAATGTGTCGATATATTTAACAAATTAATATATGTATTATGGTGAATTCTTTAATTTTAATAATATTAAGCTTTTGACCCCGGTATCATTTAATTAATCTAACAATCTAAAATTTAATAAAAAAATTAAAAAAACCTCACCTCTTACAATATCTAAAACTTAAGACCCGGTCAATAGAAATTTATCTTTTACCAAAAAAATTAGTTGTTTTACAAAATTGATAAATACAAAACCTTTTCCTTAATGTATAATGTAATTACAATAAATCTTTCCTAAATTCATTTTTATTTGAAGGGGGGCTCCGAACATGTTAAAATTTGGTCTTATTGGCGAAACATTGACCCATAGCTTTTCACCTGAAATACATAAGAAGTTATTTATGGAAAACAACATTGACGGAACCTATGAATTGATTGAGATACCCAGAAACCAACTGTTTGAAAATTTCCAACAACTTAAATCTGAATATACGGGGATCAATGTAACCATCCCTTACAAGGAAAAGGTGATTCCTTTTTTGGACAACCTTTCACCAGAGGCCAGATACATCGGTGCAGTTAACACCGTCTTGTTCAGCCAAGGACAAGCCACGGGATATAATACCGATTACTTTGGATTTATGGGGCTATTAGAGCAAAATCAAGTAACTGTAAAGGGAAAGGAAGTCATGATTTTAGGCTCAGGGGGTGCCTCCAAAGCGGTGGTAAAAGCCTTGTTGGATATGGGTTCCTTTGATATTACCATCGTGAGCAGTAGCAAACAGAGCTTTAACTCCCAATACACCATTTCCTATGAATACTTTCGGGAAATCCGACAGCCATATGACATTCTCATCAATTGCACTCCTGTAGGTATGCATCCCCATGAGAACCTTTGTCCTGTGGATAAAAGCTTGATCTATCCCGGAAAAATCCTGATAGATTTGATCTATAACCCTGAAAAAACCTTATTTTTAAAATATGGAGAGGCTCAAGGCTGCAAATCTATCAACGGAAGAACCATGCTATATGAACAGGCGAAAATGTCTCAGCATATTTGGCTCCATCAAGCATAAACGTCCCAAAAGTCTGTTTTATGATTTAAATACTTATTAAAAGTTTCAAGAATTTTCATACTTTCATCGATAAAGTATGGTCTTGCGATGTTTCCATTTGAGTCTCTGTCACAACCATCCCACCAAATGGCTACCTTAATTCTGTCATACTTTTCAATTACATGAAACATATCTATGATCCACTGGTTTTTATCTCCCCCTACGCTACTTGAAGCGAATTCCGTAATCATGAGGGGTTGCTTGAACAAGCGGTCATAGGTATCATAAATCTCATCATAAAGGGTTTCAAAGGAAGTCCATTTTTCATCTTTATAATAGGTGCCTGTGTTATATGCAGTAAGTCCTACGATATCCACGTATTGATCTCCGGGGTAATACATCAGCTCATGATTCCATTGGAAGTTGGGAAAAGACTTATGGTTGGGATTCCAAACCCATATTACGTTATCCGCTCCTGCATTATCAAAAAAACTATAGATATATTTGTAGAATTCCTTAAAAATCTCTGTATCCTTAGCTGTATGGTATGCGGAATAAGGACACCAGTCCCCATTCATTTCATTTCCAAGTCTGAATAACACAGGGTGGTCAAATTCACTTACTCGCTTTGCATAATCTGCCAAAAATAAATCGTATTCTCCATCTAAAACATCATAGACCATATTTCCTTCACCCCAAGTCTCTCCGGGGGTCTGCAAGGTAAGCTCCAAAATCTTTCCATGCTCATAAGCATTTTCCAATCTATAACTTAATCCGGCGTGGGCTAATTTATTATCAAAGCTAGTGTAATTTAGTAAAAATGGAAACTTATATTCTATAATGCCCTCAATTCTATCCAAGTCATTAAAATACTCAGGGGCGGCCGGTTCAAAGATCCCCCAGGTTAAAGGACTATCATCACTAAAGTATTGACTGTAAAGGGAAGCGGTCTCATCATTCCATCCTCTATTTGAAATATTAACCCCTTCCGTGGATCTGACGTATGGAGCGGCTGTAGGTGCAAACACTTGAAAATCTTCCACTAAATAGTGGTAACCTCCAATTTCCCAAAAGGGTTTATTGGATTTAACAAAGATAGAGTATGCATAACCGCCCGAAACCACATCTAAGTTTACATAGTAATTTTTATCATTAGTTACTCTCGCCAATTTATTTCTGCTGTATTGCAAAATATGAACAGTTTTCCCCCCTATGTTTTCCACCGTTTGATACTCTTTTTTGTGATCCAAAGTATTCTTTAAAAACTGGTTGGAGTAGTTCTGATAGGCACTTAAGGAAACACCTTGCTGAGTGGATTGTTTATAGATTTCTATTCTTAAGTCCGAATTTTCTATAACAGCACAGACAGCAGATAAAGACATGTCCACATTCATATTTTGAGGAACCTTCAAGCTGTATCCATGGACATAGTTTGAAAACTTCTGATATTGCTCCGAATAAGGGCTTAAACTGTATAGCCCCTCCGGGGTATTTCCCTGACCATAGGCACAGGTTGAAAAAATCAAAACTATAATCATTGCAATATAAAATAAAACTCTTTTTCTCATTAGTTCCTCCGAATATAAACTATTCAATTCATGCCTTATATCTTTTTTTATTATAAAATGTTTTTATTATTTAACTGAAAATTTTATCATGATTTTAGTACAATTTTTCATGATTCTTCTTATAAATCATTCAGAATTTTTTTCAATTATTTTGTAAAACAATTATTTTTAATTTTCTATACCCATTCGAGCCATAACACCCTGATTGTAATAGTGCTTGATCTCCTTCATTTCAGTAACTAAGTCTGCTCGCTGTACAATTTCCTCCGGTGCATATCGACCTGTAAGCACCACCTCTGTATTTTCCGGTTTTTGATCCAATAGCTCCAATACATCCGAAACCGGTAAAATGTTAAAATATAAAGTAGTGTTGATTTCATCAAAAACCACTAAATCATATTGCCCGGAAAGCAAAGCATTTTTCATGACCTCAAGTCCCTTTTTTGCTTGAGCAATGTCTTCCTCAGAAGGTTTTCCGTTGACAAAATTGGGTGTACCAAATTGCTCCATGGTGAGGTTGGGCAGGTACTCGCATGCCTTTAATTCACTGTAGTCCTGACCCTTCATAAATTGACCATAAAACACCTTATATCCTGCACACACCGCCCTTAAGGTAATTCCCAAAGATGCGGTAGTCTTTCCCTTGCCATTTCCTGTATAAACTTGTACATAGCCTTTATCTTTCATGCTAATATCCTCCGTTTTTATAATTTTTAGCGATTGATTCGGCAACTTTAATGCCATCTACCGCTGCTGATACGATACCTCCGGCATATCCTGCACCTTCTCCTGCGGGATAAATACCTCTGATATTGCTCTGAAAATCTTCATCCCTTATTATCCTAACGGGAGATGAGCTTCTGGTTTCCACCGCTGTCATAAGGCTGTCTCCCCTATCAAAACCCTTTAGCCTTTGACCTAAAACAGGAATGGCTTCCCGCAAGGCATCTGTCACAAAGGAGGGCAGACAAGAGGTTATGTCTGTAAACTTCACACCTGGCTTATAAGTTGGATTTATTGTATCTTTAATACAAAATTCATGCTTATTTTCATTTGGACGATTTTGTCCTACTGTATTATCACTAGTATTTTTAGTATAATCATATCTTGTTAAATCTTTTAATCTAACATAATCATTTGTCATTAAATCTTTAAATCCAACATAATCATCTGTCATTAAACCTTTTATTTCTTCGGTAGTTTCATTTCTCATTAAGCCTTTTATTTCTTCGGTAGATTCATTTTCTATTAAGAAATCCCTCAGCCTTGTAACAGGAGCGTAATAGTTGCTCCCCCCTGCTTCAAAGGCCCGTCTTTCATACTTTTCCTGAAATGCAATTCCGGCCAACGGATGATCATCCTCAAAATCTTCTGTTCTCACATCCACCAAAAGCCCACTGTTGGAGTTTTCCTCAGCTCTGCTTTCATAACTCATGCCGTTTGTAACCACCGTACCTTTTTGAGAAGAAGATGCGATGACCATTCCTCCCGGACACATGCAAAAGGTGTAGACACCCCTGCCGTTTTTGCATCGGTGGGAAAGCTGGTAATCTGCTGCGCCTAAACTTTTAACCCCGGGAGCTTCTCCATACTGTGCCACATCCACAAGTTTTCGGCTATGCTCAATCCTTACTCCAATGGAAAATGGTTTTTGAACAATTTCCATTCCATTATCATATATCATTCTAATGGTATCTCTGGCACTGTGACCAATGGCTAAAATCAATAAAGATGTCTCTATTTCCTTTTCTCCATTTACCATTATACTACGAACCTGCCCCTCTTGTCCAAGGATAATTCCCGTTAATTGGGATTCAAAAAGGATAGTTCCTCCGTTTTCTTTAATGGATTCTCGAATATTGGGAACTATAAAATTTAATTTATCCGTTCCCAAATGGGGCTTTTGCTTGTATAAAATTTCAGGGTTTGCTCCGGCCTTAATTAATTCCTGTAAAACCTTCTTTACACGTGAATCTTTAATCCTGGTAGTCAACTTTCCGTCAGAAAAGGTTCCTGCACCTCCTTCACCAAATTGAACATTGGAGTTTTCATTAATGATTCCCTCTTTCCAAAATGCTTCCACATCCTTCAGGCGGTCTTCCACCTTTTTCCCTCGCTCTATAACAATGGGTCTGTATCCCATTTGTGATAGGATCAAAGCGGCAAACATACCGGCAGGTCCAAAGCCAACAATAATAGGAGGATTTTTCAGTGGAACGGAACCCATGGGAACATACTCATATTCATAAGGGGTGCTCTTTTCAAGCTTATTAAGGTTAAGCATCTTACTATTTGCCTCAAAATCCACGGTATAGGTTTTTCTAATGTTGGATTTATCCCTGGCATCTATGGACTCCTTAAGAATTTCCCATGAAATAACCTTTAGATCCGGAGCACCCAATTTTTTCTTTATCTTCTGAGGGATACATTCTACATCCTCTGTTAATTTTAATTGTATTTCATGTATTCTATACTTCATAATTTTCATTTACTCGCTTTTCTACTTTCCCCGCCATAATTCCTGTTTCCCATGCCCATTGAAGGTTAAAGCCTCCACACTTTCCGTCATAATCTAAGACTTCTCCTGCAAAAAATAACCCGGAAATTCTTTTTGATTCCATGGTAAATCCATCAACCTCATCCATTTGAATTCCTCCACTGGTGACTTGAGCTTCTCCGAACCCCCTAGTTCCCGAAACAGGGATACGCCAATCTTTTAACATTTTTAAAAGCCTCCTGATTTCACCGTCAGATTCTTTGACTAAAACAGGAATCAGCTTTGGATGTACAATTCCCTTTAGCAATTGTTCGGGAGGGGTACCCAAATTGAATTTTGTGTTTCTTTCTAAAATTACTTTTAACTCAGATAAATTAAATTCCGGAAACAAATCTAAACTGATTCGATAGTCTTCATATTTTTCTTCTTCATTATTTAATCTAATATTTCGGCTTAAATTAAATATACATATCCCTGATAACCCATAATTAGTAAATTGTATTTCTCCAGCTTCCTCATCCAAGCATTCATAAGAGCTTTCCTTTTCACAGTGCCTTTTCAGCAAAGAAGCTTTCCCCCTCACTCTCACACCCTTTAAATCTGGGAAAAATTCTTGCTGTGAAGTGATTTGAACCAAAGAGGGAATAGGCTTACGAATGCTATGGCCAAAAGAGCGTGCAATCTGATAGCCTTCTCCCGTGGAACCGTATTGAGGTCCTGCCTTTCCTCCTGTGCAGATAATTAAATTCTCACCCTGTATCCTGTGTAGCTCTTCACCTTGCTTTACCTTCAACTCAAAGAATCCATCTTTTTTTATTACAGAATACGGAAGAACTTGACTGTTACACCAAACCTCCACATTTAATATCTGTAATTGCCTGATCAAGGTCTCTTGTACATCTACTGCCTGCAAGGTATATGGATAGATTCTACCTTCTTCTTCTCTCAACAAGATCCCCAAGGCATAAAAAAAATCCTTTGTAGCTTCATATCCATTACAGCTTGCATTTGTCAAATTGCAACGTCCGTTTCCTGTAGCCAAAAGCTTCTTTCCTAGGATGGGGTTTTTCTCTATTAGAAGCACATTGGTACCTCCGTATCTTTCAGCCGCAGAAATGGCCGCTGCCAGACCCGAAGCCCCTCCCCCTATTACCACAACTTTCTTTTTTCCCTTCATATCTCCATTCCTCAAAAATTGATTAATTCATTTAGGACAACTGAACAATCTCCGTAATCATTCCAAAGTTATCCACAAATTTTATTTCCACTAAGCAGGTGGGCTCTATATGAAAATGCCAACTCTTCTTCAAGGGAATGTTCAAGCAATGGGCGAGCAAGCTACGGATAACCATGGCATGGGTAACTGCAATAACGGTGCCCTCCTGACTTTTGGCTTCAGCTAAAAATTTCCCGGTGCGATTATGGACATCCATCCAGCTTTCCCCCTGGGGAACTACATAATTTACTTCGTCTGAAATAAATTCACTCCATTCCTTTTCATATGTTTTTTCAGCTTCATCTACAGACATGTTTTCAAAAATTCCCACATTTAATTCGATTAAATCGTCTTCGATCTCTACAGGGATTCCCGTTCCTTCTGCTATTTTCTCCGCTAATATTTGAGTTCTGGAAAGGGGAGTTGCTATAATCTTTGTTCCCGATTGCTTTAATACTTCTTCATATTTTTCTTTTACGTATTTGGCAGCAATGAGACAGGTACGCTCTCCCTCTTCAGAGTATTCCCAGTCATGATGCCCATAAATTAGATTTTGGGCATTGGCTACAGTTTCCGGATGTCTAATTAGTATTAATCTCATAAAAGTCTCTCATTTCTTTCAAAATTTTTATCTTATTTTTATTTAAGCTACATTTTGAATTTCTCTTATCTTACTTTAATTCTAAGTTCTATTTAGAATTTTTTATCTTATTTTATTTAAGATCATTTAGAAATTCTTATCTTATTTTATTCTAAGATCATTTAAATTTTTTATCTTATTTTAATTCTAACATCTATTTTCAAATTTTTTATCTTACCTTATTTTATTTAAATTAAAGTCTATTTTGAATTTTTTTCTTACCTTATGTAATTTATTTTTAAGATCTAATTAATATTTTTGTCTCATTTCTCTCAAATTTTATTTTAAATTTTTATATAATATTAATACTGAAGTCAAAACACTAATTTTATTAAATATTCAAATTCATCATATATATTATTTTTAAATAAATAACACATTAAATTGTGGTCAGTTTTATTATTTATATCTTTTAACCTGGCATAATAAAATATAGATTTCTATAAATTTATAATTTTCAAATTATACTTATACCGTAATATTGATAAAATACATATCCCATGGCGATAAAAATCATTTGACTGACTTCACACACGAACCCTAGGGTGTCTCCCGTTACACCGCCAAGCTTTTCCTTTATATTCAGGGATATAACATATATCATCAGTAAGCTAAAAATCATGGCAATTTCCATAAAAAAAATCAGAAACCACCTTTGAGGGTTATACTGCCACAGCAGACCGGTGAATCCCAAACCCGCAACCATTACAGTTGGTAAAATGATACTGATTGTCACCACATTGGCAGTACAACAATTCACAAAGACTTTTCCTAACCCATCTTCTCTGGCATACCCTCCAACATGAGCCGATAAAATGGCGGCGGCTTTTCCCACCATTGGCATGATGAATAACATGATAGTGGGAATATGTTGAAGAGCCACAAAGAAGAATAAAAACCATAGAATGATACTTATGACACCATAGGTTCCAACTCTACTGTCCTTCATGATTTCCAACATTCTCTCTCTGTCTCTTCCGCTGAAAAGTCCATCACAGGTATCCGCCATACCATCTAAATGGATTCCTCCCGTTAGCAATAGATAACTTACCGTTAAAATAAAAGCTGTGGCTTGGTAATCTAAAGGAAGGATAAGTAAGGAAACGCCATAAAGAATCAGCCCCATTAGAAGACCTACAAAGGGCGCAAGCCTGACTCCTCTTCCATAGAGTTCCTCTGTGTATTCCACATGAGGTACGGGAAGCTTCGTAAAAAATCCCAGTATTAAAAAAAATGATTTCATCCTTCTCCTTACTTAAGCCTGATGGGAATTCCCGAAAATACCCCATACACTTCATCTGCCAGCTCTGCCATTTGTCGGTTGGCTCTCCCCAAAATATCTCGATAGTATCGGCTGACTTCATCTGCCGGAACCAAACCCATTCCCACCTCGTTGGTTACCACCACAAGTGGAACATTGCTTTCTCTACAACCCTTACAAAGATCATGAATCTGCAATAACATATCCCCTTCTATCTTTTCAAAAATATCCGGATTCTTTTTTTCAAAATTTATCTCTTTATAAAACATCAAATTGTTTAGCATAAAGCCCAAACAGTCTAACAAAACTGCTTTGCACCCATTCTCCGACAAAATTTCAGGTAGATTCTGAAAATCTCGAAACTTTTCCAATGTCACCCATTCCTTTGGGCGTTGTTCTCTATGTTTGCGAATACGCTCTTCCATTTCCTCATCGCAAGCTACACCTGTGGCAATATATAGAATTTTAGTTTGATACTCTTGAATTTTCCCTTCAGCAAAGGTACTCTTACCGCTTCGGGCACCTCCCGTTACCATGACGATCATTGTACTTCGCCCTCCCTGATATCCACTCTAAAGCTTTCATCGTATTGTATCTCTTTAAATGTAGCCATATTTGCCATAACACTACAGGCCGATTTTATTAAATGAAAAGCCAAAGGACATCCTGTGCCTTCGCCCAATCGCATTTCCATATCTAACATAGGCTTCAAACCTATTTCCCGGGCAATAATATCATAAGCAGGTTCCATGGATCTATGGGATGCAATTAAAAAATTCCGAATCAATGGGTTTAACCTACATGCAATCAATGCAGACACTGCTGAAATCAATCCATCTACTACGATGGGAACCCTATAGTAAGCAGCACCAATATAGCACCCTACCAAACCGGCAATATCCAAGCCACCCACCTTTGCCAACACATCTATAGGATCTTCCTTCTTAGGTCCATTGTGGTTAATTGCTTCTGTTAGTACTTCCTTTTTTCTCTTAAGGGCCTCATCAGTCAAGCCACCGCCTTTTCCGATAGCTTCCTCGGCAGATGCACCTGTCATTACCATGGCTATGGCTCCCGAAGAACTGGTATTGCCAATACCCATTTCACCCGTTCCCAATAAGTCACACTGCTTTTCTTTTACCAAGTGCCAAACGTGTTTAATACCAACCTGAATGGCTTTCTCAGCCTCTTCCCGAGACATGGCTGCACCTTTCGCAAAATTATGAGTCCCATACATGACTTTATCAGAAAAAATCCCCGGTATCTTCACATCCCGCATGATGCCTACATCTACAATATGAAGATCGGAACCTTCATGGGAGGATAAAACCCCGATTCCTGTAATTCCCTTGGTCATATTCACCGTTTGTAAATAGGTTATATCTTGAGGCGAACCGGAAACTCCCTCTCCGCAAATTCCATTATCAGCCGCCATGATAATGGTTACGGGATTATGGATTTGGTTGATCACCTTTCCTGTAATACCTGCCAATTGAACACTGATTTTTTCCAACTTTCCAAAGCTTCCCAAAGGCTTTATCATTTCATCCATTCTGGCCTGTGCTTCCCCCATGGGTTCCTTGTAAAGAGGTTGAATTTCCTGTAAAATTTTCTTATAATCAAAGGTTGAATTGTCCATCTTTTGTTCACTCCAAACGGTTATATCTAATATCTTACTATATCACATTTACTCTTAATCTATCAATATAATCTTTCTTGTTAAAACTTTTAAGCACTATTTTAATCCAAAGTTAGCAAACCACATATCCTACATCCTGACATTATCACTTATTAATCACAATTAAAAAATTATTATAATTGATTTTTCTTTTATTTTTTAATATAATAGTACAATATTTATAAAAATTAGGAGGCTTTTCTTGTTTAAATTCATTAAAGGATTTTTTAAATTCTTGTTTACAATCCTTCTATTAATCACTCTCATTTACAGTTACTCAAAATACTTGGAACCTAATATGTTAAATGTCAAAGAAATACAATTAGACCCATCACCCTATTCTCTAAACGATGAAGAAATTACCATTGCAGTATTTTCGGATACTCATTTTGGATACAATTACGATATAGATGATTTCAATAAGGTGGTTGATAAGATTAATGAAAAGAATCCCCATATTGTTGTATTTTCGGGGGACTTGATCGACAGCTTTAATCATTATCAGGGAAGCTTGGAGAGCATTTCAAAAGCCCTATCCCGTTTGGAAAGCACTTACGGTAAATTTGCAGTTTTCGGAAACCACGACTATGGCGGTGGAGCTGAAAGGCAATACGCCTCCATTATGGAGAATGGAGATTTCTTAGTTTTAAAAAACGAATATTATTCGATAGAACCCATGGGAATTGCCATCATAGGTATAGATGACTATCTGATCGGATATGGGAGGGCTGACATCGCCTCTTGGGCACGACCGGACTTTTATAACATTGCTATTTCTCATGCACCGGATGTGGTGGATGAAGTTTTGGATTACAACATTGACCTTATGGTATCGGGGCACACCCACGGCAGGCAGATCAACCTTCCTCCCCTGGAGTCCTACATACTGCCTCCCATGGGAAAAAAATACCCCAAAGGCATGTATACCTTTGGGAATCATCGAAACACACTTCTATATGTAAATTCGGGCTTAGGCACAACACAACTGCCCTTAAGATTTTTATCCCCTCCCGAATTAACCTTTATTACACTTCCTGCTTCTCTGCTTCATAATTAACATCGCAGGTATTCATTAAGAAGATGAAGATTGGGACACCTATGAGCAATCCCCAAACACCTAGGTAGTGTTCTCCCACCAATAAGATGATAAATACAAAGCAAACCGGCAGCTCTGTCTTACTGGACATGAGTTTTGGGTTCAGAATATACGCCTCTATGGTATGAATAAACAGAATCATGACCAAAACCGCCACTACCTTGCTGATTCCCCCTACATTAAAAGCGATAATACACAGTGGAATCAGAGACATGATTACCCCTGCCACAGGGATTAGCCCAAAGATAAAAATCATAACACCTAGTCCTGCAATTTGAGGAAATCCCAAAATAGCCAACATGATCATAGACAGGATGCAATTGATAAATGCAATGGTAACCTGCACCTTCATAACCTTTCCGAAGGTTCGTGCAAAGTTTCCACCAAAGGTAATCAAATACTCGTAGATGGAAGAAATTTTGCTTTTACTTAAGTTCACACCAAAATTTTGTATTTTATGTTGTTCTAATAGAATAAAGAAGCTAAGCAACATTGATAAAAAGAAGTTTAAGCCAAAGCCTCCAACCTTTGTGGCACCATTTGCTATGAAGCCCCCTGCATCAGCTATGTATTTATTGTAGTCGATATAAGGGAGAAATTCTGCCAACCTTGGGTCAATAGCACTCCTAAATTCGTTTATATTAAAGGATTTTAACATTTCTCCCAGAGCCAACACTTGGGTTGCCAACTTTGGGTAAACCGACAGAACCAACAAGGTGATGGTTAGAACTACAACTACATATAAAACAGCTAAGATTAACCCGTTTGGAACATGAATAGGTAAATGAACCAAAAGTTTTTTTTGAATTAAACTTAGTAAGTTATAAAAAATAAATGTTATGACAAAAGTGAGCAAAGCAATATCTAGCATATACCAAATTGTAATCAGTAAAAGCCCTATGATGATCATGGATATAATTTTATCCTTTTGAGTTATAATTCCCATTATCGCTTCTTTCCTTGAATTTGAAAACTTAGCACAATTACATTCATGCCTTGTATCATGAAGAATACACCTACTAAAATGACGATGGCAATTCCGGCTAAAATAGGATTGTAGAAGGCATACACTCCTGCCAAAATTCCCAAAACACCCAGAGCAAACATCCAACCCCAGCCCTTATCATCTTCCGTTGCCCTTTTCTGCAAGGCCATCATGATTCTCATTATACTAGTGAAGAGAATCCACATCCCAAAAAATACTGGAATCATGGCATCGGATATCAGCTGGTTTGATAAAACGATTACCCCTAAGATTGCTGTCAAAGCACCATCTGCAACGATCCATCCACCTCTTTCACCTTGCTTTTCCATTGTCATATAGACAACAATGTGGCTAAATCCGGAGATGAGCATCATAATTCCTATAATAAATGCTAAAGATAAAAATAAGGCTCCCGGATTCGCTAGGCACCATACTCCCGTCAGCATTAGCAAAACACCTACAACGATTGTGACAATTTTCATTTACGTATCCTTTCCATATTGTATCGGCTCTGGTACAAGCCATTTTATGATTTAATTATATTGGTAAAAAAGCCATTAGTCAACAATAAAATACCATATGCAGGGAGGGGTATAATACCTCTCAAGGAGATCATCTAAGTAGCTACTTTAATTTTTATTGTTCACTGATGAATTGCCACTTTACCGGAGTTCCGTAAAATTCAATCACTCTATGGGAGATTTGAGTTGCCTCTTGCAGATTGTGGGTCACCAAAACAACTGTGTTTCCATATTTTCTCCAATTCTCACCGAGCCTTTCAATGACTCTTTGGTGCAGTTTATGATCCAACCCTTTAAAGGGTTCGTCCATGAGAAGAAGTTGTCCACGCTTTAATTTAGTATAGCAAAGGGCTCTGGCGATAGCGATTCTTCGCTGCATGCCTCCGCTCATTTCTGAAATAGACATTTTCCTAGAATGAGTAATTTCCAAAAGCTCCAATACCTCCCCCATTATTTCCTCCGTCTTTTTAGATTGGTTTAACACCAATCGTATATTTTCCTCACCATTGAGCCAGGGTAGCAATCGATCTTCTTGAAAAACATAGGAAAAGGAGTTTTTATCCATGCCCCTTACGGAACCGCTTTTGTACTGTACAAGACCTGCTAAAATCTTTAAGAACGTACTTTTGCCACAGCCGGAAGCACCTACTATAGAGGTTATTTCATGTGTGGCAAGAGAAATGCTAAAATCTTTAAAAATCATAGATTTTCCATAACCTTGGTTTAGGTTTTTAACTTCTATCATTGATATACCTCATGGTGATTTTCTGAATCCTATCAATAATGAAAAACCTAATTATTTTTTCAAATAGGAAACTTAAAATAAAAATTGCAACAATCCAAGCGAATAATTCCTCAGTATTCAAATAAATCTTTGATTCTAAAAGTTGATATCCTAAAGAAAACCTTGGGCTACATAAAACCTCTGCTGCTACTACGGTTTTCCAAGATAATCCACAAACAAGCTTCAATGCGGCATGAAAATATGATACTACTCCCGGAAGATAAATATAGAGTATTTGTTTTTTTAGGGATACCTGATAAACCCGAGCCATTTCCAAATATTCTTTATTTAATCCATCCAAGCCTTCCAGTATATTGGTATATACCACGGGAAAGCACATAAGAAAACACACGAAGATAGGGACATTAGCAGCTTTAACCCAAAGCAACATAAAGATAATTACCGCCATCACAGGAATGGTTTTTAATGCATTCACAAAAGGCCTCAGGAATTCTCTTAAGGCTAAAATAAAATAGGATCCTATAGCCATCAGGTTTCCCAAGAACAGTGATATAAAAATTCCCATAAGCACCCGGTACAGGGTGGCCAATACATTGACGTAAAATCCACCTGTTCCCATCAATCGGATCAAAGATCGAAAAGAATCCAAAGGTGAAGGCAACAAAAGGCTGTTGTTCAGCCATTTGCTGAGGATAGTCCAAAGAAATATCCATAGGAAAATATTTAATATGTATGTAAGATACTTATTTGAATTCATAGTAAAATTTTTCACCCGGTAGCCTTCCCCCTATGGATTTGGGGTCAAAAGAATTCAAAATACCATAAAAACTCTCAAGCTCCTCAGCTCCATTTGCGCCAGTTAAAAATACGATATTACATTTTGGAATTGCTTTTTCCACAATCACTTTATCAGAAAGAATTTCAAAGTTTACAATTAATTCAGAAGCTTCCCTAGGATGATTATTTACTTTATTTACAGAATCAGAGTAAGAAATCATGAATTCCTCTGCCGCCCCCGGATTGCTCTCCACAAAGCTCCTTTGGGCAATTACAGCACCCATGGGTAAGGATCTTCCCTCCATGTTTTCCCACTCAGAGTTTAAGTCAAATGCAACTGACAGGGTATCTTTTTTCTGGGTGGCCACAGTGACAAAAGGCTCCGGCAATAGTGCAACTGCATCCTTTTCTGTCATTAACGCAGTCATTACATCTGTATGGTTTGCCATCCATTTAACATCCAAATCCTGATCCATTTTTATATTATATTGACTTAATATGTACTGTAAAATGTATTCCGGGACGCTTCCCTTGCCGGAAGCATAGATTTCTTTACCTTTTAAATCTTCCAGATTGTTTAGGCTTGTCCCATTTTCCACCAGATATAAAACTCCCAATGTGTTAACTCCTAGACAAACCACCTCTCCTTGAGTTTTTTCGTATATAATGGCGGCCAAATTTGATGGAACAGTTGCTATATCCACCTCTCCTGTAATAACCTTAGACACTATTTCATCGGGGTTTTGATATAGATTGACGGCATAACGATCAGACTCTTCCATCAGATAGACCATTCCCATTCCTGTTGGACCCTTCAACGCGGCAATTGCAATAGGTTCCCCGGCTTTGATGCTTTGCTCTTGACCACATCCTGTAGCCGACAAAACCATCAGGGTTAAAACTAAAAGGAATAAAACGATTTTTTTATAAGTTTTCATAACTATAGCCTTTCTTTTACATTTTCTACTGGTAAGTATACTTCAATTGATGTATAATGTATATTGTACATTAACTTAAAATAATAAGGTGATATAAATGAAGAATATAATGGTATGTGTAACCCAACAAAAAACTTGCGAAAGGTTAATTCAGTTTGGTCATCAACTTTTAAATGAAAATAAAGAGACGGAACCAGGAGAATTATTTATCATTCATGTAGCTCACTATCAATTTAACTTTCTCGGTAATAATAAAGAAAGTGTAGCTTTGGAGTATTTATATGAAAAAGCTTTAGAATTTGGTGCTAATCTGACGGTGGTGCGATCCAACGATGTAATCTCCACTTTAGCTGATTTAATTCATAAAAATAAAATCACCCATGTGGTGGCCGGAGCCTCAGGTGATGCACAAAGCAACTCAAATATGATGACCAAGCTACAGGATTCCATTTCGCAATCCGTGGAGCTGATCATCGTACCTTAATTATATATCCTTACCTACTATGTGAATACTCATCCTATTTGTTTTTCCTTCCACCCCTACCGGTAACCCGGCTGTAATGACAATGATGTCACCGTTATGAAAGAAGCTATGGTCGAGACCCTTTTTCGCTGTAGCTTTAAAAAGTTCATCTGCAGATTCTTTTGCCTCTATTACCATGGGATACACTCCCCAAATTAAGGATAATCGTCTGGCCATTCTTTCAGACATGGTAAAAGCTATAATCGGTGCTTTAGGTCTAAATTTAGATACTACAGATGCCGTATATCCTGAAGAAGTGGGTGTTAAAATGGCTTTGGCTTTTAGCCCATATGCACTGGTGCAGGTTGCATACCCTATGGCATTGGTAATGCTCTCATTTCTGTCAGGCATCTGCTCAGCCAATAATTTTTCGTAGTCTAAATTGTCCTCAGCAGTTTCCGCAATCTCCATCATTCTGGTTACGGCTTCCACCGGATATTTTCCTGCTGCCGTTTCACCGGAGAGCATGATGACATCTGTGCCATCAAAGATGGCATTTGCCACATCCGCCACTTCCGCCCTTGTAGGTCTTGGATTTCTGATCATAGAATCCATCATTTGAGTAGCAGTTACTACAAATTTACCCAGTTTGTTACATTTTTTTATAATTCTCTTTTGGTAAATAGGAACCTTTTCTGCAGGTATTTCAACGCCTAAATCACCTCGAGCCACCATGATTCCATCAGCGACCTTGATAATCTCGTCGATATTATCTACCCCTTCCTTGTTTTCGATTTTAGCTATGATTCGAATATGGGAGGCACCCCTGTCGTTTAAAAGCCAACGCATTTCTTCAATATCCGCTGCCTTTCTCACGAAAGAAGCCGCTATAAAATCGATATCCTGAGCGATTCCAAACTCAATATCTGCTTTATCCTTATCTGTAATGGCCGGCAGCTTAACCTTCACCCCCGGTACATTAACGCTCTTGTAATCCTTTACTTCTCCGCCGTTCTTCACGGTACAAATCAATTCGTTTCCTTTGATTTCTTTTATAGTCAATCCTACCAGACCATCATCAATGAGAACCATATCCCCTACGGCTACATCTGAAATGAGTCCTGCATAAGAAATGCTACACCTGTCTTGATTGCCCATCACATCTTCCGTAGTCAGGGTAAAGGTTTGCCCTTCGTTTAAACAAACTATTCCTCCCTCAAATTTTCCGGTTCTGATTTCCGGCCCCTTTGTATCTAATATGATGGAGACGGGTATTCCCAACTTTTCTCTGACTTCCTTAACAAGATTCATTTTCTTCTCATGCTCTTCGTGAGTGCCGTGGGAAAAATTAAATCTTGCACCATTCATACCGGCTTGCATCATTTTCGTCAGAATTTCCTTGTCCTCACTAGCCGGACCAATGGTACAAATAATTTTTGTTTTTTTCAATAAATTCACCTGTTTTACATGCTTCATAATTACCTCCTGAGAGTTCATTTATTTATTTTATAATACGTGAATAAAGTTTACATCTGCCAAAACAGCATCTGCAATATTATCCGCATGATCTCCCACTCTCTCTATATTATGGATAATATCAGAGTAAATAACCGTCAACTCCGGCGAACATTTACCTTGATTTAATCGTTGCATATGATTTTCTCTTAAAATTTCTTCCAATACATCTAATTTGTCTTCTAATTTTTTCACATTTCTCGCCAAATCCTCGTCCCCTTTTTCCAAAGCTTCAAAGGCATAAGCTACAAGCTTACCTGCCCTGTCAAAGGCATCTGCCAACTCCTCTTTGGCTTCATTGGAAAATACATACTTCTTTTCATTTTTTATCAGTGCAAATTCAGCAATATTTGTGCAGTGATCCCCTATTCTTTCAATATCGCTTGCCACATGCATGAGTCCCCTGATTCTCATTGCTTGCTGCTCCGTTAACTCCGCTACAGTGGAAATTGACGAGAGATATTTTACCGTAGCAACCTGAAGAATATCCACCGTGTCTTCCGTTTCCATTACCTGATTAATGGCTTTGATATCTCCCTCCAAAAATGCGGTTTTAGCATCGTGAATCATAGTAGAAGCAAAGGAAGCGATTCTGGAGAGCTCACTGGTAGCCAAGTGGATGGCAAATACCGGCTGATGTAAAATTTTATGATCTAAATACATTGGAGTTCTATCATTTAACGCTATCTCCTCTCCGGGCAAAATCCTCGTTACTATTTTAACTAAAACCCAGATAAAGGGTATCCACAGCAGTGTATTAACAACATTAAAAGTAGTATGAGCGTTGGCAATTTGTCTGGCGATTACCTCTATCTCCGGACCTTTAGGGGAAATGTAGGTTACAAATTTAGCATAAAGCGGAATAAACCAAATAAAGATTAAAGTCCCTGTCACATTAAATACTGTGTGAGCAATAGCAGTTCTCTTTGCATTGACGGTGGCACCAATGGTAGCCAAAAGGGCAGTGATGGTGGTACCGATATTGTCACCAAAGAGAATAGGCAAAGAGCCTTGGAGTCCAATGATACTGGATACTCCATCAGGACCTGCTTGTGAAGCCAGATTCTGTAATACTGCAATGGTAGCACTACTGCTCTGAACTAAAACCGTCATACCTGTGCCCAACAATACTCCTAAAGCCGGTATATTCTGTACGCTGATCATCATGTCAGCAAATACGGGAGAAGCGGCCAGAGGTTTCATTACTCCCCCCATGGTATTAATTCCTATAAATAAAAGACCAAAGGCAAAAATAGTTTGACCGATATGGTTAATCTGCTCCTTTTTAAAGAAAAAATAAAGAATAAATCCAACCACCACAATAGGCCAAATATAATCTCCTATTTTAAAAGCAATCAGTTGAGCCGTAATGGTGGTTCCGATATTGGCACCTAAAATGATACTGATGGATTGTGGCAAATTCATTAAGCCTGCACTGACAAATCCTATGACCATTACCGTAGTTGCACTGCTGCTCTGAAGCACCGCCGTGGTCAGAGCTCCTGCCAGTATCCCAACCAATGGATTCTTAGTGAGCATTGCCAGAATACTTCTCATTCTTTCTCCTGCGGCTTTCTGCAATCCTTCACTCATTAAGTTCATTCCATATATAAAGATGGCCAACCCCCCAAGTAGTCCAAATACGATTTGTACAGTCTCATTGCTCATTGCTTTTGTCTTTCCTCCTCTTGGAAAAGCACTGCTCTGTATATACAGGATCAAAGCAGTGCTTGTTTGCTAAATTGATAAAATATCTGCTAACTTCATATAAGAATCATCCACGACTCTTTTTATTTTTAAAGCTTCCTCTAAATCATAATGTATGATTTCTGTTCCGGAAATACCGATTGCTTTACTGGAGCTGTCTTCCTTCAACAGTTCCACGGCTTTTTCTCCCATTCTGCTGGCAAGCATTCTGTCCTTTGCAGTAGGAGAACCACCTCTTTGAGTGTATCCTAAAACAACTACCTTTGTTTCCATGCCGGTTCTTTCTTCGATAGTCTTGGCCAATTGATCGGAAGTTATATCCACACCTTCAGCTCTTACAATAATGTTATGTAACTTTCCACGGTTTCTTCCCTGAATAAGCTTTCTGCAAATTTGATTAATATCCGTAGGAATTTCTGGTATTAAAATACTTTCCGCTCCACCGGTTAACCCTGCATATAGTGCAATATCACCGCAGTGTCTTCCCATAACTTCGATAACCGTAGTTCTTTCGTGAGAAGAAGAGGTGTCTCTGACATTTCCCAAAGCACTGAGTACCGTATTGACAGCTGTATCAAAGCCGATGGTAAAGTCTGTATAAGCCAGGTCATTGTCAATAGTTCCGGGTATGCCCATCACAGGGATTCCTGCTTTTGCCAATTCCAGCCCCCCGGTAAAGGATCCGTCCCCACCGATTACCACAAGCCCTTCAATTTCAAAGTTCTCCAACATACTCAAAGCTTTTCTAAAGCCCTCAGGTTCCATAAAGCTTTTGCTTCTGGCTGTTCTTAAAATGGTTCCTCCACGTTGAAGAATATCAGACACTGAGGAGGTTTTCATTTCCTCCAATTCACCGTGTATCAAACCCTCGTAACCACGATCTATTCCGTATACCTGCATGCCCTCATAAATGCCACACCTTACCACAGAACGAACGGCTGCATTCATTCCCGGTGCATCTCCGCCACTGGTCAATACGCCAATCTTTTTCATATATTACCTCCATGGTTAAACAAATTTATCCATGTTAAGTATAACATGTTCTTTTGGAGCTGCCAATTATTTTTTCTAATTTAGAAAAAAATAGTTCATCAGCAGAAATCCATAAGTTTTCCTTTGTTTTATATTTGTTTCCCGAACCTTCTGCTACAATTATCACAGGAGTGTTACCTCTATGGTTCATCAAAAGGCCTTTAATGGCAGACAAAGTCTCTGCCTCATCCATTTCCTCCGGAATGGTAATGATCAAAGGTTTTGTTTTTTGTGACACCCTTTCAATGGATTCCGTATGGCTTATTGCATTCATATCTAAAATTCGGTCTGCTAAAATTTTAGGTTCTTCATCCTCTTTAAAATTCACCACCCCGCTTACAGCAACCACTTTATCTTCAGCGATGAATTGGCCATACTTTTCAAAGATATTGGGGAATACAATCACTTCAATGGTACCAAACAAATCTTCCAGGTTTACAAAAGCCATCATTTTTCCACTTTTGGTAATCAGCTTTTTTCTGGAAGTAATGATACCGGCAATGGTAACAGATGCACCGTCCTTTATATTTTCCGGCAATTCCGATTCATTAGCGTGAATAATTTCCTCCGAGGTTGCCGTCACCACTTTATTGATGGCATCTGCATAATCCTCTAAGGGATGCCCTGTCAGATAAACCCCCAACATCTCTTTTTCCATGGCCATAAGCATATCCTTATGAAATTCTGTTACTTGTAGGTTGTTCCCCTCCAACTTTCCGCTATTCATAACATCGCTGTTGAGCTGAAAGAGATCCAACTGTCCTTCAATAGTCTTTCTGAAATGATTTTGTGCAGACTCCATGGCATCCTCGTAAATGCCTAATAAGTATGACCGACTCTTTCCCAGACAATCAAAGGCTCCGGCCTTAATCAGGCTTTCCACTGCTTTCTTATTGATGTGTTGAATGGAAATGCTATTGATAAATTGGGAAAAATCATGGGGCACGCCGTATTCCTCTCGCATGGCGATAATGGCATCTATTACACCGTCACCTACATTCTTTACACCCAGTAACCCAAACCGAATTTTTCCATTTTTTACAGAAAACTTCTTCTCACTCTCTCCTATGTCCGGAGGTAAGACCGGTATCTTCATCTCATTGCAATTCCTGATATACTTTGCAATCTGACTGGAGTCCCCCATGACGCTGGTCATGAGAGCTGCCATAAATTCCACGGGATAATAAGTTTTTAAAAACGCCGTTTCGTATGCCAAAACTGCATAGGCAGCCGCATGGGATTTGTTAAAGGCATATTCTGCAAAGCTGATCATCTGATTAAAAATCTCCTTTGCCGTATCCTCAGGAATACCATTTTGGACACAACCCTTTAATTCCTCTTCACCATCCTGTGCTTTTTTTCCAAAGACAAAGTATTCCTGCTCCTTCAACATCACGTCTCGTTTTTTCTTGCTCATGGCACGCCTGACCAAATCGCTTCTGCCATAGGAATACCCTGCCAAATCCCTTACGATCTGCATAACCTGCTCCTGATAGACAAGGCAGCCGTAGGTGACAGACAGGATCGGCTCTAATTTTTCATGGGTATATCGCACCCGGGAAGGGTTTTTCTTATTTTCTATGTACGTAGGAATAGAAGCCATGGGACCCGGTCGAAACAGAGAAATACCGGCCACCACATCTTCAAAGCAGTCCGGCTTCAGGTTTTTCATAAATTGCGTCATACCGGAGCTTTCCAACTGGAACACCCCTTGAGTATTGCCGCTTCCAATGAGTTCATAAACCCTGGGGTCGTCATAGGGCATCTTTGAGAAGTCGATGGTTACACCGTGATTTTGTTCTATGAGATCTAGCGCATCTCGAATAACTGTTAAATTTCGGAGTCCAAGAAAGTCCATTTTTAAGAGACCTAATTCCTCAATGGTACCCATGGTAAACTGGGTACTGACCCCCTTGTCTGCCAAGTAAAGCGGTACGTAGTGGTTAATATCCTTTTTGGAAATAACCACTCCTGCGGCGTGAGTGGATGCATGGCGAGGCATACCCTCCAGTGCCTTTGCAGTGTCAATCAGATCTTTTACCTTTTTTTCGTTTTCATAAGCCGCCTTTAACTGGGGGGAAATCTCCAAGGCTCTTCCCAAGGTCATATGAAGGTCAAAAGGAATGGCTTTTGCAATGACGTCTACCTCTCCATAAGGCATATTTAAAGCTCTTCCCACATCTCTGATAGCAGCCTTTGCCTTCATGGTTCCGAAGGTGATGATTTGAGCTACTTTTTCCGTTCCATATTTTTCGATTACATATTGAATGACTTCCTGCCTTCGCTCATAGCAAAAGTCAATATCGATATCCGGCATGCTGATTCTTTCTGGATTTAAAAACCGTTCAAAAATCAACCCATATTTTATGGGGTCAATATCCGTAATTTTTAGAGCATAAGCCACAATACTTCCTGCGGCGGAACCTCTACCAGGACCCACCATAATATGGTGCTCCTTGGCATAATTGATGAAATCCCAAACGATGAGGAAATATTCGATGTATCCCATGTTTTCGATGGTGGACAATTCATACTCTAATCGTTGTCGCAATTCTTCCGTTACCACCCCGTATCGGTAGATCATCCCTTCCTCGCAAAGCTCTCTTAAATACTCGCCCTTTGTCATACCTTCAGGGGCTGTAAACTCCGGTAGATGGATTTTGCCAAATTCAAATTCCACATTGCATCGTTCTGCAATCTTACCGGTATTTTCGATGGCCTCGGGAATGTCTGCAAACAGCTTCTCCATCTCATCCTCTGATTTCAGATAAAACTGGTCGTTAGGAAACTTCATACGATCCTCATCATCCACAGTTTTGGCCATTTGAATGCACATCAGAACATCATGAACCTTGGCGTCCTGTTGGTGGATATAATGAACGTCATTGGTGGCCACAAAGGGGATATCCGTTTCTTCCCTCAATTGTTTCATATATGGTAAAATTTTCAATTCTTCTTCTAAATATTGATCCTGAAGCTCAAGAAAAAAGTTATCTTTTCCAAAGATATCAAGCAATTCTAAAGCTTCCTTCTTTGCACCTTGGTAATCGTCGTGAAGCAGCTTTCTTTGAACATCCCCAGCCAAGCAAGCGGAAAGGGCAATAATTCCCTGACTATATTTCCGAAGTAAGTCCTTGTCCACTCTGGGCTTATAGTAAAACCCTTCGGTAAAGCCTGCGGAAACGATCTTCATCAGATTTTCATAACCCATCTGATTTTCTGCAAGCAAAATCAGATGCCCTTGGTGCTTATCCTTGTCCACTTCCTTATCATACATAGTTCTGGCTGCTGTATAAACCTCACAACCGATGATGGGCTTGATGCCATGCTCTTTGGCAGCCTTGTAAAAATCAATGACGCCAAACATAACACCATGATCCGTAATGGCCACAGAATCCATGTTAAGCTCTTTCAATCTTACCATCAGATCCTTAATGCGAACCGCTCCGTCAAGCAAACTATATTCCGTATGTAAATGCAAATGTGTAAATGCCATAAATCCCTCGATATTTTCATTTTAAACCAAATTATTTATTACAGTATATCATTTTTATGCAGTAAAGTCCTAAAAAAAATTCATTTTAATTTTAGGTAGTAAAATCTTAAAAGGGAAATATCGAAACAGAAAAAAAGGTATGGAGGTTTATTTCCATACCTTTTTATCTTTCATAAAATAGGTTTATTTAATTTTAATAAAAAGTGATAAACTTAATGGTGTAGTAGTCACATGTAAGTGCCGCGCCGGTTTCTGCTTCTTTTAATATGATAAAGTTAATTCCTACAGCAATTAATATCCCGGTCTTAGTTACCATTGTATTGCTTCCTATCAGGAAGTCCACCTGTGCCATCTTGCCAATTTGGGTTCTTATAAACCCGTTTAAGTACTGTAACTCATTATAACTCAACATTTCCTGATATCCTTCAGGCAGCAAAGGATTGGTCGGTACTGCAAATACGGGTGCATTCCTAAAAAGTTCACTTGCAGAAGGTACATTCGCCTCCGGTACGCCTGTTTCATTTGCTATATACTTAGGAATTGTAACGTTATTGTCATTATAATTTTGTATCATCCGATCATAGGGAATTTGTTTTACCAAATTTGGCATCTCATCTGCAGATGATACATTAGGTGTGGGTGCCATTCTAGGCATGGGTGTCATATTAGGCATATTTGGTGGGTCAGAATTCATCTTTAATACTGTTGGAATTGAATCTTGAGTGCAATTTGAACATTTAATCATTTTAAGATCTCCTTATTTTAGATTTGGATTATGTGCTTGCATATTTTGCAGTTGGAATGTAAAAGCAATGGTCTCCTACTCGGTTATGAATAATACCAATGCCTCCCGGGGGAAAGTATGACGGACATGTGAGGGAAAAGGGGTTAAAGAAAAACAAGGAATCGTCTACACCGATTAATTTGTTTCCCGTTAAGGCCCAGTCAGCTATTTCGTAGTGAATGTCAGTAGGGTTCATGTTATAAATGTTTTGTTCGTTCGGTCTACCTTTATCTACTGTTCTTGCACATGTAAACTGACCCGGTTGAAATATAATATTTCGCACGTTTCCACCCTCACTGACTCTTGCAAATTCTCCGATATCGGCATTTGTCCTGTTCATAACTACAGTTGCCACCCCACGCATGCCATCATCACCTTCACCCCCTGCCTCACACTGAATTAGTCTAGCAAATAATTCTCGATTGTCAAAGGGCATAAAAATCACCTCGTTTTGTAATATAACTAGTTTTATAAATTATACTATGAATCAACACTTAAAAAAGTTCTTAACTAAGCGTCATTTCTTTTTTTATTAAATCTTTAACGAATCTTTAAAAATCTCTGATAAAATATTATAAATATCTGAAGATGATAAAAATGGGAGGTTTATATGTCACTAATTTTAGGAATGGATACAGGCGGAACTTATACAGATGGAGTATTAATCAATAGTAAAACTAGGAAAATCCTCTGCAAGGCAAAGGCACTGACCACGAAGGAGGATCTGACCATCGGTATAGAAAATTGCATAAAAAATATGAATTACTGTGACTATTCACAAGTCCAATTGGTTTCTCTTTCCACCACCCTAGCAACTAACTCACTGGTGGAAGGCAGAGGGGGGAAAGTTGGGCTGATCCTCATGGGGGATGAGCTTAAGGAAGATATTCCCGCCGAATTGTGGGGGCGTGTAAAGGGAAAATTTGATATCATGGGAAACCTTCAGGAAGAATTAGACGTTGAAGAAGCGAAGCTATTGTTGGAAAGCTTTCGCGGCAAGGTACAAGCTGTGGCCATTTCTGGCTATGCCAGTGTTCGAAATCCAAAGCATGAACAAATTTTAAAAAGTCTATCTGAAGAAGTTCTTCAAATTCCTGTGGTCTGTGCCCATCAATTGACCTCAGCTCTCGGTTTTTATCAGCGAACCGTAACGGCAGTGCTAAACGCAAGGTTAATTCCTGTAATTCATAGCCTCATTACCTCCACCAAAACCGTATTACAAAAATATAAAATACAAGCACCCATTATGATGGTAAAAGGGGATGGAACACTGATGCCAGAAAGACTGGTTTTAGATAAACCTATTGAAACTATTTTATCCGGACCGGCAGCCAGTGTTATTGGCGGGGCTTTCCTCACAGAAAAGAAAGATGCTTTAATACTGGATATGGGTGGAACCACCACTGACATTGCTCACATCAAAGATGGCGTTGTTGGAATTAAAAAAGAGGGTGCTAAGGTGGGTGGGTGGCTCACCAGAGTTCAAGCCGCTGAAATATCTACCTTTGGGCTTGGGGGAGATAGCCATATATTCTTAAATTCCACGGGCAAAATAGAAATTGGACCGGAAAAAGCCATCCCCCTCAGCTTGGCCGCACGGGAATTTCCCAATTTATTATACGAAATGAGAAGTTTTAAACGTCATGGTGAATATAAATCCTACTCCTCTCAAGAAACAGACTGTTATATGATTTTAAAGAAGCCCGATCATCCTACTCCACAGATAGAAGAGGATGTTTTAGATATCTTAAAGGATGGTCCACACAGTTTAAGTCATATAGCAGACCTGTTGAACAGAGCACCGGAAACTATGGATATGACACCATATATTAAACAGGGGGTACTCAGCCGAATTTCCATGACTCCCACTGATATTCTTCACGTCCAAGGGAAGTACACAGAATGGAACGAGGATATCGCTCGTGTTGGTGCTGAAATCCTATCTAAGCGGATGGAAATCCCCTTGAATCAATTCCTACACCGAGTAGAAGAGTTAATGACAAAACGGATTTGCATGGTGACATTGCAAAGCATTTCAGATTTTGAAAGCCAAAATATTGTATTGGATCAAAGCATGGAAGCATTATACTTACTAAATAAAGCGTTGGAAAATCAAGGAAAAGAATTGCTGAAAGTAAGCTTAACTCTGGAAAAGCCCATTATCGCCATCGGGGCTCCCGTATCGGCTTGGACTTCAGGGCTAAAGGAAAGGTTAGGCGGAAACGTTATCATTCCGGAGCATGCAGAGGTTGCCAATGCAATCGGAGCCGCCGTGGGTCAAATTATGGAGACTGTGGATCTTCTTATCAGCCTTGAACCGGGAGGAAAAAGCTATATTTTAAACACGCCCTGGGATCGCAAGATGTATAACACTTTGGAAGAAGCCTTGTTCTACGCTATCCACGAAGGTCGAAAACACATAGAAAACATCCTGTTTGGAGCAGGATGCAATCGTTGTGAATTCTTGGAAGAATTCAAGGATATTATGGTGGATCTTAAGGAAAATGAAGCTCAGGTATTTATGGGGAAAAAAGTAAGGATTACCGGTATGGGAAAACCTAACCTATGATTTTGTTCGGAAAAGCATATGGCTTAATTGTTTTCCATCGAAAGGAATCAAAGGGAATAAATAAGGGGTTCCCAACAGAGATTTTGTAAATCCCATTATTAAAAGGAATATGACAAAAGCAGTAATTACACCCCATAGCCCATATACGGCCACCCCTATAATCATGAGTATTCGCATGAATTTGATAGCGTAAGAAAGCTCAATGCTTGGGTTGGTAAAACCGCCCAGAGCTACCACCGCCATGCAAAGAATGGTTTGAGGAATAAACCACCCTGCTGTGATGGAAAACTCCCCTAAAATTAATGCACCTATTACAGATAGGGACATACCCAAGGAGCTTGGAGTGTTTAGGGATGCTAACTTCAGGGCATCTATGGCAATTTCTAAAAGGATAAACTGTAGAAACAAAGGTATGGAATACCCTTCATCCGGTGCTAAAAAGTGCAGGTATTCAGGCACCACCACATAGTTTTCAGCTATCAGCAAATAAACCGGAGTCAAGAACATAATAATTAACATATTTAAGGTTCTGACTAATCTGAAATAGTTTCCGGTTACAACTGGAAAATAATAATCGTCCACATCCTGCATGAAATCAAAGAGGCAGGTTGGAAGCATCAGCGCGGTAGGACTGTTATCTGTGAAAATTACGATTTTTCCTTCTGTAAGATGTGCGGATACCACATCCGGTCTTTGGGTATATCTAACCTTTGGGAAAGGGCTTATATTCCCTCTGCCCCCCAAAGCCTCCACTAAGCTTTGATCACCGACAGTAAGACTTTGCACTTTTAAATTTTTAATTTTATCTACGATTTTATCTACTTGTTTTTGATCTGCCAAGCCATCGATATAACCTAAAGCAATATCGGTTTTTGTCTTTTCTCCTACATTAAACACTTTAAATATCAATTTAGGGTCTCTAATTCTCCGCCTAACCATAGCGGTGTTAAAAATTAATGTTTCTACAAACCCGTCCTTTGCACCTCGAAGACTTTTCTCCTTTTCCGGCTCAGCAACAGACCTTACGGGATAAGTTCTGACGTCTATGACGATGGCTTCAGCATAGCCGTCAATTAGCATAACGGTCTGTCCCGACAACACCCATTTAACCATATTCTCAATGTTATTTTCCTTCATTACCTCGATATATGGGATTTGATTTTTAATGAAATCTAGAGCGGTATGATACTCATCCATTTCTTTATTGGTTATTTGAAAAAATCTAGTCATCAGATATTGCATGATTTCATCTTTAGTAAAAGCGTCTACATAATAGAAGTAAACCTCTTTACCTCCTACTATGATATTTCGTTCTACCATATCAAAGGTTTTTCCGATGGGTAAAGATGCCCGTAATTGGGTTACATATTCCACAAATTTATTTTCCATTAAAATACTCCTATATTGATTTTTTTAGCATATACCTTTATTTCTCCAGTTAGGATTAGGCATTTGCTTTTATAAAACGAAACTGTATCTCATAGGAGTATTATATCCTTTGGATTATATTTCATACAAAAATCATGCATTTGGAATGAAATTCTGTGATAGGGCTATGCCATTAGATTTTTCTCCATCTTCTCTCTCCGTTGATCGTCGATGAGAATATGACCATTTGTTTCCTTATTATATAGAGTGTGTATAATATCCTTTACCGTCACAATCGGGAACGTATTGATTTGGAACTGTTCTCGAATTTCTTCTATGGCTGTCTTTTCACCTTGCCCCTTTTCCATACGATCTACACTGATGATTAGCCCTTCCAAATTTATTTCAGCCGCATTTTTTAAAAGGGGTACGCTCTCTCTGACAGCAGTTCCTGCGGTGATTACATCCTCCACCATTAAAACGGAATCCCCTGATTTAAGCTGATATCCCACCATGGAACCACCCTCACCGTGGTCCTTCTGCTCCTTCCTGTTAAAGCAATAGCTTACATTTTTACTAAAGGAGGAAAATAAAGCCATGGAAGTGGCTACTGCCAAAGGAATTCCCTTATAAGCAGGACCAAATAGTGCGGTAATTTCCTCCGGCAAGTTACCTGCTTTTATATTTTCCATAATGCAAGTGGCGTAAAAATTCCCCAGTCTGGAAATTTGCTCTCCCGTCTTGTAATTACCTGTATTAATAAAATAAGAGGTGGGTCTTCCACTCTTAGTAATAAAGTCTCCAAAGGTCAAAACTCCTGCATCCACCATAAAGTGAATAAATTCTTCTTTGTAATTTTTGTTCATACATATCACCTATCTTTTAAAATTAATCTTAAATTCATTAATTACCATGTCGCTAAGCCGGTTTCCAATTTGGAAGGTTCTGCTTATCTAATTTGCATTTTTTTCATACTCTAAAATTTACATCGACCAAGCTAAAGCCGAGTATGAAACTTCAACTAGCTATTTTCCATTTTCATACTCTATTTTCATACTCTAAAAAGGTATTTCTTATATCTTTTAAGTTTTTAAATTTTTCTCCTTCCATATATTCTTCCAGTTCTCTCAGAATGCTTACCGGGGCTGTGGGGTCAATCAGTGCGGCTGTTCCCACGGAAACTAAATCTGCACCGGCCATAATAAACTCAACTACATCCTCACCTTTCGTAATTCCCCCTAATCCGATTATAGGAATCTCTACGGATTTCCGGACTTGATAAACCATCCTTACGGCAACCGGCATTATTGCGGGTCCTGATAGCCCTCCCATGCCATTGGCTAAAACGGGTTTTTTTCTCTTTATATCTATCTTCATACCAAGCAAGGTATTGATCAGGGAAAGACAATCTGCCCCTTCACTTTCCACCGCCTTTGCAATTTCAACGATGTCTGTCACATTGGGGGTAAGCTTGATGATGATAGGTTTTTTACTTCGCCTTTTAATCTCTCTCGTTACCTCTGCAGCCATTTTGGGAGAAGTGCCAAAGCCAATGCCCCCTTCCTTCACGTTGGGACAGGAAATATTGATCTCCATCATTTGGATGTTCGTTTCGTTTAGCTTTTCCACCACTTGGCAGTATTCTTCCACTGTTTTTCCCGCCACATTTACTATGATGGGAGCATTTATTTTTAATAATTCCGGAAGCTCCTCTTTAATAAAAAAGTCCACTCCGTTGTTTTGTAATCCTACGGAATTGAGCATTCCTCCGTAGCTTTCTGCAATTCTTGGGGTAGAATTTCCTTGCCAAGGCACGTTGGCAACCCCTTTGGTAATGACAGCTCCAAGTTTTGATGCATTATAATATTGACGGCTTTCCTCTAAGGAGAAGGTTCCTGATGCAGTAGTGATAGGGTTTTTCAAGGTGATACCACAAATATTTACTGATAAATCAATCATGCCAAATTACCTCCTTTCCCATAAATACGGGTCCATCCTTACAGACTTTTTTCAAAGCCACATCCACTCCCAATGCTTCATGAGAAAATGTAACCCTATCCTTCATGGATGCTTTTACCTGACAAGTACATCCTACACAAGCCCCATATCCACACCCCATGCGTTCTTCCATAGATACTTGAATGGGAATTCCACCATCTTTTCCCATACAGTATTCCGTCAAATGCTTCAACATTTTTTCAGGACCGCAGGCAAAGTAATATTGACCTTGTAATTTAATCTCTTGAATGAGTCTTAAAATATTCCCTTTATACCCTATGGAACCGGATTCCGTTGCTATAAACACCCGGTCACAGTAAGCTTTAAGTTCTTCTACTAAAAAAGGTTCATCCTTAAATCCGATTACCCCAGTAATCTTAATATCTAAATTTTTTCTTAAGTATTTAGCCAACTCCACCAAAGGAGGAACCCCTATGCCACCGCCAACAAGAACTACGTCTTTTATTTGATTTTCTTCATATTTACAAAAATTGAAAAAATCGTCTAATAAAAAACCATTTCCATTGGGACTACTGATTTTCAATTGTTCCCCCGGTAAGTACAGTGACATTTCCTCCGTGCCTTTTCCCACAATACCATAAACCAATGTCACTGTATCCCTTTTTATTTCACAAATGCTAATAGGTCTCGGCAAAAGTCGACTCTCATCCCTTAAATAGATATTAAGGAATTGCCCCGGGCGTATTTCCCGGGAAATTTCAGGAGACTTAAAAACCATCTTATAAACTCCCGAAGCTATGGGGGCGTTCTCCATGATTTCCACTTTTAGGATACTTTTCTTACACACTTATGCTCCATTCCCCTTCCCTCTAATCCCTGATAAGCTATGGTTTAAGTCTTCCTTCATGGAAAGAACTGCCCCTCTAGCTGCCTCTGCAAAATCTCGTTCCCCATACTTAGAGGAATTCTTATAGGCTTCTGTAATCCCTCTTGAAGAATTGACGATACATCCAATCCCATCCCGGTCAAAAAATCCCTTTAAGTCCTCTGCTTTTCCTCCCTGTGCACCGTATCCCGGTACCAAAAAGAAGGTATGGGGCATCTGACGTCTTAAGGAAACTCCCTGTTCTCTGTGGGTAGCACCTACCACAGCCCCTACATTACTGTATCCCAACTTGCCCATAGATTGAAGCCCCCATTGAGAAACCAAGCTTCCTACCTCTTCATAGACCTTCTTTCCAGAATCCTTTAGTTCCAAATCCTGTATGTCCTTGCTACTGGGGTTGCTGGTTTTTACCAATAAAAACATTCCTTTGTTATGATGATTCGCCGCCTCAATAAATGGCTGAATTCCATCTATCCCCAAATATGGATTTAAGGTAACGGCATCTTCCTGCCAGGGATCCAAAAGAGTTCCTTCAATGTCCACTCCCGACAAATGGGCTGCATAGGAGGCAGCCGTGGAGCCGATATCCCCTCGCTTAATATCCCCGATTACCAAAAGCCCCTTTTCCTTTGCATAACTGATTGTGTCCATATAGGCCTGCAAACCTTCTATCCCATATTGTTCATACATGGCAATTTGAGGTTTTACAGCAGGAACCAAGTCATAAATCCTATTTATAATCTGCTTGTTAAATATAGTAAACATGTGACCTAGGGCCTTTGTGGTTTTACCATATGCTTCAATGCTTTCCTCTTTAATATAGGAAGGGATCATTGACAATGTAGGATCCAGTCCTATTACCGTGGGATTATTGCATGACCCTATTTTTTCTATTAGTAAATCTATCATTTTATTCCTTTCAACTTTGCTATTTTTAATTAATGGCTATATTCTTACTTTGTTCATAAGTTATGTTTTTTTGACTTCTCCTTTAGTGCAACAAACCACCTGAGGTTTCCCCCATACCGTCATCCCTTCAAAGGGGGTATTGGAGGACTTGGATTGAAACTGCTGCCCGGTTATTTCGTAGCTGTTTTTCACATCAATCAGCGTAATGTCCGCTGGTACACCCGGAGCTAAAGTTCCCTTTGACAAACCCAAAATTCTTGCAGGGTTTAAAGCCATTTTTTCCATAAGTTGCAAGGGAGTCAGAATACCTGATTTTACTAAAGCCGTATAGCTTACAGGAAAGGAAGTCTCCAGTCCTATGACTCCAAAGGGCGCCTCCGAAAAAGGCAGGCTCTTATCTCCCACGCTATGGGGGGCGTGATCAGTGGCGATGGCATCAATGGTTCCATCCCTTAACCCTTCCTTGATGGCTAACACATCCTCTCTGGTTCGCAAGGGAGGATTCATTTTCATATGAGTCTTTGCCAAAGCCTTGACTCCTGCCAGTTGTTGATTGACGATATCCCAATCCGTCAGCGTGAAATAATGGGGGGCTGTTTCTGCGGTCACTTTGACGCCCTTTTCCTTAGCTTTCCTGATGAGTTCCACACTGCCCTTAGTACTTACATGTTGAATATGAATTCTGCACCCTATCTGCTCAGCAAGCTCCAAATCCCGCTTTAATATGCTTTCTTCCGCCTCTTTGGGAATCCCTTTTAACTGCATTCCATAAGAAACCAGTCCTTCATTCATACAGCCTCCTGCCAAATCGTGGTTTTCTGTGTGATCAAGGATAAGTAAGTCTAATTCTTTGGCCTTTTCCATAGCCTTTCTCATTACCTGCTCTGACATGACAGATTTTCCATCCTCGCTTAATCCGCAGATTCCTGCATCTTTTAAGGCAACAAAATCCGTTAACTCCTGTCCTTCCATTCCCACGGTAACTGCTCCCACGGTGAGAACATGCACAGGGGAAACTTCCTGGGCTTTGGATGTCACCCATTCTACCATACTTGCGCTGTCTATGACCGGAGAGGTATTTGCCATGGCGCAGATGGTGGTAAAGCCTCCTGCATATGCAGCTTCTCCGCCACTTTGGATATCCTCCTTGTAGGTGAACCCCGGCTCCCTCAAATGCACGTGAAGATCAATAAACCCCGGCACCACCCATTTCTCTTGGGCATCTATGATTTCCACCGTCCCTTGACCATTCTGGTGAACTTCATCCTTGCCATTCACCATGGTGTCAAAAGGCTCATAAGATTTCCCTATATATTGAATGATCCCATCCTCCACATAAACGTTGTTAAATTCCTCCATTTTTTGTGAAGGATCCACCACATATCCGTTCTTTATGATTAACTTCATGTTTACTCCATTCTGTTTCTAACTTAAACTCCCAATTTCACAATATCATCGCAATATTCGCAGCTGTACTCTTTGTGATTTTCGTCTAATAAATGGAATACATGAGGGGCATTGGGTTCTACGGAGGTGACACATCTTGGATTTTTGCATTTAATAACGTTAGTTACCTTCTCCGGCAGTTCCAATTTGATTTTTTTCACAATTTTATGGTCTTGGATGATATTTACCGTAGCTGTATGATCGATGAGCCCCAATGCAGTTAAGTCTACATTGTGCAAATTGGTAAACTTGATTACATCTTTTCTTCCGTGTTTTTTACTGGGGGCATTCATGATAAAGGCCACCATATCTG
Organism: uncultured Anaerovorax sp.; assembly: GCA_964461765.1. GTDB lineage: Bacteria > Bacillota > Clostridia > Peptostreptococcales > Anaerovoracaceae > JAVVUJ01. Next base: position 46,412 of record CAYWVS010000002.1, read on the forward strand.
TGGTTTGATCTATGTTTAAGTAATGAAGCACCTTGATTCCAAACCCTGCTGTTATATGGTCTATTACAATTCCTTTTTCTATACTGTTAATGACGATCATCTTTAGTTCCTCCCTTTTCCATTCAAGCCTAATAGGCTTAAGATCAATGCCATTCGAACGTACATCCCATACTTGGCCTGCTTGAAATATAAGGCTCTAGGGTCTTTATCCACCTCTACAGCGATTTCATTTACCCTGGGAAGGGGATGAAGCACCATCATATCCTCTTTGGCTTTACGCATTTTTTCTCCATCCAATATGTATCGATCCTTTAATCTCACATAATCCTCTTCATTAAAAAATCTTTCTTTTTGCACCCTGGTCATATAGAGGATATCCAGCTTATGCAGCACATCCTCCATCTTTTCCACTTCCTCAAAGGGAATATTGTTTTTTATTAGGACTTCCTTCCTTACATACTCAGGAATCCGCAGCTCCTCTGGTGCAATCAACACAAATCTTACGTTTTCATATCTTGTTAAAGCTTTGATAAGGGAATGTACCGTTCGACCGAACTTCAAGTCTCCGCAAAGTCCCACCGTTAAATTCCCAAATCCTCCCTTCTCTCTGCGAATGGTCAGCAAATCCGTAAGGGTTTGGGTAGGGTGTTGATGACCACCATCCCCGGCATTGATGACTGGCATGTCAGTGCTTTGGGCTGCAACCTTGGGTGCGCCTTCCTTGGGGTGGCGCATCACCGCTAAATCTGCGTAGCAGGCCACGGTCTTTATGGTATCTGCAATGCTCTCCCCTTTGGCAACAGAGCTGGAGTTGGGCTCTGAAAAGCCGATAACCTGCCCACCCAAACGAAGCATGGCGGCTTCAAAACTAAATCTGGTGCGAGTGCTGGGTTCATAAAAGAGGGTAGCCAATAGCTTACCCTTACAAGTATCCGCAAATTTTTCCGGTGCCGAAATGATTTCATCTGCCAAGGTAAAGATCTCTTCCAGCTCCTCCACGGTAAAGTCCTTGGGTTCTAATAAACTTCGTCCTGCCAACATATTTTCTCCCTTCTTTTTTCCTAAAAAAAAACCTCCCAAAAAGGAAGGTTTCTTATGAAATAATGGAAAAGAATAGAATAGACAGGCTTCTCTTATACTTTCTTAACTTTGATTTTTTTAAGTAAATTCTGTCCATGCTTCCTTTTTCCTAACAAATGATTTTACTCAAGTAAAGTAACCCGTTTATAAATTCGATTTATGCTCAAATCTTCAATAGATTACCATAAGCGCTCATGTTCGTCAAGAGAAAATTTTAATTTTTTCTTCATGAAATTTTGGTTTTTTTATCACTAAGAGTTGAATAAATTTCCATTTAAATGTATAATATACTCAAAGGTCTCAAAGATTACAATTTTATACGAAACACGATTTAGGAGTACCGTATGTTTACAAATTTTGCTTTAATCGCTTTAGCCCTTTTATACTTTCCATTACTCTTCCTTTGGGAATACTTAAGCAAAAAACATTTCAGCCTTGAAATCTTAAATTACTATTATAACACAATTTTTTTCGCAATTTTTTCCTATACTTGCTCCATAGTCTTGGGGAAAGATATTCGTGCTATTATTGATAATGGAGATAAAAGCTCCTTAAGCTTTTGGACCAGTCTATTAGGAGTCATATTTACCTTACTGATTGTTATAAAGATCATTTTACAGGTCGTTAAAAATATCAGAAACTTTAAATCTTCTAGAGAACATATTTATGCAATTCACATTATAACTGCATATGTTATTAATGTTATCTTTATCTTTGCCTTTATATATTTCTGTATTTACTTAATTATCCCTGATTCCTTTTCAGGAATTACTGCGGGGGCCTCCCATCTGGTGGTGTATCTAGACTTGATTTATTTCAGCTTCGTTACCTTTGCCACTATCGGATACGGTGACATCTCACCTCTGGCCATCTTAGGGAAGGGTGTGGTTGTATTGCAAATCATCCTTTTTTACATCGTAATCGGTATTGGATTTACCTTTGCCTCAAAGAAACCCCACACTACAGATTCTTAATAATGTGGATATCTTAATAGGTACCCAACTGCTCCGTTTCATGCTTTTTCTGCCTTGTCATCAGGTTCATTACCGCATCTCTGGCATCCATTTTCTCTTGAATCACATGGTAAATCTGTTCCGTAATTGGCATTTCTACCCCTACTTTTTGTGACAATCCATAGGCAGCTTCCGTGGTAAACATGCCTTCCACCACCATTCCCACTTGCTTTGTGGCCTCTGAAGGCTTCATGCCCTCACCGATCATGATTCCGCAACGCCTGTTTCTACTGTGCATACTGGTGCAGGTTACAATCAAATCTCCGATACCTGTCAAACCGGAAAAGGTCTCTGCTTTAGCACCCAACCGTACCCCCAAACGTGTAATTTCCGTAATGCCTCGAGTCATCATGGCCGCCTTTGCATTGTCCCCAAACCCCATTCCGTCTGAAATACCTGCACCTAAAGCGATAATATTCTTCAAGGCACCACCAAGCTCTACCCCGATGATATCCGAGTTGGTATATACTCGCAGACAATCCGTCATGAATAGATCCTGTACGTATTCTGAGAGGGCGATATCTTTAGATGCAACTGCCAAGGTAGTGGGCATCTCCCTTCCCACCTCTTCTGCATGAGAGGGACCGGAAAGCACCGCATATTTGGCTTGAGGTAATTTGTCAAAGGCAATCTCCGAAAGGCGAAGCAAGGTTTTTTGCTCTATACCCTTAGCTACATTTACCAAAGCCATATGGGGTTTCAAGTAAGGAATTGCCCCATCTAAAGCACTTCTGAAGTGCTGGGCAGGAGCAGAGAATAACACCATTTCCACATCCCCAAGAGCCTCCTCCACTGTAAATGAAACTTCCAAGGTTTGAGGAAATTGTACTTCCGGTAGAAAGGCTACATTTTCTCGCTGCTCCTTTAGATTTTTTAAATGTTTTTCATTAATATCCCATATTTTAACTTCAAATCCTTTTTTTGCCAGACTTACCGCCAAGGCAGTACCCCAACTGCCGGCACCAATCACACCAATTTTCGTCATTTCCCATTCCTCCTGTTACCCTTTATATTTTTCATGGAAAGGTATCCTTTATTGCACTAATTTTTTCTTACTTGTTTGAATGTATTGTTTTGTAATTATTTTTTCAGATTCAACTTAGGCTCTGTGCCTTTGATAAGTCGCTTAATATTTTCTCTATGTTTTATTATAACCACAAGTGCCATTGCTATAGCCCATAATGTATAATAAGGGTTAATTAAATATGCCACTATAGGGAAAAAAATAGCTCCCACCACGGAACCTGCCGATACCCTTTTGGTCAAAGCAATTACGACCAATGCCACCGCCGCCACCATAAGTCCCAGTTTAAAATCCACTGTGAGAATGATGCCTATAGCCGTAGCCACGCCCTTTCCTCCTTTGAATCCAAAGAGTATTGGCCAAATGTGTCCTACAAAAGCGGCAAATCCACATATCATAGACAGCATTAATGCATAATCCGGTGGAAGAAAATGATCATATCCCAATAGCTTCCCTAAAAGCACTGCAAAGACACCCTTCAGAATGTCGATAAGTAAGGTGGCTACCGCCGCCTTTTTCCCTAGGACACGCAATACATTAGTGGTCCCCGCGTTTCCGCTGCCTTCCTTTTTTATGTCTACTCCATACATTCTGCCGATCAATATTGCCGGGGAAATATTACCCATAAAATATGCAATGATAATGGCCGCGATGCTCACGGTTATGTTTAATCCGGTTAAACCCGGAGGAAATATTATATCAGACATAGTTTTCTTCACCTTTTTCTCTAAAAACAAATTTGATGGAAGTCCCTGCAAATCCATAACTCTTTCTGATTTGATTTTCTAAGTAACGTGCATATGAGAAATGCATCAACTCTCTGCTGTTGACCTTAAAGGAAAACAAGGGAGGCTTCACTCCAACTTGGGTACAATAAAATATTTTTAATTGTTTTCCTTTATCAGAAGGAGGCTGCTTCATCATCATGGCATCTGCCAGTAAGCTGTTGAGCTGACCAGTAGATATTCGTAAGCTTCTATTTTCTGCCACGGTTTTTGCCATCTCCATGACGTTAAAGAGCCTCTGTTTATCCTTTACGGAAATGAATACGGATGGGGCATAGGACATGAAGGTCAACTCCTTAGCCAATTCCTTCTTGTAGTTGTTCATGGTATTGGTATCCTTTTCCACAAGATCCCACTTGTTCACCACCACCACAATACCTTTTCCGGCTTCGTGAGCCAGACCGGCAATTTTTTTGTCCTGCTCTGTAACCCCTTCTGTAGCATCTATCATTAATAGACACACATCACAACGCTCAATGGCACCGATGGCTCTGATAACGCTGTAACGTTCAATATCCTCCACCACTTTGCTTCTGCGCCTGATTCCTGCCGTATCGATGAGGACAAATTGATCTTCTCCAAAGGTAAAAGGAGTATCGATGGAATCCCTGGTGGTGCCTGCGATAGGTGATACGATGACTCGTTCTTCCCCCAATAAAGCATTAATCAAAGAAGATTTTCCCACGTTGGGTTTCCCTGTGACGGCAATCTTAATAACACTTTCGTCCTCTTCCTCATTACTTTCAGGAAGCTTTTCTATTATCAAGTCTAACACATCTCCAAAATTTAACATATTTGTTGAAGATATGGGAATTGGTTCTCCCAATCCCAGTTCATAAAAGTCATAAAAATCTTCCGGTAAGGCAGGAGTGTCGATCTTATTGGCCAATAAAATCACTTCTTTTCCTGTGCGCATAAGCATATTGGCAACCTCTCGATCAGCTGAGGTTACTCCGCTGCGACCGTCAACCATAAAGAGAATTACATCTGCCATATCCATGGCTAGCTCTGCCTGCTCTCGCATTTGAGAAAGGATGATATCAGTGGTGTCCGGTTCTATGCCGCCGGTGTCCACCAATGCAAATTGCACGTTACTCCACTCTGCCTCGGCATAGATTCTATCCCTGGTCACCCCGGGGGTGTCCTCAACGATAGATATCCTCTTACCGATAATTTTATTAAAAAATGTGGATTTCCCCACATTGGGTCTGCCTACTACGGCAACGATTGGCTTGCTCATAAGTCTCCTTTTTATTCTTGAAATATAGCCTCAGCAAATTCTGCCGGTTCAAATTCCTTTAAATCATTAATTCCTTCACCTAAGCCGATAAATTTGACGGGCATTTGAAATTCGTCAGATATGGTGATGACGATTCCGCCTTTGGCGGTACCATCCAGCTTTGTGAGAACAATTCCTGTAACCTCCGTGATTTCCCCAAACTCCTTGGCCTGTGATATGGCATTTTTTCCTGTAGCCGCATCCAGAACCAGAAGAGTTTCCCTATGTGCCTCAGGAAATTCACGACCGATGACCTTATTCATCTTTTCCAGCTCCACCATTAGATTTTTCTTATTCTGTAGACGACCTGCTGTGTCGATAATCAACACATCCATACCCTTAGCTTTGGCAGATTGTATTGCATCAAAGATCACGGCAGATGGATCAGAGCCTTCTTGATGACGAATCACGGGTACACCTACACGCTGCCCCCAAATCTCCAGTTGCTCTCCTGCGGCGGCTCGGAAGGTATCTGCAGCAGCTAACATAACCTTTTTCCCTTGATTTTTACATCGATTGGCCAGTTTCGCGATGGAGGTGGTTTTTCCTCCCCCGTTAACACCTATCATCAAAATAATTAGGGGTACTGCCTCCGTAAGCTTGTGTTTCTCTCCTTTATCAATGAGCTTTTTTACGATTGCCTGAATTTGCCTCTTTACCATTTTGGCATCACGAATACCCATCTTCTTAATATCATCTCGCAATTGTTCTGTAATCTTCATGGTGGTTTCCATACCGATATCAGAGGTGATCAAGGCTTCTTCCAGCTCATCCACCATCTCCTCATCCACTTCCACTCTCATGAGAAATACATTTTCAATTTTTTCTTGTAATCGTCCGAAAAACGATTTTTTTTCTCCAAATGCCATGTTACGCTCCTATCTCATCACCTAATTTCAGTGAGATCACTTTTGAAATTCCCTCCTCCGGCATGGTCACTCCGTAAAGCACATCTGCATATTCCATGGTTGCTTTCTGATGTGTTACCAATGCGAATTGGACGTTGTTAAAGTTTGTTAAATACTTAGCAAATCGGTCTATATTGGCATCATCCAAGGCGGCTTCAATCTCATCCAGTATGCAAAAGGGAGTAGGCTTGGTCTTGAGAACTGCAAACATCAAAGCGATGGCCGTCATGGTCTTTTCTCCCCCCGACATGAGATTGATGTTCTGAAGCTTTTTTCCCGGAGGCTGAGCCACAATTTCAATGCCCGATTCCAAAGGTCTACTTTCATCCTCCAAACGCAGCTCTGCTGTACCGCCCCCAAACATCTGGCGAAAAGCATCTTCAAAGTTCACCACAATTTTATCAAAGCTTTCCTTAAAGTTGTCCTTGATGGTCTTATCCATATCCTGAATAATCACCTTTAAAGCATCTATGGCTTCTAGTAGGTCTGCCCTTTGGGTGGTAAGGAATTCGTACCGCTCATTGACGGTCTCATATTCCTTAATGGCTCCTACATTGACTTCACCGAGCTCCTTGATTCTGGATTTAATCTCTTTTATCTCTTTGATAGCCACAGGAAAATTGAAATTTTTATTTTTAAATTCTATAGCTTGTATATATGAGATTTCAAACTCATCCCACAGTTTATTCTTGTAATTTTCCAACTGAGTTTCATTTTTTGCAAGCTTGATATCCATATCATACTTTTGATTTAACAGTTGATTCATCTGCTCATCAAAGGAATCCTTCTCCTGTAAATTTCTATTTAAAGCCTTTACAAGCTCAGATTTTTCCTCCGTGATTTCTGTCAAATACCTTTCCAAAGCTGCTTTTTCTTCTTCTTTGACCAGAACCTCTTCCGATAAGTCGGAATCCCCGGAAAGTATGGTCTTGCTTTCTTCTCCCAATAGATTTATGCGATTATTTTTTTCTTCAATCTCTGCAGTCAATTCCCCTATGTAAGCTTCAATCCGCTCTGTTAAGCTTTGGAGATGATTCCTCTCATTTTCCGCAGTGCTTACGGCAATCCTCACCTTAGTAATCTGTTCATTAATTTCTTCCGATTGAGCCTTAAAAACATCAAAGGCAGCCAACTTTTCCTCCGTGTTTTGTTCTACGGATTTAATGTCTTCCTGAGCTTGATGAATTTCCGCCTCTATTGTCTCAATCATCTTTGCAGAGGTTAGGTTCTCTTGTGCGATATGATCCAACTCTTCTCTGCCTCGTTTTATTTTTTCCTCAACCTCTGTCTTTTGATTATTGATGAGAGATAATTGATTTTTTAAATTAATTTGATGTAATTCAGCTTCTCTGAATTTGCCTTCCGTTTCCTTCATGCTTTCCGCAGTTTGCTTGATAAGAGCTCTGACATCTCTTAAGCTTGTTTCTAAAGTTAGCTGCTGCTGTTGCAATTCCTCCAAACGATTTGCCATCTTTAGAATTTCTGCCTTTCGCTCTAAAAGATTAGCCGTATTATGCTTGTAAGTTCCCCCGGTAATAGCACCTCCGGAGTTAATGACTTCTCCCTCAAGTGTAACTACCCTGAACCCCCCTGATGGCACCTTCTTTGAAAGAGCGATGGCGTGATCCAAATTGTCTACAATGAGCACTCTCCCCAAAAGGTATTCCATAACATTTTTATATCTTTCTTGGAATTTTATACATTCTACACCATAACCTTTAAAGCCTTCGGCATTTTTGATGATATCTATGGGAGAAATCTTATTGCCCCTGATGGTATTCACAGGCAAAAACGTCAACCTTCCTGCTTTATTGACCTTTAGGTGGTTTACTGCGGATTTAGCACTTTGGTCATCGGCGCAGACGATATTCTGCAGAGCCGCACCCAATGCTGTTTCAATGGCCACTTCAAAGCCTGCAGGGACTTCAATCAGCTCTGCTACCACTCCATCAATCCCCTCCAGGGCAGACTTCATAATAAACTTTACCGCATTGTTGTAACCCTCATAATTGCTCTCCATCTCCTCCATGGTCTTCTTTCTGGCGGAAAGCTGACCGGCTGAAAGTGTAATTCGCTCCAACTCTCCGGAGGTTTTTCTCTCCTTTTCCTGAGCATCGGATTGTTTTGCCGTGTCAGATTGAAGGCTGTTTTTCAACTGATCTAGGGATTCTAAAACCTTCACCTTTTCTTCATTTCCTGCTTTAAAGGCAAGGGAAAGCTCCTGACAGGTGGAATTATATTTTTCAAGATCTTGTAAAATCCGTTCCTCTGATCTCTTTAAGTTACTTTGAAGATTTTCCAAACTGTTCTTTTCACTCTTTTTGTTGCTTATAAGGGCATGTAATTGGAAAAGAGAATTTTTATAAGAATCAATTTCTTCTGTATGATTGTTTAAGGTGCCGGATAATTCTGCAAATTTTTGAACCTTATCATTTAATTCATCTTGTAGATCCCGAACCTTTTTTTCAATGCTTTCTCTTTGAGAAAAAATTTCTTTGGAACCTGTTTGTTCCTTATCAAGCTTGTCCCCCGTGGTTTCTATCTCCTGCATTAATCGAGAAATGTCCTTCTCTATGGTTTGAAGCTTTTCTTGATTTAATTGGTTTCTGTTCTTTAACTCACTGATTTCTGAAGTGTTTGTTAGAAGCCTGTCCCGTACATCGTTGGACAACCCTTCTAATTCTTCATTTCGATTGCGTTGCTGAGAAACCTCCTCATCAATTTGAGCCTTCTCATCTTTTAGTGATTGAATGTTACTTTGAGTTTCCTGCAAATCATCTTTTAAATATTCATTTTTTAACTCAACATTTTCAATGTTTTTTAATGTTACATTTATTTCTAAGGTCTTGTACTTTTCTCTTAAAGCTAGATATTCTGTGGCCTTTACGCTGTCCTCCTTCAAACCGTCAATCCTACCTTCGATTTCAGAAACAATATCATTAACTCTATCTAAATTGACATTTGCAGCATCTAGCTTCCGCTCTGATTCGGCTTTCTTAGATCTATATTTAACAATTCCCGCCGCTTCTTCAAATATTTCCCTTCGACTTTCCGGTTTGTTGCTGACGATCTCAGAAATTTTTCCTTGCCCAATGATAGAATAGCCATCCACACCGATCCCCGTATCCATGATGAGCTCACGAATATCACGAAGTCTGCATTGGTTGTTATTGATGGCATATTCGCTTTCTCCCGATCGATACATCCTTCTGGTAATTGCTACCTCCGCATAATCGATAGGAAGAATATTTTTACTATTGTCAATGGTAAGGGTGACCTCAGCCATGCCTCTGGATTTTCTGTTGGCCGTACCGGCAAAGATAACCTCCTCCATCTTTCCACCCCGGAGCATCTTGGGACTTTGTTCTCCCAAAACCCACCTGATGGCATCGGAAATGTTGCTTTTTCCGCTGCCATTTGGTCCTACGATACAGGTGATCCCTTCGTGAAAATCTATGGATACAGGCTCTGCAAAGGATTTAAAACCATGTAAGTCAATTCGTTTAAAATACACTGTTCCTGCCCCCCTCCAGTGCATATTTGGCAGCTTGTTGCTCTGCTTCCTTCTTATTCTTTCCCTTCCCTTGTCCAATCTTTTCTCCGTTGAGAAATAAGTTTACATGAAAGGTTTTATCATGCTCGGGACCTTCTTCCTTGTAAACTTTGTATTGAATGAGGGCTTGTCCTTTTTTTTGCAATAGCTCTTGAATTTCCGACTTATAGTCAGAGAAAAGCTTACCTGCCACGGCTTCCTCAATTGTATTGTAAAAAGCCTTAGAAATAAAAGCTTTCGCCGCTTCCCAACCTCCGTCTAAATAAATGGCACCGATTAAGGCCTCTACAGAATCTGCGATGATGGAGTCCCGATATCGACCTCCCGTGCTTTCCTCACCCTTGCTTATTTTAATATGCTCCGAAAGCTTCAAGTCTCTGCCGCAGCGTGCCAATGAAGCTTCGCAGACGATAGCAGCACGTATTTTGGAGAGCTGACCTTCGCTCTCTTTGGGTAGGCGATTATAAAGGATATCAGAAATAACCCCATCAAAAATAGCATCCCCCAAAAACTCCAACCTTTCATTGCTCTCCATTAAATTATTTTCATTGGAATAGGAGCTATGGGTGAAGGCATTTTCTACTAAACTTTCATCCTTGAAAGAATATTTTATAAAATCTGGAAAAAGCTCTTTACTCACTAGTAATTATTTCCTCCATTTCCAAAACAGAATTTTGAATTGTCTGCACCACCTGGTTTTCTGCATAAGAAATTCCTTTAACAATGGTATTTTTTACTGCATTTGCATTGGAAGAGCCGTGCATTTTAATCAGAGCTCCACGAACTCCCAAAATAGGTGCTCCACCGTATTCCGAGTAATCAAATTCCTTCTTCAACTCTCTAAACTTACCGCTCAGTAGCAATGCTCCTACCTTGGGAATGGTCCCGGCTGTAAACTTTTGTTTTAGCAGCTGGAGTATACTCCATGCCAATCCCTCTGTAAGCTTTAAGATTACATTTCCCACAAATCCGTCACACACAATGACATCGCAGGCGCCCTTAGGTACGTCTCGAGCTTCTAGGTTCCCTTTAAAGTTTAGGCTTTTACTCTTGGAAAGCAACTCATATGCCGCCTTTAAAACCGTTGTCCCTTTATTTTCCTCCACACCCATGTTCACAAGCCCTACAGAAGGATTTTTCACATTAAGCACCTTTTCCATATAGATACTGCCCATGGTGGCAAACTCCAGTAGATTGTTGGGCTTACACTCTGAATTGGCACCTGAATCTACCAAAAGGGAAACTCCCTTTCCCAAAATAGGATAGGTACTGGCAATGGCAGGTCTGTCGATTCCTTGTATTCTTCCCAGTATAAAAAGGCCTCCTGCCATAATGGCACCTGTATTTCCCGCGGAAATAAACAGGTCGGCCTCTCCCGTTTTTACCATGGTAATGCCCATTACCATGGAGGAATTTTGCTTGGTTCTCACCGCCTTAACCGGTGCATCATGATTTTCAATGATCTCGCTGCTATGGATCACTTGAATCTTATTGCCTGAATATTTATTTTCCTTTAGTTGTTTTTTTATCAAATCTTCCTGACCGATGATGATAATTTCATGGTCAATTAACTTTGCTGCTTCCACTGCACCCTTAACGATTTCTCCCGGTGCATGATCGCCGCCCATACCGTCTAAAACGATTTTCATGGATCATATCCTCCACAATTATTTATCTTTTGAAAAATTATTATGTATATTTTAATCTTGTGGGCTTTATTGTATCATATGTTGTGAGGATATGCAATTTTTTCATGCTTCAATTTTTAGTATAGAAACCTCATACGCGGTCTTAATGAGTATATTATCGTTTTCATCTTTCTTACGGTATTCCCTACTTTGCAAACGTCCCGATATATTGATTTTCGTGCCTACGGCCATTTCCGATGCGTAGGCTGCATTTCTTCCCCAAGCAATACAGGGGACATAGTCTGATTTGTTGTACATTCTGTTTACAGCAACCATCAAATCGCAGATTTCCCTACCTAATGGCGATACCCTCTTGATGGGTTCTTTACAGATAAAGCCTTCCAGTTGAATTATATTCTCATAGAAACAATCTTCAACGGTAGCATCCTCCACAAGAAGAAATTCTCTGGCAAATACCACTACGTTTAACCGATTTCTGCCTTCTTCCATTTCATTGTAGGTTCTTACTTGACCCGTTATGTACACTACATCATCTATACACAAGCTTTTATTGATCAATAGTCGTTCCGATACGATAATTTGAACAACGTCCATGTACTTACTTTTTCTCTCTACCCCTAAGTAAAGTGCATAAAATGCTTCTCCGTATGATTTATGGTTAAACTCAGGCATAGAGACAATAATGCCCTTCAATTCTGCATAATTAGTGTTTTCCGGTATTCTTTCCATAATATCCCCCTGTAGTAACTGCTAAATCAGTTGATTATCTCCCCCAGATTTATCCAAAATTTGCTTACCTGTATGATCTATTTTATAATTGTCTTGATAAATTAATTCACTGACAGGTACGACAGAATAACCTTCTTCTTTCAACTTACTGAGGATCGCCGGCAAATATTCTTCTACCTTATCAGCGTTATTATGAAATAAAACGATGGATCCGGGCTTTACATTTCGGCATACTCTTTCTACTATCTGATCTCCGGATAATTTTTTCCAATCCATGCTGTCCACTGACCATTGGATAACTTGATATCCATTTTCTCCGCAAACCTCTATCAATGTATTGTTATATGCGCCAAAGGGTGGTCTAAATACCGTAGGCTTTTTCCCCGTAACTGACATAACCGCTTCTTCTAATCCCAACAACTCCTTTTGCATTTCTTCTGATGAAAGCTTTGTCATATTGGGATGTGTAGATGAATGATTGCCAATTTCATGACCTCGGGCATGGATTTCTTTCACATCATCCTGAAATTTTTCAGCCCAAAATTTTACCAGAAAAAAAGTAGTTTTTACCCCATACTCATCTAATATGTTCAAAATGGGTTCTGTATGCTCATCCCCCCAAGCTGCATCAAAGCTGATGGCAATCTTTTTTTCCGGTGTATCCACACAGTAGACGGGAACCTTTTTTTCCGGCTCCCCTTGCACCGGCAGGGCGAACTCCTCATTAAAAAGAGTTATATTCAAGACCAAAGCACATACAAGAATCCCCCCCATGGTGGCCGCAATCTTTTTTAAACCCTTTTTATATATATAAACCCCCATATTTTGTCCTCCATTCACGTAAAAGTAAGTATATCAATGCATTATATTTTACTAAAATAAAAAATATGCTTACGAAAAGCATATTTTAGATAGATTCTAATATTTTTCTATTTAAGCTTTTCTTTTAATTGAAAGATATTTGACATATTGTTCATATCGTATATAATTATGTTAAAGGAGACTGAAATGTCAGAATTTTTATCATTAAAAGATCATGTATACAATTATATTGCCGACCAAATCAGAGGGGGTACCTTAAAACCGGGGGAAAAAATTAATGAAAATCAAATATGTGAAAAGCTTAACATAAGCAGAACCCCCGTGAGGGAAGCTATGATACAACTGAGCACAGAAGGATTTTTAGAGAATATTCCACGGAAAGGATTTGTGTTACGCCCTCTTAATGTAAATGAAGCAAAAGAAATTTATGAGATAATAGGAACCCTGGATGGATTATCCGCTTATTTAGCTTGCGATCGCATGAGTGAAGCCTTGCTGAAGGAAATGGATTTTTATGTACAATCCATGGGTTTGGCCATTGACACTGAAAATTACGCCATGTACTACAAGCAGCAAGAAGAATTCCATAATATCTATTTAGATGTTTGCGGAAATAACCAACTCATTACTTACCTATTACAATTAAAGAAAAAATTTTTTAATAAACAATATGTTTCAAATACTGTAAAAGCAGAAAAAGAACTTTTATATAGCATAAATGAAGAGCATAAGCAAATCTTATCGCTATTTCAAGCTAAAGAAAAAAACCAATTAGAAAGATACATTAGATTTGTTCATTGGAATAGTGATAACGCATTAGGAGAAAAGCTATAAAAATAAAAGTTAAGTTAAAAAACACCTAAAGTTTCGGGATACCCGGATACAGAAGGTGTTTATTTATTTTGCTTATTTTCAACAAAATGAAGTTTTCAGAAAATTTAAAAATTTCTTGACTAATCCAAAATACAATATATAATATATTATATATTGTATTTTAAGTAAGTTGTGAAGGAGAAAACTATGTTTAAAAATGTAATTGTAAAAAGACCATGTAAAGCTATGGTTGAAGGTATCACATCTGCACCTGAACTGGGAAAGCCAGATTATGAGTTAGCTTTGAAGCAACACGATGACTATATTGATGCCCTAAAACAATGCGATGTTAGTGTAACCGTATTGGAATCCGATGAAAGATTTCCGGATTCATGCTTTGTTGAGGACACTGCTGTCATCACAAAGAAGTGTGCAATTATAAGCAATCCCGGTGCCAAAACCAGGGAAAAAGAGACTGAAAGCATGGTGGATACCATCAAACAATTTTTTACTGAAGATAAAATTGAGTATATAAAACACCCCGGCACCTTAGAAGGTGGGGACGTTATGATGGTAGGCGATCACTTTTATGCAGGTTTGTCTGCCAGAACTAACAAAGAAGGTATTCGGCAGTTTATAGAAATATTAGAAAAGTATGGCCTCACAGGTTCGGAAGTGGAATTGGAAAAAGTATTGCATCTGAAAACAGGAGTAAACTATATTGAAAATAACAATATGCTGGTTTCCGGTGAATTTATTGAAAAAAAAGAATTCGATAACTATAACAAAATTATAATTCCCGAGGAAGAAAGTTACGCTGCTAACTGCATCTGGGTAAATAATAAGGTAATTGTACCGGACGGATATCCCAGTGTCATAAAGGCAGTCAAAGATGCCGGATATGAAGTTATCCTTGTGGATACATCAGAGTTTAGAAAACTTGATGGTGGCTTGAGTTGTTTGTCTCTTAGATTTTAGCAATGATTAATCTATACTTTTAGGGTATATCTTTAAATGAGTTAAGGAGAAGGATCATGGAAGGAAATAAAAAGTTTAAGTTTCCAAGTAGCATCATAATTTTAAGTATTTTGATTTTATTTGTTACTGTACTGACTTACGTTGTTCCAGCAGGACAATTTGAAATGGTTGAAAATGCCGAATCCGGAAAAATGATGGTGGATGCCACTACATACCACCATGTTGACAACACACCTGTAACTCCTTTTAGGATGTTTGTTGCAATACCTGAAGGTTTTATAAATGGGGCTTCCATTATATTCTTAATCATGTTTGGGTACTTCTGGGTCTATTCAGTATTACAAACAGGTGCTTTTGGTGCTCTCATACATAAAATGCTTTCCGGTAATAAAAAAGACAGCAAATTATTCATACCTATGTTTATGTTTATTTTTGCCCTTGCAGGCTCAACTTACGGAGAATTTGAAACAGTTTACGGATTGATTCCAATTTTTGTTGCTTTAGCAATCGCTTTAGGTTATGATGCAATCGTGGGAATCTGTATGTCGGGAATGGCAGTAGCGGTGGGCTTTGCTTGTGCAACCACCAATCCATTTACCATTGGAATCGCACAATCATTCGGAGAACTGCCTCTTTTTTCCGGGCTTTTGTACCGTTGGATTATCTTTGTTGTAATGGTACCTATTGCAATATTCTTTACTATGAGATATGCGAACAAGATCAAGAAAAATCCAGAATCAAGTTTAGTATACGGATTGGATTTTAGTTCTTTCTCCCTTCAGGCTGATGGAGAAGAAGTACAAGAATTCACCACACGACACAAGCTCCTTTTGCTGAGTATGCTCGTTACTGTAGTGACCATTGTGGCCGGATCCTTAAAGCTTGGTTGGTATTTAAATGAGATGAGCGGAATTTTCTTAATTTCCGGTATCGTTGCATCCCTTATTGCAGGTATCGGTCCTGAGAAGATTGGAAATAACCTTGTGAAATCCTGCAGCGAAATGGTTTTTGCAGCGATAGTTGTTGGATTTTCCCGAACCATTTTAGTCATCATGCAAAACGGCGTGATTATCGATACCGTAATCAACGGCATGTATTTGTCCATGAAATCCCTATCTACTTGGGCTACTGCTGAAGTTATGCTAATTGCACAAACCTTTTTAAACTTCTTCATCCCATCAGGAAGCGGTCAAGCAAATGCGATTATGCCTATTATGATTCCTTTATCAGATCTCTCAGGATTAAACAGACAAATTGCAGTTCTGGCATATCAGTTTGGAGATGGATTTTCCAATTTACTATGGCCTACGGGTGCAATCGCAATTATGACTGGAATAGCCAAGGTTCCATTAGGCAAATGGTATCGCTTCTTTTTACCAATATTTGGGGTATTTTTCATCATTCAATCAGCGTTTATCATTATATCCGTTATGATAAATTATGGACCCTTTTAGTTAATTAAAAATCATAGAGCAAAAGGATGTGATACGAATGATTAAGGAACAGTTATATAAACAACTAGTGGAACAAATTTTTCCACAAATTCAGGAGAATGTTTATGAATTAAATCAATTTATGGCAATCAATCCTGAAATATCTCAGCAAGAATATAAGTCTTCAGAAAAAATAGTCCAGCTGCTGAAGGCCCACGGTTTTGAAGTGGAATATCCATTTTGCGGAATTCCAACAGCTTTTAAAGCTACGCTCAATAATCATTCAAAAAATAAAGCTGGGATTCTGGTTGAATATGACGCACTACCAGATGTGGGTCATGGCTGTGGACACTGTGCAAGCGGAGCCATCAGCATACTGGCTGGGTTGGCACTCTCAAAGGTTGCCCATGAAATGGATGTTCAAATTGATATAATCGGTACACCGGATGAAGAGTATGCAGGTGCAAAATCTTTTATGTCGGATCAACATGTTTTTGATGATTATGATTTTGTGACAATGGTTCATTTAGCTAAGTCTAACTTTATCGACTGCAATTTTATTGCATTAGATGGTACTGCTTTTAAATTTAAAGGGAAAGCAGCCCATGCGGCACAAGCTCCTCACAAGGGAGCCAACGCGTTAAATGCCGCCAGATTATTTTTTGATATGACAGATATGATGAGGCAACATGTTTTAGAAGATACTAAAATGCATGGTTATATAAAAAGTGGCGGCGTGGCATCCAATGTAGTGCCTGAGTATGCAGAGGTAGAATTTCTGACCAGAGCGCCAAAGCGAGAGTATTTAAACTATGTAACAAATTGGGTAAAAGACTGTGCCAAGGCGGCAGCCATGGCAACTAAAACAGAGGTAGAAATCATACCTCTTGGAGCTCCATTTCATGAGCTTTATATAAGTCAGTCTACCAGAAATTTGCTGTTGGACATATTTAAGGAACTAAATTTAGACATTCCCCTTCCGGATGAACAAGAATCTGTTACCGGATCTTCTGATATTGGGAATGTAAATTATATCTGCCCTGTATTCCACCCCTTTATTGGGATTGGTGGTCAGCGTGAATTACATACAAAAGAATTTGCGGAAGCCATGACAGAACAAAATATAGAAAATGTTATCATCAATGGTGCTCTCATCATTATCAAATTATTTTTAAAGCTATATTCAGATGAAAGTATCTTAAGCAAAATTCAATTAGAGCACAAAGCTTATATAAAAATGAAGGAGAAGTAATATGGACTATGGTTGCCAGTCAATGGTGAGTCAAATCGATGCTATATTAATTAAGCATCCAAAAGATGCATTTATCAGTCAAAAGAATTTAGATGATCACTATGAAGAATTTAACTACATTGGTTGTCCGGATTATAATCAAGTGTTAAAAGAATATGAAGCATTTGAGAAAATCATCAGAGAGAATGTGAAAACCGTTCTCTATCTTCCAAAAGATGATAGAGGTGGATTGGATTCCATCTATACACACGATCCTTTAAAAATTACAAAAAAAGGTGCCATTTATTTTCCTATGGGAAAAGAATTGAGAAGTAAAGAGTATTTAGCCACTAAAGCTTTCTTGGAGTCTCAAGGGATCCCAACACTGGGAGTCATTGAGGCTCCCGGAAAGATGGAGGGCGGCGATGTGTTATGGTTGGATGAAAATACAGTTGCAATCGGCAGAGGCTACAGAACAAATGATGAAGGTATACGCCAATTTAAAGAACTGGTAAAGGATTTGAATTTAGAAATCATTGTAGTACCTATGCCTCACGGCGAGGGCGTCCATGCTTGTCTACATTTGATGAGCATTATTAGCATGGTAGATCACAATTTGGCCGTGGTTTATTCAAAGTACATGCCGGTGTTTTTTAGAGAGTTGTTGATTCATCGTGGGATAAAGCTTTTAGAAGTAGATGACCAAGAATATGATAACTTAGGTTCAAACGTATTGACACTCGCACCTAGAAAATGTATCATTATGAAAAACAACAATAATATAAAGCATCTTTTGTTAAGCGAGGGGGTTGAACTATTTGAATATGAAGGATCCGAAATGTCATACAAAGGAACCGGTGGCCCCACATGCCTCACACACCCTATTAAAAGGGATTGATATTGAGATTAAGGAATTGCTGTTACAATATATTAAGATAAAAAGCTATACAGGCACTATAAACGAGCATTATGCAGTAGATTTTTTAATCGGGCATCTTTCTCAATGGACCTATTTTAAAGAAAATCCAGAATACTACGGCAAGTATCCCATAAAAGACGATCTACATCAAAGAGATGTATGCTACGCAATGGTCAAGGGACAAGGAAAAGATACCATCGTATTTCTACATCATTACGACATTGTAGACATTGAAGATTTCAGAGCTTTAAAGGATTGCGCTTTTAGCCCTGACGAACTGGAAAGAGAGCTCAACAAAATCAAAGCTTCCCTACACCAAGAGGCTAAGGAGGATTTGGATAGCAAGGAATATCTATTTGGTCGTGGAACAGCCGATATGAAAAGCGGTGGTGCCATTCAGCTGTGTCTATTAAAGAGATACAGTGAAATGAAAGATTTTCCCGGAAATATAGTGCTTATTGCGGTACCCGACGAGGAAAACCTATCTGCCGGTATGCGTGGAGCGGTAAAGTTGCTGGCGTCGTTACAGGAAAAGTATCAATTACGTTATAAGCTGATGATCAATTCCGAGCCACACCAGAGAGTACAAAAAAACACAGGAATCTTATCGGAAGGAACCATCGGAAAAATGATGCCTTTTGTTTATGTAAGAGGATTTCTTTCTCATATTGGAAAAATCTATGAAGGCCTTAATCCATTAAATATTTTAAGTGAGATCGTCAGAAGAACGGAGTTAAACGCAGACTTATCTGATTGTTACAATAATGAAATGGCGCCACCCCCCACTTGGCTTTATTTGAAGGATAGTAAAAAGCATTACGATGTGTCCATTCCATTAAGCGCATCCGGATGCTTCAGCATATTAACTTTGAGACAAACTCCTCAGGAAGTTATGGACAAAATGAGGAATATCTGTGAAGATTCCTTTATTGAAGTAATACAAAAGGCAAATGTAGGCTATGAAAAATTTGCTAAGATAAAAGGCTTAGCAAAAAAGTCTTTACCGTGGACTCCAAAAGTTCTCACTTTCGGCGAGCTTTATGAAGAGGCTGAGCGTAGCTATGGAGAAAAGTTTGTTAAGTTTTATGATAAAAATTTTGAACAGATAAAAGAAAAAGTGAATAACGGTAAAATCTCTATGATAGAAAGTAATTTTGCTCTCATTGAGACTATTTACCAATTCATCGATGATTTATCACCAAAAGTAATCATTGGACTATCACCTCCTTATTATCCAAGCGTATGCAATTTCATGATAGAAAATAAGGATAGTAAGATAAAAGATTTGAGCCAATTTTTATGTCATAGCGCTGAATCACTGACTGGCATGCCCTATGCTACCGAATACTTTTTTACCGGTATTTCTGATTTGAGTTATTCCAGTATGAGTGATACGAAAAAAGTGGAAGATACACTAAGCAAAACCATGCCCTTGTTTGGGAAACTATATGAGCTACCTTTGAAAGAGTTGGAGCAAATTTCAATGCCGGGGATTAATATAGGCCCTTGGGGCAAAGACTTTCACAAGCTGACTGAACGAGTCCTTAAAAAAGACTTACTGGAAAGTACTCCTCAAATTTTACATGCCGCAGTAATGCATGTGTTAGAAAGCAATCACAATGATTAGCACCTTAAAGACATAATAAAGGAGTATTTTATTAGGATAAATTTCATAAAAAAATATGCTTATGATAAGCATATTTTTTTATTTGATTTTTACACGTTGGTTTTTATTTTAAGTTTCATCACCTCAGGAAAGCAACTTACATTGTATTGAGGGCAGGTAAAACATTCAAAAAAGTTGGGTGCATCCTCTCGGGGAATGGTTTCAAATCCCTGCTTTCTAAAAAATCCCGGAGCCCTGGCCACCAAATACAGGCTATGACCGCCCAAAACCTTTACATGTTCAATAGCTAAATCCAGCAGCTCTTTTCCCAGTTTTTCCTTTCTGTATTCAGGCTCTACGGCAATGCCGTCTATGATGTATTCCCCTTGGCGCATTGCTAATACGCATCCTGCAATGAGGACATGGGGGGAGCCGCTTTCCTGTGAGGTTACCTTGACCTCCCAAAGCTTTACTAAATCTGTAGGTACTTCGTCGTTAACACTAAATTCTAAATCGTTTTTTACGAAGAGCTTGACTAAGCTCTCATAGTCTTGGGTTTCTTGAATAATCATATGATTTTTATCTGTCATCTTACTTCCTTATCTATTGTTACAATCAAACAATGCATAACTTTTATTCGTTAACTTAAAGCCACTACCAGGAAGAGCCCGTCATGGAATCACGTAAGGTATTGATCTTTATGCGGCTTGGTATCACTTCGATCTCCAATGGAAATTTGGCACCAAGCTCTCCGTCCACATCCGTTCCCACATCTTCATCGGACTCCAATAAAAGCTTATTGGTTCTAAAGAAGTGGACATTTTTATTTTCTTGATGGTTTCCTTGCATGATGTTAATCAACAGAGGAGCAAACTCCAAAATAGGCATTTCTTTAAATAGGAGGACATCTAACAGACCATCGTTGATTTCTGCCTTAGGTGCTATCCTTTTAAATCCTCCCGCAGAACGTCCATTCATAACCAACATAAAGTAGATCTTTTCCTCAGCAGTATACTCCTTACTGGTAATTTTAATGGAAATGGGTCGCAAATTTGGAATCTCCACTACACCTCTTAAATAATAGGAAATTACACCTAAAGTATTCTTGATATTTGGATCTGTTTTTTGGCTCACGTCTACTAAAAAGCCCATTGCAGCCACATTAATAAAATACTTATCATTGACTTTTCCCACATCTGCCAAGGTATGATTGTTCTCTAATGCTATCTTTATCATGTCATCGATTTTTTCGGGGAAATCAAAATAATATGCAAAATCGTTGGCAGTTCCGGAAGGGAAAATGGATAAAGGCAAATCAATATCGTGGTTAATCATTGCATTAACTACAATGTTAACCGTGCCGTCCCCTCCTGCCGCAATAATCTTAGAATATTCACTAACATTGATCTGTTTGAATATATCATTTAGAATCCCTTTGCGATCTGCTCTTACAGGAACCACAATCATTCTTTTCTTTTGAAATTTCTCAACAATTGTATCTAAATTTGCTTTGAACAGTCCATTTCCTGCATTGGGATTGTAAAAAAGCAACACTTTTTTATATTTCATCTTTTAAAATACCTCTTATCTTACCTATTAAGTAAAGGGAACCGGCCACTAGAATTACATCAAATTGATTCTTTTGCCTTAAAGCATAGTATGCTGCCTCAATAGGATCACTGATGGGTATGGAGCGGTTTCCCCTTTTCAAAATCACATTATTAAGGCTTTCTGCACTCATTTTTCTGGGATTATCCGGTTCTGTGACCACAAAATCTCTGGTAATTTCTTCAAAACTAGAAAGTAAAGGCTCCAATTTCTTATCCGCAAGAACACCGGTCAGCAAAAGTATCTTACCCTTGGCAAAATGCTCCCTCATGGTTTGTGCCAAGGATTGAGCCCCTCCCTCATTATGAGCCCCATCAATAATGACATAAGGATTTTCTCTAAGGATTTCCATTCTACCCTTTTGCCTTGCATTTTTAAGTCCTGCTAAAAAAGCACCCTGCTCCACATAACAAATACCACTTTTCTGCAAAACACGAATAATTTGAATAGCACAGAGTGCATTTTCTACTTGATGCATTCCAATCATGGATATTACAATGGCATCAAATTCTTCTCCCATAGCTTCTTTTAAATCAAAACTGTATTGATGAATGGATTTGGTTAAATTCTCCACTTTACCTAAAGGATACCCATAAAAGGGACAATTTAATCTCTCTGCCTTTTTCCTAATAATATTTCTAGCACTTTCTTCTTTAACATTGGAAACTACCGGAACTCCTTCCTTGAAAATCCCGGCCTTTTCTTCTGCTATCTTTTCCAAGGTATCCCCTAAATACTCTGTATGGTCGTAAGATATTGAGGTAACAGCTGTGACAATAGGCTTTTTTATAATATTGGTGGAATCTCCTGTTCCCCCCAACCCTACTTCCAAAACGAGAAAGTCGATGTTCTTGCTTTTAAAGTAACAAAACCCAATAGCCGTAACCAATTCAAATTCCGTGGGAGAGTCATAACCCTGGCGAACCATCTCTTCCACCTGACCAAAGACCATTGCCGAAAAGGTAACGAGATCCTCTTGAGAAATCTCACGCCCGTCAAATTCAATCCGCTCTGTAAAGCGTTCCAAATAAGGGGAAGTATAAAGTCCTACCTTATATCCACTTTCCTGCAAAACAGAGTAGACGTATCTGCATACGGAACCCTTTCCATTGGTACCACCCACATGAATAACCTTCATTTCATCTTGGGGATTTCCCAATAACTCCATGAGCTTTGACATTCTTTCTAATCCCAATTTACTTCCAAATTTGTTAAACTCATGTATTTTTTCAATGGTCTCCAGATAGGTCATATCTTCTTTCCTTTAACAATATATATTTACAGTTTCTTTTCCACTAAAATCAATCGTTCTTTTACCTTTACCAGCATATCTTCATATTTGGCCAACTTTTCACGCTCTTCGTTGATGACCTTTTCTGGAGCCTTGCTTACAAAACCCTCATTGGATAGTTTCCCGGTTAAACGAGCAATTTCACTAGTCAAGCGCTTTTCTTCCTTTTGTAATCTATCTAATTCAGCCTTGTAATCCAACAGTTCATCCAAAGGAATGAAGATTTCTGCCCCTGCAATTACAGCAGACATAGCCTCTTCCGGAACCTCTGTTTTATCCTCAGTGAAGCGAATTTCTGTAATATTGGCTAACTCCTTGATAAATCTCTCCCCACCCTTGATGATCTCCAAGGAACTCCCTGAGGCGAGGATGACTGCTGAGAGCTTCTTGGAGGGTGCCGCCTCGGCTTCTGCCCTAATATTTCTGATATTTCGTATGGCTTCCATAGCCATCTCCAGCTTGGAGACCGAATCAGGGAAAGATAATCCATTACTGTAAACCGGCCAGCTATCCTTCATCAGGAAGTTTTGGGGGTTATCCTGAGAAGCTTTGCCCTTGGGTAGAAAGCTCCAAATTTCCTCGGTAATAAATGGCATAAAGGGGTGTAACAGCTTCAGCAAGTCCTTTAAGACCTTCACCAGTACGAAACGGACTACCTTTTTATCTTCTTCATCTTCGCCGTATAATCTTCCTTTTACCAGCTCGATGTACCAATCGCAATACTCATTCCAAATAGTTTCATATACTTTTTGAGCGGCTAAGGAAAGCTCAAATTTATCCATGTAAGAGGTAATCTGCTGAACGGCATCATTGGTTTTGGAAAGAATCCATCGATCCTCTTCCTTTAAGGAATCCCTGAAAGACTCGTTAATTAACAAGCGGTTTAGGGTTTCTCCTTCATCCTCCACCAGCATCCCTTCCTCCGGCAGATTCATAATCACAAATCTGGAAGCATTCCAAAGCTTGTTGGCAAAGTTTCGGCTAGACTCCAATTTTTCATGCTTAAACCTCATATCATTACCGGGGGTAATGCCTGAAAGCAACATAAATCGAAGTGCATCCGCTCCCATTTTATCGATGACCTCTAAAGGATCTATGCCATTGCCTAGAGATTTGCTCATCTTGCGTCCCTCTGCATCACGCACCAACCCATGAACGTATACATATTTAAAAGGAATTTCTCCCATGGCTTCCAATGCGGAGAACACCATCCTTACTACCCAGAAAAAGATGATATCATACCCTGTTACCAATACATCCGTAGGATAGAAATACTCCAAATCCTCGGTTTTTTCAGGCCATCCTAAAGTGGAGAAAGGCCATAAACCGGAACTGAACCAAGTATCCAATACATCCTCATCCTGATAAATATTTTTACTTCCGCACTTTGAACAGTGATCCGGTGCTTGAACGGTTACCATCAGTTCTCCGCAATCCTTGCAATAATAGGCGGGAATTCTGTGTCCCCACCAAAGCTGACGGGAAATGCACCAATCCCTGATATTCTCTAACCAATGGAGATACGTTTTTTCAAAACGATCAGGAACGTGGAGTAAATCCTTGTCCTTTGCCGCCTTAATGGCAGGTTGAGCCAAATCGTGCATTTTTACGAACCATTGATCGGAAAGCATAGGTTCAATAACCGTATCACATCTATAACAACCGCCGATAGGAATGACTTTTTCTTCCGTCTTAATCAAGTATCCGGCTTCCTCCAGATCCTTGACCCACGCTTTTCTGCATTCAAACCGATCCATACCTTCATATTTTCCAGCCAAGCTATTCATGGTAGCATCTTTGTTGATGCAAGAAGGTCGTTCCATTCCATGTCTTTCCCCTACTTCAAAATCGTTGGGGTCGTGAGCCGGAGTAATTTTTACCGCTCCCGTTCCCTTTTCAGGATCGGGGTAACTGTCTGCCACCACGGGAATCAGCGTTCCTACAATTGGAATTCTTACATTTTTACCTATTAAATCCTTATATCTTTCATCTTCGGGATGAACGGCAATGGCAGTATCCCCAAACATGGTTTCCGGTCTGGAGGTTGCTACCACGATGCCATCCCCACCGTCTTCACCGGGATATCTAAAATACCAATATTTTCCGCTCTTATCCTCATGCTCCACCTCAGCATCGGAAAGAGAGGTTCCACAGCTTGGACACCAATTGATGAGCCTGTTTCCTCTGTAGATGAGACCTTTTTCATAAAGCTGTACAAAAAGGGTAGTTACCGCTTTGTTGCAACCCTCGTCCATGGTAAAGCGTTCTCTCTCCCAATCGCAGGAGTTTCCCAGCTTTCTCACTTGGCGGGTAATGATGCTTCCGTATTCTTCCTTCCACTTCCAGGCTCTCTTTAAAAATTCCTCTCTGCCCAGATCTTCCTTGGTTTTTCCTTCTTCTTCTCTGATCTTATCTGCAACCTTTACCTCAGTAGCAATGCTGGCATGGTCACTTCCCGGCAACCAAAGGGCGCAATATCCCTGCATTCTCTTCCACCTGGTGAGCACATCCTGCAAGGTCTGATCTAAAGCATGTCCCATATGAAGCTGTCCTGTAATGTTTGGGGGTGGCATAACGATGGTAAAAGGTTTTTTATTCTCGTCTTTCACTGCGCGAAAAGCACCGCTTTTCTCCCAGGTCTCATAGATACGTTCTTCAAAATCTTTAGGGTTATAGGTTTTTGCTAGATTTTTTTCCATATTTGTCTCCTTTTATATCAAAAGTTACCTTTTATATCAAAAAGTTGCTTCCGGTAACGTAAGCATTCCAATTGCCAAACTAAGTATTTTTAATCATAGGTTCTCTATTACTGCAAAGGACGGAATTTCATTCCGCCCTAATAATACATCACTTTCTTACATATTTATTTTATAGAATATTCAACCATTGTCAAGAGATTTGTTCACATTCGTTGATTTCTTCACCCTGATTTCTTTATCAAGACCAGCCATTAAGAGTTGCCCCGTTTACCGACTTTGAATTTAAAAGCTTTCGAACTATTCGTTTTTATGATTTCCATTTTAATTGTATCATTTTTTCAGGGCAAACTCCCAGACAAATACCACACCCACTGCAAAGATCCCCATCTATCTGAATTCCACCGTCCTCAAAGGAAATGGCTTCTTCCAAGCAGCAGTTCAAACAGGCATAACATTCTTTTTTGCTACATTTTTTATGTAATTCTGCAATCTTCATCTCCGATTTTATTTCTTCGAAGGAACGAAGCTCTTTTAAGCTGCACCCTCGAATTTCCCCCCAGTCCCTCATCTGACGATCTGTGATAAAGCTCCCTAATCCCTTTAATATTTCCGTAATAACTCCCGTCCCTTTTAAAAGTACCTCTGTGCCTATGCCACCCATGGAAGCACCCAACATAAGGTACTCTAACAGGTTTTTATAGTTTGCGATGCCCCCAATGCCTAAAATAGGTAGTTTCGTGCTCTGGGCAAGCCCTGCCACCGTTGCAAGACCCATAGGTTTTATGGGTACTCCCGAATATCCACCATAAGTAGGCAGTATGGGCTTTCCCGTGGTAATGTCTATGCCGATAATCCCTCTAATGGTATCTATGGCGCTGATTCCACTGGCTCCTGCTCTTTCGATAGAATGTACCACCTTCACTAAATGATTCATGTTTTGGGTGACCTTCACGAAAACAGGTATACTGACCGATTTTACAGCTTCATGTACAAATTCGTATACCTTTTCCGGATTGCTGGCTACAATTTCTTCACCTT
This sequence comes from uncultured Anaerovorax sp., assembly GCA_964461765.1. GTDB lineage: Bacteria > Bacillota > Clostridia > Peptostreptococcales > Anaerovoracaceae > JAVVUJ01. Next base: position 72,870 of record CAYWVS010000002.1, read on the forward strand.
CCCCCATAGGACATGCCAAACCGATTTCCAAAGCATCCACTCCAGCTTTCTCCACCTTTCTGGCCAAATAACCGATTTCAGAGGGTGTAGACGCCATAATATTCCCCATTAAAAGACCCTTGGAATCAAACTTCTTTTCCTTGGCAACTAGAGTAATGTCACGGATCCACTCTTCCAACCCAATGCCGCTGTAAATCCTGATATTTTGCATACCGTACCCATCGTAAGCAAAACGAGGGCTCACTTCGGGGTAAGGCTCGCTTACAATGCTTTCCGTCACCACCAAACCGGCACCTGCGTCAAAAGCCTTTTTTATCCTCTTATATCCCCTGGTCCAAGGTCCTGCTGATACCATCACAGGGTTTTTTATGGTTAAATTCCCAATAACTACCGGTAGCATATGTCTTCCCTCCTTTACCATATTTCTCTGAGCCGCTCTTTGTTTCCGCAGGACTTTCTGATTTTAAGCTTAGATTGTAGCACTACTTCTTGTCCCGTCATAACATCCGACCCTTCCTCGATCAAATCAAAAATCAGCCTAGCTGCCAATAAACCCATCCTATACATGGGAATTGTGACAGTGGTCAGCTTTGGTTCCACAACAGCTCCGGTCTTTAAATCGTTAAACCCTACCAAAGCTATGTCCTCCGGTATTTTTAATTCCATTTGCTTAATCTTTTCCATAGCACCAAAGGCCATAGTGTCTGTAGATGCAAAGATGGCATCAGGAGGCTGCTGAAGTGCTAACAGCTTGCTGGTAGCCACAAATCCCCCCTCAATGTTGTTTTGCCCCGTTACCACCAGTTCCTCTTCAAAAAGGATTTTTCCCTTTTTCAAAGCCACCTTATAACCTTCCAATTTTTCCAGATTTTCTGCCTTTGGGGTTTGTCCCAGTATCATGGCAATTCGTTCATATCCCATTTCCACCAAATGGGTTACGGCTTCCTCCGCTCCGCTCTTATAATCTGTATACACTGTATTTTCATTATCCATATTGTGGTTTTTACCTACCAAAACATATGGAACTCCGTTCTTTTTTAACTTCTGAAAATCTGGTTTTTTTAATAAGGAGGAAATAAAGATCAATCCGTCTACCCTTCTTCCTGTAAAGGATTCCACATAAGACCTCTCCTTTTCCAAATCAAAATCCGTGTTGCACAACATAATGCTATAACTTTTCTGATGGGCACCATCGCTAATCCCCTTAGCTATTTCCATGTTGACAGGATCCAACATATCGGGAACAATCAAACCGATTACGCCCGTCTTGGCAGATTGGATATTCCGAGCAAACCAATTGGGAGTGTAGTTCATTTGCTTCATCACCCCTAAAATATGCTCTCTCGTTTTGGCCGATACCGATTCCGGGTGATTTAGAACCCTGGATACTGTAGTGACCGATACATTCGCTTTCTTTGCAACAGCTTTGATATTCAAAGGTACCTCCTTGCAAAAAATATATTGGTAGACCTAGTTTCTTTCAATTCTTTAAGATAATTATATCGTCCCACCCCAACAAAGTTGTCACAAAGGGCTGCTCACAATTTTTATTACGATACAGCCCTTCAAATTTTACAATATTATTGATAATCCATTACAGCTAAAGCTGATAAAGGAGGCATCCCCCCTGCTAAGCCTATTGCATAAACAGTATAATAATTATTTGCTCCTAACTGCACATTCGGCACAGTTAGAACCACATTGTTTGTATTGGCTACCCGAACCTGCAACGTATAATTGGCTGGAGGTACGGCGATATACTGTGTTGCCTGTTGATAGGAAACATTACTAAACAAAACAGTTCCATCGGGCAATGTGATGTCTACCGCAGGTGCATTGGGAGATAGATGTATAAAGCGAACCATCGCTTTTCCGCTTTGCATAGGTTGATTGGAGTCTATAATTGCCATACCACTTATGGTGCTGAGGGTTCCTATAGCTGCTATGGTTAGGTTCTCATTAGCTTCTAGGCACAGCATTTGCCTCACAACCGGATTCATATTAGTGCCTGCCGGATAAATGGTTATTTCATATGTTCCTTTTTCAACGGGCATGTAAGCAGTGACTTGACCATAGGCAACATTGGCCGCTAATAACGCACCATTGGCATAAACATCCACATTTGGAGCATCAGGGACTGCATGTAATATTCGAACATTGGCAGACTGATTAGTATTCATATAATTAATCATAATGTAATCTCACCTCTTCTTAAATATTTTTATAATAACATTGTATGATAGAGATGACTTTTGTGATTGCATTATAGGATTTTTAAATTTTTTTTAATATAAATAAATTTTTTAAGTTTTTTATCTTATTTAAATAAATTTTAACATAACATTGCCATAGTAGCAATACCCCTTCCACCTTGCCCATCATTTTAAAGAAAAACGACAAAGTATTTGTTTATAATACTCTGTCATTTTATTTTGTATTATTTTTTGTTTATTTTAGTATTATGTTTATATCATCTTTGGATACCTTAGTTCTTAAGGATAATGGTTCTTTGATGTTCTTTTAGCAGTGAACTCTTATAGCTTAAATGTAACCATTTCTGTCTTCCCACCCATGGACACCTCTCGAACCGCAGGCTTTGTCTTACAGAGGATTTCTCCCTTTCTGATGACATAGAGGCATTCACTGGTCAGCCTGATAGCTTCCTCTTCGTCTTTCGCATCCAAGATCACCAAGTCTGCCTGCTGTCCTTTTTCTATGCCGTAATTTTCTAAATGCATCAGCTTTGCAGAATTATCCGTAATCATATCGAAAAGTTGAGGGATTTGTGCCGCTCCGTTCATGTGAGCCGTATGCATGAGCAAATTGGCCGCCTGTAGCATACTTCCCTTTCCCATGGAATACCAAGGATCCATGATGGAGTCATGACCGATGGACACGTTAACACCTCTGGCTAACAGCTCATCCACCCTGGTATGTCCCCTCTTTCTGGGATATCCGTCGGTTCTGTTCTGGAGTACGCTGTTATCAAAGGGGTTGGTGATCATATTTACTCCGGATCTTGCCAAAATCCCTATAAGCTTAAAGGCATAATCATTGTTGTAGTTGTGCATGGCTGTAGTGTGGCTAGCCGCCGCCTTGCCGCCAAAGCCTCTGACAATGCTTTCCTTTGCCATAACTTCTACAAACCGAGAGTGAGGATCCCCAGTCTCGTCAATATGAATATCAATCAATCTCTGGTGTTTTTCCGCTAAATCGTAAACTAATTCTACGTCTTTCACTCCATCTTCTCGAGTAAATTCAATGTGAGGAGCACCTCCGATTACATCCACTCCCATTTCAATAGATTTTGTTAAAAGCTTCACTCCATCAGGATCCGTGAAGATTCCGTTCTGTGGAAATGCGACCACTTGTAGATCAATATAATCCTTCACTTCTTCCCGCAGCTCCAAAAGGCTTTCCACCGTAAGCAAGGTGGGATCCGTACAATCTGCATGGGTCCTAACTCTGAGAACGCCATTGGCGGCATACCATTTGAAAACCTCTTTTGCGTTATCTTTAATGATATCCTTTGTCAGATCCTTCTTCCATTCGCTCCAAATGTCGATAGCCTCCAGCAATGTCCCCGATTCGTTGTTTCTGGATAGCTTTCCTGAGGAAAGTACGGCGTCCAAGTGTACGTGTGGATCTACAAAGGGAGCCGTCACCAGCTTTCCCTCTGCATCGATGGTTTCCACATTTTCTTCTTTAATGAGTTCCTTCCACTTTGGGTGATCCTTCTCCAAAACTTCCTGAAACTTTCCATCGTTAATTAAAATTTCAAATAAACCATTTTTATTTCTTAACTTTGCATTTTTAATCAAAAGCAATTGATTTTCCTCCTTTATATGTACTCCCCATCATTCTAAAAAAAAGAATGTGCTTGTTACATTGAATTAGACTTTTTATGTATTCAACGATAGCCTTAGCGCAAGGTATACTTCAAGTGTTGCTCATCAGTGAATTTGACCTTTATAAATATTCAGCATTATCCTTAACAGCATGAGCGTCTTTAATTCCCATTGCGTTAAAAATGGCATTTAGCAAAGGCATGGTCAGCATAGCTACTAAAATTCCCTGTAATGATGGAACTCCAAAGCTGTAAACTCCCCCCAGATAAGCCGCACCGCAACCTAACAGATATGCAATGATTGGTGCAATTCTCCACATTTTGAATTCTACATATTGCAGCTTGGGAATTCTTCCTTTATATACGAATAGATAATCCCCGATAATGACCCCACCCAATGGCGGAATAAAGGTTCCAAAAATATTGAGCATTGGAATGAACTGCTCAGAAATTCCCGCTACAGCCAAAATTAAGGCTATGATAATACCACCTAATATAAAAGGTCTCTTATCATTTTTGCCAAACATTTCAGATCCAGCCATACCAAAAGCGTATGCAGTAGCATTGTTGGTCGTCCAAATATTTAAAGTTAAAATAATCAAAGCCCAGACGGTCAATCCCATGGTCATCATCAATTCGATAAGGTCACCGGTCTGGAAAACCAGTCCTCCAATCATTCCGGAAAAGATCATAATTCCGTTACCGATTAAAAAGCCTAACAAACCAGCGATAAAAGCAATCTTTGCACTGGAAGCAAATCTGGCCCAGTTGGCAGCTTGCGTCCCCCCCGAAGCAAAGGTTCCCACGATTACCGTAATGGCCATGGTCATGGTCATAGTAGAGGTAGGTGCAATGGCTTGAATGGCTTCCATGCTACCGGCTTCTCTTACAGCCATGATAATAACCAAAACCATCAAAGCTCCCATGAGAGGAATGGCAATATAGGATACGATGGCCATGGCGCGTA
>CAYWVS010000003.1:0-73365 GCA_964461765.1 uncultured Anaerovorax sp.
TGATTATCATCGTTGCTGTTATTGTTGACATGAGAAAGAATGCTAAGAAGAAATAAATTAATTTTTATAATAGGAGGAACTAATGAACAAATTAAAAGAAATGTCAGAAAAATTTCCAATGACTCAAGTGTGGAATGATTCTTGTTCCATAAAAGAGTTAAAATATTGTATGGAAAACGGAGGAGTGGGAGCTACCACCAACCCCGTTATCGTAAAGGGTGTATTGGAGAAAGAACTGGATGATTATAGAGAATACATCGCTCAACTGGTAAAGGATAATCCCACATCCTCAGAAGATGAAATCGCATGGATGGTTATAGAAAAAATGGCGATAGATGGAGCCAAGCTCTTAGAGCCACTGTTTGATCCTAAAAAGGGGACAGGTAGAATTTCCATCCAAACCAATACTAAATATTTTAACAATTCAGAAAAGTTAGTAGAGCAAGCCGTATACTTCAACACCTTGGCTCCCAATATGCAGGTAAAAGCTCCCGCCACATCCGCAGGGGTGAAAGCTTTTGAAGAGATGACCTATAGAGGTGTCAGCGTTAACGCTACGGTATCCTTCTCAGCAACTCAAGCCATCGCAGTGGGAGAAGCCATAGAGAGAGGACTGAAGAGACGAGAAGCGGAAGGCATGGACAACTCTGAGATGAATCCTGTATGCACCATCATGGTAGGGAGAATTGACGATTGGCTAAAAGGAATTGTAGAGAAGGAAAACTTGGCCATTGACCCTGCTGCCTTAAATTATGCGGGGATTGCTTGTGTAAAGAAAGCATACAAAGTGTATAATGAGCGAGGATACAAGACCAAGATGTTAGCAGCTGCTTACAGAACATACTTGCAGTGGCACGAGTTCATCGGCGGAGACCTGGTATTGACTATTCCATATAAATATCAGGTACAGTTTAACAATTCCGACAAAGAAGTAGTGGCAAAGATGGACGAGGAAGTTAAGGCAGAGTATATAGAAGAATTGAGAAAGTTACCTGACTTTGTAAAGGCTTACGACCAGATGACGGTAGAAGAGTTTGATACCTTCGGACCGGTGAACAAGACCTTGGATCAGTTTGCCGGTGGCTATGATGATCTGGTAAAAATCATCAGAAAATTTATGATTAAGTTTTAATTGAACTTGAGGAGATTTCATGCTAATTAAAGTAAAACCATTAGAAAATGGCTACAATGAAGTTACAAACATGGACAGCATTGCTCCTTCTATGCTCATGGATATCGGTATTCAAAAAATATCCTCAGGAGAAATCTGTGAGTTTATAGATGAGGAAAAAGAAACCGCTTTCCTCCTTATGGACGGGAAAATTACCTTTGTATTTGACCAAGAGAGGTTAGAAGCAGAGAGACATTCACTATTTGATGAAAATCCTGTGGCCTTACATGTGTCAAGAGGAACTGCAGTAAAAATTGAGGCAAAAACGGACAGTGAATTATTAATACAAAAAACCAATAATGAGGAGACCTTCCCGTCCAAGTTTTACTCTCAGGATCAATGCAGAACGGATATTTTCGGGGAAAATGTATGGAACGATACAGCCAGAAGGGCTGTAAGAACCGTATTCGATTATGGTAATGCTCCTTATTCCAACATGGTATTGGGGGAAGTCATCAATTATCCCGGAAAGTGGTCCAGTTATATCCCTCACGGACATGATCAGCCGGAGGTTTATTACTACCGTTTTGATCGTCCCCAGGGGTTTGGAGTAGGATTTATCGGCGATGAAGCATTTAAAACCTTTCACAACAGTGCTCTATGCATTGACGGAGGGCCAACTCATCCCCAAGCCACAGCTCCGGGATATGCCATGTGGTACTGCTGGATGATTCGTCACTTAAAGGATAATCCTTGGACTAGCAGAATTGACGACGATGTTCACAAGTGGCTGTTGGAAAAGGATGTTAAAATCTGGCCTGAAAAATAAACTCTCCTACAAAGAATAGTGTGGGATAGGATAGGCTTTAAAAAAGACAAAATGCAAAAAATAAAATTGAAAAAAATTTGATTCTGGAAAATGTTTCTTGACAAAGACCCTGGTTCTGTTTTATACTAAAGGTTACAGTACTGGAGGTCTTTTTCATGTTTGGAATAGGTGATAAAATCGTATACCCCATGCATGGTGCAGGAGTCATTGAAAAAATTGAAGAACAGAGAATCCTGGATCAGAATAGGCGGTATTATATACTAAGAGTGCCATGTGGCGATATGAAGATCATGGTTCCCGTAGAAAATGCTGAGGATATTGGAGTCAGAGGCGTTATCAATCCGGACAAGCTGGGGAAAGTGTTGGAATATCTCGGCGGTGAAACCACGGTCATGTCTGACAACTGGAACAGAAGGTTTCGGGAGAATCAGGACAAGCTTAAGAGCGGGGAAGTTTTTCAAGTGGCAGAAGTCATTAGAAATTTAATGAGAACCGATATAGCTAAAAAATTATCCACGGGTGAAAAGAAAATGCTGACCAATGCAAAGCAAATTTTGGCCAGTGAAATTATCTTGGTTAAGGATGTAGATGAAACCGAGGCTATCGATATCATTCAACAAGCTGTGGGACTTTAATTTTTCCCCTTTGGTTTGTTATGGTTGAGAAAAAACTATATCTAAAAAAGTTAAATGCCTGAAATATATTTTTAGGCATTTACTTTGGGGAGAGGAGGTGAAGGAATGATTAGGAAAATTTTCAGGGGAATATTTACTTTGGCCGGAGCTATACTGGGAGTAGGTATTTATCTTTTATTAAAGTTTTTGTTTGACGATACGCCCTTTGTACAGAGTCTTGAATTAACAGAAACACAATTTTTTATGGTCGGTGTGACCATCGCAATTATTTTTGGATTATTATTTTTTCTTCTTACCCCAGCTTTTGGAAGACAAGGTGCCAAGGTAGCAAAGAATATTGAGACTGATTTGCAGAAGGTTCCTGCTAATGACATTTTGTTAGGAACCACAGGGTTAATTGCGGGATTAGTGATGGCTTTTCTCATAAGCCCTGTTTTTGCAGAGCTACTTTATATCGGTACTGTGCTTTCCATTATGACCTATATTTTCTTAGGATATTTGGGAATTATCATAGCTACCAAAAAAGGAAAGGATCTGCTACCGGCCTGGATTTCTGCCAGAAAGGCGGCAGGCGGTGCAAAGGCTAAGAGCAAAGCAGGAGATGCCACTGCAAAAATATTAGATACCAGTGTTATCATAGATGGAAGAATTGCAGATATCATGAAGACAGGATTCATTGAGGGGAATATCGTTATCCCCGAATTTGTTTTGTTGGAGCTTCAACATATTGCTGACTCCTCTGATGGTTTGAAAAGAAACCGAGGAAGAAGAGGCTTGGACATCTTAAATAAAATTCAAAAGGAATATGGCATTGAAATTTACAATACTGCCTCAGAAAAGTCTTTAGAAGAGATACCGGAAGTGGACATTAAGCTACTGAAGTTGGCTCAGATGATGAATGGTAAGGTGGTTACAAACGACTTTAACCTAAATAAGGTAGCTACCATTAAGGGTGTAGAGGTTTTAAATATCAATGAACTAGCCAACACTTTAAAACCCGTGGTTTTGCCTGGTGAGGATATGCAGATATTCTTGGTAAAAGAAGGTAAGGAAAACAATCAAGGAGTTGCCTATTTAGACGATGGTACCATGATTGTAGTGGAGGAAGGAAGAAGATTTATCGGTGAAACTGTAGATGTAACGGTGACTAGCGTGTTACAGACTTCAGCAGGAAGGATGATCTTTGCAAAGCCTAAGAAATAAGGGAATAGAATGTATAAAGGTAAAAAAGTTTCAGTGATCATACCTTGTGCAGGTAAAGGAACCAGAATGCATACCCCCATCGCCAAGCAATTTCTTGAAATTGATGGGACACCCATTTTAGCCATGACCATTCAAGCCTTTGATAAAAATGATTTTACAGATCAAATCATAATAGTTGTCAACGAAGAACATATGGAATATTGCAATCAAAATATTTTAGTTAAATATGGGCTTCAGAAAAGAGTTAGAGTGATAGCCGGAGGTCGGGAACGACAAGATTCCGTATGGGCGGGAATCAACTGCATAGAAGAAGATGCAGAGTTGGTTCTGATTCACGATGGTGTAAGACCCTTTGTAACTCCGGAGGTGATTGCCGGTGTGTTGGAAAAGGCGAATTTATATGGTGCCGCTGTAGCCGCAGTACCCGTAAAGGATACCATTAAGGTTATGCACGAGGATATTTTTACCCAAACTCCGGAAAGGAAAAACCTTTATCAAATTCAGACTCCTCAGGGGTTTTGTAAAAGGTTATTGATAGATGCTTATAAAAAAGCTTTTCAAGATAAATTTTATGGAACTGATGATGCGGTTTTGGTAGAACGTTTGGGAGAGAAGGTATATTTTTCCATGGGAGATTATATGAATAGAAAGATTACAACTCTGGATGATTTGCCTCAAGGAGGTTCTGCTCTTCCCAAAGTAGGTATTGGCTACGATGTTCATGCTCTAGTGGAAAATCGTATATTGGTATTAGGCGGTGTGGAAATACCTTATGAAAAAGGCTTGGCAGGTCACTCAGACGCAGACGTTTTAATCCATGCTCTCATGGATGCCATGTTGGGAGCCGCTGCTATGGGAGATATCGGAAAGCATTTTCCGGATACTCAGGCAGAATACAAAGGAATTTCCAGCCTAAAGCTCTTAGAAAGAGTAGGAGACTTATTGGAAAAAAGGGGTTACGTCCTAGGCAATGCAGATATTACGGTAATAGCGGAAAGACCCAAAATAGCAAAGTTTAAACCACAGATGATAACAAATATTTCATCAGTATTAAAAATACAGGAAGATCAGATCAATATTAAGGGAACCACCACAGAAAAACTAGGATTTTGTGGTAGGGGTGAAGGAATTGCCGCAGAAGCAGTGGTTCTTTTAATGAAATATTAAATGTTTAAATAAATTGAGTTTGTTTTAAATATATAGGATATAGGAGATGGGAAGCTCTATATTCTAATGAGAGGAGACAGTATGAGACTATCCAAACTATATTTCAGAACCTTACGGGAAGTGCCAAATGAGGCTGAAATACCCAGTCATATATGGCTGTTACGTGCAGGCATGATCAGAAAGCTTGTGTCGGGAGTCTACGGATTTATGCCCATGGGATTTCGTTCCCTGCGAAAAATAGAGGAAATTATTCGGGAAGAGATGAACGCAAAAGGAGCTCAAGAGATTAACATGTCCGCTTTACAGCCCGCAGAGCTTTGGAAGGAATCGGGGCGATGGTATGCCTACGGACCTGAAATGTGGAGACTAAAGGATCGAAATGAGAGAGAGTTTTGCTTGGGACCTACTCATGAAGAAATTTTTACAGATATTGTAAGGAATGAAGTCAATTCCTACAGGCATCTTCCTTTAAATCTGTATCAAATACAGACCAAATATCGGGATGAGGCTAGACCAAGGTTTGGACTTATGCGTAGCCGTGAGTTTGTCATGAAGGATGCTTATTCTTTTGACAGAAACAGAGAAGATTTGGATAAGAGCTATCAGGAGATGTACGATGCCTATGAGCGTGTCTTTACCAGATGTGGACTTACTTACCGTGCTGTAGAAGCGGACACAGGTGCCATCGGAGGTAATGCTTCCCACGAATTTACCGCCCTTTCCGATGTGGGAGAAAGTGAGATAGCTTACTGTGAGAAATGCCAAATGGCGGCTACCACAGAGAGAACTCAGTGTGTAGATTCACCATCCTATGAGGATAGCGAGTACGCCATGGAAATGGTAGAGACTCCCGGAACAAAAACCATTGCTGAAGTAGCGAACTTTTTAGGAGTAGCAGAAAGCAAGACCATTAAGGCTTTGTTATTTGTAACCTACGATCAAGATGGGAAGGAATCAGAATATGTTGCCGCCTTTATTAGAGGTGACAGAGAATTAAATATGACTAAGCTAGTCAATGCCTTAAACATTCCCGAGCATGCCATTGAATTTGCCGATGAAGCAAAGATGGGGGAAAAGACCGGTTGCGTAGGAGGATTTACAGGTCCTGTAGGTTTGCATGATTGTAAGATAGTGGTGGATAGCGAACTGGTACATCTAAAAAATTTAGTGGCAGGAGCTTGCAAGGAAGACCACCATATTAAAAATGTAAACTACGGGCGAGATTATAAGGGCGATATTATTGTTGATTTAAAATTGGTGAAGGAAGGATATCCTTGTGCTGAATGTGGTGCATCTCTGAAAATCGCCAGAGGGATAGAAGTTGGTCAGGTGTTTAAGCTGGGAACCAAATACAGTGAAGCCATGGGCGCCTATTATAAGGATGAAAACATGGAGGATCAGCTGATTGTAATGGGCTGTTATGGAATCGGTGTTACCAGAACCTTGGCAGCGGTGGTGGAGCAGCATCACGATGATTTTGGAATTATCTGGCCTGTATCCATAGCCCCTTATCATGTAATCGTAACCGTTGTAAATACCAAGGAGCAGGAGCAGGTTGTTTTGGCAGAGAAGATTTACAATGAACTGAACCAAGCAGGGATTGAAGTGCTGCTGGATGATAGAGATGAGAGACCGGGAGTAAAGTTTAAAGATGCCGATATTCTGGGAATTCCCGTTAGAATTACCGTGGGCAAAAAAGCCGGTCAAGGTATTGTAGAATATAAATTAAGGAAGGATCAGGAGAAAATAGAGATTCTTGATTTCCAAGCCACGGATAGAGCAATTCAGTTTATTCGTGAAGAAAAGTAAAATGAACCGAAATTGGGAATTATTTAGTACCTTTTTTACCTTGGGATTATTTACCATCGGTGGGGGATTGGCAATGCTGCCACTGATACGAAGTATCGTGGTAGATAAAAAGCAGTGGATGACACAGGAAGAATGTGTGGACTGTTTTTCCGTATGTCAGGCTTTACCGGGAGTCATCGCAGTAAATGTAGCAATTTTTATAGGAAGGAAAATCAAGGGTTTCTCCGGTGCCGTATGCGCAACCTTGGGGGTTGTTTTTCCTTCTTTTTTTATCATCATTTTATTGGTTCTGTTTTTAAATAATATTCAAGATAATCCTCATGTGACAGGTGCCTTTGAAGGAATCAAAGCAGCAGCAGCAGGTTTAATCGCTGTGGCTGCTTATGAGTTAGGGAAAAAAACCATCAACACTATCTTTGGGTGGGTGGTGGCCTTGGCAGCTTTTGGTTCCGTTGTGTTTTTAGGCTTCAATGCGGTTTGGATCATTCTGGTGGGGGCAATTTTGGGGTATGCTTCTTATTTCATTAAAAATTGGAGAAATAAGGGAAGGGACATAGAATGATAGCACTATTGAATTTATTCTTATCTTTTTTTAGATTGGGAATTTTCGGGTTTGGTGGAGGCTATGCTATGCTACCCCTGATTTTTCAAAGTGTACAAAGCTTTGGCTTTATGAGTACCACAGAGTTTTCTCGTTTAGTGGCTCTGTCTCAAATTACGCCAGGTCCTGTAGCTATCAATGGTGCTACTTATGTAGGGTTTAATTATGCAGGCTTTTCAGGTGCAGCGGCAGCGACCCTAGGTGTGATTTTTCCATCCTTTATCTTAGTAATCTTGGCAGCCCGATTTATAGATAAATTCAGAGATACGGCAACCCTCAACGCTATTTTATCCGGAATACGACCTGCAACAGTGGGATTAATTGCCTCTGCGGTGATATTTATTGGAGAAACTACCATAATAAATGGTTCTTTGTGGAATTTTCAGGGTATAAAAGTATTGCCATTATGTATTTTTATTTGTACAATATTACTATCGGGGAAATTTAAGATGAGTCCTATAAAAATAACTGTTTTGGCAGGGGTTTTAGGAGCTATATTTATTTAATTAAGGAGTCTTTTATGTGGGTAGGTGGAGTACGTGTCATCGTGGCAGACGAGGAAAGGCGAGTCCTGATGGTCAGGCAGCACCATGAAGAACGTGATATCTGGATGCTTCCGGGCGGTGGAATCGAAGAGGGCGAAAATGCCTTTCAAGGTGCAGTGCGTGAAGTAAAGGAAGAGACGGGTTTGGACATTTTGCCTGTGGATCTCATATGGCATGTGGAGGAAGTGAATGAAAAACGAGGGCAACGCTTCGTAGCCTATATTTTAGCAAAGCTTTCGGGTGGAGAACTCTCTCTGGGCATGGATCCGGAATTTGACAATGAGCATCAGGTGTTAAATAAGGTGGAGTTTATGCCATTGACCCAGATTATTCAGTTGGACAACCTCTACCCGGAATTTCTACGACAGGAGCTATCAGGTGCTCTGGACAGGATACATTCCGGGCAAAGTGTATATAAAGTTAGAATATGATTAAAATTCTAATAGAGATTTATATTAATAGAAAATTTATATAAAAAAATACTATTTTTTACAAAAGGTAATTTTCAAATTACTTTGAAATTATAAAATAAATATTTATTATATAATTTTTCATATTGTAATTATTCAATGTAAACAAAAAACAAATATATAAAATGAGAAGGAGAATCTAAATGAAGATTGCGAAAATTGAAATGGAAAATGGAGATATCATGGTTGCGGAGCTCTATGAAGATATAGCACCTAAAACCGTCGAGAATTTTGTGGCTCTTGCTGAAAAAGGGTTTTACGATGGGTTGATTTTTCACAGAGTCATTCCCGGATTTATGATACAGGGAGGGGATCCTACAGGTACCGGCACAGGGGGTCCAGGATATTCTATACCGGGAGAATTTTCCTCCAATGGCTTTGAGAATAACTTAAAGCACGAGAGAGGCGTATTGTCCATGGCCAGATCCATGAACCCTGATTCTGCCGGCTCTCAATTCTTTATCATGGTTGCCAATTCACCTCACTTAGACGGGCAGTATGCAGGATTTGGCAAGGTGATAGAAGGAATAGAAGCGGCTGATACCATTGTCAGCACCAAAAGGGACATGCGAGATAAGCCTAAGGAAGATCAGAGAATAAAAAGTGTAACCATAGAGGACGCTGAGTAATACTATATATTCATAGAACTATTTTCGCTAAAGGAGATATATATGGCATTCTTCCGAGAAATAAATGAAGATATAAAAGCGGTATTACAAAGGGATCCGGCTGCTCGAAACGGTTTTGAAGTACTTATCTGTTATCCCGGGATTTGGGCATTGATTTGGCATAGACCTGCTCACTGGTTGTATAATCATAAGATGAAGCTACTGGCCAGACTGATTTCCCAATTAAGCCGATTTTTTACAGGGATTGAGATACATCCGGGGGCAAAGATTGGTAGGCGTTGCTTCATAGACCATGGAATGGCAGTAGTCATCGGAGAAACCTCGGAATTAGGGGACGATGTGACCATCTATCAAGCAGTTACTTTGGGAGGTACGGGAAAAGATACTGGTAAAAGACATCCTACCATAGGAAACAGAGTGATCATCAGCTCCGGTGCCAAGGTTTTGGGGCCTTTTAAGGTTGGAGACGACTCAAAGATAGGGGCAGGTTCCGTGGTATTGGAAGAGGTACCTGAAAACTGTACCGTGGTGGGAATACCGGGGAAAATTGTCAGAAGAGGCAGCAAACCCGTGAAGGAGATGGATCAAATTGATTTGCCTGACCCTGTTGCAGTGGAAATGGAATGCTTGCGAAGACGTATTGTCATGCTGGAAAATAAACTAAAGAAAATTCTTGCAGAAGGAGAGTTGGATGAAAATATATAATACACTGAATAGAAAAAAGGAAGAGTTTATTCCCATAGATGAAAATGAAATTAAAATCTACGTTTGTGGACCTACGGTTTACAATTATTTTCATATTGGGAACGCTCGTCCTTTTGTTGTTTTTGATACCTTAAGAAAATATTTAGAGTACAGAGGAAAAAACGTGAAATTTGTGCAAAATTTCACGGATGTAGATGATAAGATCATCAATAAAGCCAGAGAAGAAGGAGTGACAGCGGGAGAGGTCAGCGAAAAGTACATCCAAGAATACTATAAGGATGCAGTTGCCTTGAATGTGAGAAAAGCTACCATCCATCCAAAGGTTACTGAGAACATCGAAGACATTATTTCTTTTGTTCAAGAACTCATCAATAGAGGTTACGCGTATGCGGTGGATGGAGATGTCTACTTCAGCACTCGTCAGTTTGACAGCTATGGAAAGCTTTCCAGACAGAATATAGAAGAATTGGAATTAGGCGCTAGAATTGAAGTGGAGGAGAAAAAGAAGGATCCCATGGATTTTGCCCTTTGGAAGGCACAAAAGACCGGGGACGAGCTTGCCTGGGAATCCCCTTGGGGCTTAGGTAGACCTGGTTGGCACATAGAATGTTCCGTGATGTCCACAAAGTATTTAGGCGAAACCATTGACATCCATGCAGGAGGACAAGACTTAACATTTCCTCATCATGAAAATGAAATAGCACAGACTGAGAGCTATACAGGAAAACAGTTTGCAAATTACTGGATGCACAACGGCTATATTACTATTGATAATGAAAAAATGTCCAAATCTAAAGGAAATTTTTTCACAGTCAGAGATATTTTACAGGATTATGAAGGAGAAGTCATTCGCTTTTTCTTGCTTTCAGGTCATTATAGAAACCCCATTAACTTCAGCAGGGATTTGATGGAGCAGGCCAAAAACGGTTTGGCCAGAATGAAAAATGCAAAATCAACACTATTGCATAGGATTGCCAACAGCCAAGGAACTATGTCAGAGGTGGAATCACAGAAGTATGAAGAACTGAAAAGGTACAGAGAAAAGTTTGTGGAGGTCATGGAAGATGATCTCAATACTGCGGATGCTATCAGTGCTGTCTTTGAGCTGATTAAAGATGTCAATCAGGAGTGTAAGGAGCCTACCATGTCCAAGGAATTTGCAGAAAAATGTTTATCGTTAATAGACGAACTGACTTCTGTATTGGGGCTTTTAGAAGATGGTGAACAGGATAGCTCTCTGGACGAAGAAGTTGAAAAGCTTATAGAAGAGCGAAATCAAGCCAGAGCTTCAAAAAACTTTGCAAGATCGGATGAGATCAGAGATTTGCTGAAATCAAAGGGAATCACATTGAAGGATACCCCCCAAGGTGTTCAAATTATACGAGACTAAATCCCTTTATGGAAAGGCATTCCATAAAAGAAAAATATAGTATTGAAATATTTAAAAAAAATATATATAATTCATTTATATAGAGCTTTAAATTTGTAACTTTTGAATATAAATGGATATATAAAAAAATATAATGGAGGAATGTCGATGTCTAAAAATAATTTTTCAAAAGCAATGAAAGAACTAATTGGTATCAGTGATAATACAAAATCAAGCTCAGAAGATAGTATTAATAGAAAGCTGGACGATGATTTTGTTAAACCAATTACAGACTTTTCAGATTTAGCTATGGTTGAGGAGGAGGAAGAAGCCCCTGCATCCATTGAAGAGCAAGGCACTCCCGCTGTAGAGGTTACGGGTGTTAACACTACATATTCTAGCAGTAGAGAATCAGATTTTGATAGAGAAAGGGAAGAGGCAGCAGCTAAATTGCGAGCCATGCTTATTAAGGATCGTGAAAAGGAAAAAGACAAAACAAATACCTTTACTCCTTTCAGCAAACCAATGGAAACCGCAGTTGCGGCAGACCCATTACAAGAAAGCTCTTACAAGACATCTTCTCAAGCTCCTACTAATACTGTCAGCACGTATGCATCATCAAATTCCACTAGTACTCCGTCAGCTTCAACCCCGATAAAAGAAATTCCCTCCATTAAACCATTGGACAAGTCTATACCTCCTGAAGAAGCCAAAACGGTTATCGGTAAAGGTGTAGTCATTATGGGGAATATTATCACCCAAGGTGATTTGGAAGTAAAGGGTACTGTTAAAGGGGATCTGAAGACTTCAGGAAACCTTCACCTATCAGGAAAAATCGCAGGGGATGTGGGTGTAGAAAATTTAGATGTTGTGGATGGTGCCATCCAAGGAGATGTATTGGTTCGAGGAAGAGCCAATATCGGAAAAGATGCCGTAGTGTTGGGTGATGTGACAGCGGGCAACCTCAATCTTCAAGGAAAGGTAAAGGGAAATATTGCAGTAAGAGATGTGGCAGATTTAGGTGGCACGGCTATTATTGACGGGAATGTATCAGCAGCATCGGTAGCCATTGATCCCGGGACAAAACTGCGAGGACAAATCTCTCTTACTACAGCAAGCGATGTAAACGATGATGAATTTGCAATTGATTTTGACTAATAACTTATTTATAAAAATCGACTTTATTAATTTAATTAAAAAACTTCAAAATAAAATTATTAAGTGCAGAGATATTTATCTGCACTTTGTTAAAATTTAGAGAAATAGATTTAAACAGATTTTATGAATTTAAGAGAACTTTGCAGAGAGAGGCTATGGAAAAAGAAAATTTATTATATGGAGATGCCACAAAACTGGCTTTTATGGGAGATGCAGTGTATGAAGCTTCCATCCGAGAACATATTTTCTATACAAAGAATATAGGTGCAGACAAGCTTCACAGACTGGCGGTGTCCTATGTGAATGCCGGTGCACAAGCAGGTGCATTAAAAAGCATCATTCCATATTTACATGAAGAGGAAATGACCTTGATAAAAAGAGCCAGAAATAAAAAAATTACATCAAAGCCTAAAAATGCTGACCCCATAACCTACAAATGGGCTACGGCCTTTGAGGCTCTGTTGGGGTATCTCTATCTTTCCGGTGAAAAGGAGCGGTTGACGGAACTGATTGGAATGGCCATTTCACACGTAGATGCAGGAGGACTTAAGAATGGAAAAAAAGGAAAAAAAGAGCCGGAATCGGTTTAGAGATGTTTTTGGCGACTACTATAAGACTAACCGGCAAGTGTCCAGAGAGTACCCTGCCAAGCGTGGAGGTCCTTGGACACCCACAGAAAAAGCTATGTTGATTACAGCTATCGTTTTAGGTATTATTATTATCGTCAAATACACGGTATTTTCATAAGGAGAAGTTACTATGTGCAAAGCAGATGTTATTTTTATTAATATGTGTCAAAATATTTTAGAACAGGGATATTGGTCCACAGATCAAAAGGTTAGAGCAAAATGGGAGGATGGAGCACCTGCTCACACCATTAAGCTCTTTGGGGTTATAAATCGGTATAACCTACAGGAGGAATTTCCTGCTGTTACTCTGAGACCTACTCCCATTCGCTCTGCAGTAGATGAACTCCTTTGGATTTGGCAGAAAAAATCCAATAATATTCATCAGTTAAAGAGTAAGATTTGGGATCCTTGGGCAGATAAAGAAGGAACCATCGGTAAAGCCTATGGTTACCAACTGGGAGTTAAATATTCCTTTGCACAGGGGGAAATGGATCAGGTGGATAATGTCCTCTGGCAACTAAAGAACACCCCTTATTCCAGAAGGATTCTTACCAATATCTATAATTTTGCGGATTTACAGGATATGGGACTTGAGCCATGTGCCTATAGTATGACCTTCAATGTGACAGAGAACAGGCTGAATGCCATTTTAAACCAACGCTCTCAGGACACCTTGGTGGCCAACAACTGGAACGTGGTGCAGTATGCTATTTTAGTTCATATGTTGGCACAGGTCAGTGGACTGCAAGCAGGAGAACTGGTGCATGTAATTGCAGATGCCCATATTTACGATCGTCATGTTCCATTGGTGGAAGAACTTATTAAAAGACCACAATATCCGGCTCCTAGGATTTCTTTAAATCCTGAAATAAAAAATTTTTACGACTTTACTCCGGAGGATATCTTTATAGAGAACTATGAGGCAGGCTCTCAGATTACAGCAATTCCGGTGGCAGTATAGGTAAATGCCATTTGCACTATTTCTAACATAGTCAGAATAATGGATACTTTTTATGTAAACAGTAATCAGAAAAGGATGGGACAAAGAGATGCGAGCTATCGTTGCAGTTGATGAAAAGTGGGGAATTGGGAAAGAGGGAAAGCTTCTTACCCATATTCCCGGAGATTTGCATTTTTTTAAGGAAAAAACCTTAGGAAAAATCGTGATTATGGGGAGAGAAACCTTAGAGTCCTTACCCGGGGCAAAGCCCCTGCCAGGGAGAAGGAATATTGTTTTAACCCGCAATAAAGAATATCAAGTGGATTGCGAGGTCTGCTATTCCAAAGAGGAGCTTTTTAACAAACTGAAAGGAGAAGACCCTGAGAATATCTATATCATCGGTGGCGAGCTGGTGTACCATCAGTTTCTTCCCTACTATCATCAAATTTACGTTACCAAGATGGAAGGAGATTTCCAAGCGGAGAAATTCTTTGATAATTTGGACGAAAATGATAGTTTTGAAATGGTTTGGGAAAGTGATCCTCATGAAGAAAATGGAGTACGTTACAAATTTACAGAATATGTAAAAAGGAGATTGGATTGACGGAAAAAATCATTGGCAGAAACCCTGTGATAGAAGCACTTAAAGGGGAAAGAACCATAGAAAAAATAGTTTTACTAAATACGGGACAAGGCTCCTTAAAGAAGATAGAAGCCATGGCAAAGGAAAAAGGCTTGTTTCTTCAGTGGGCAGATAAGAATACATTGGATCGCCTTTGTGAAGGAGGCGTACACCAAGGAGCGTTAGCCTATATATCTTCCTTTCAATACAGTCAAGTGGAGGATATACTTCAGCTTGCAAAAAGTAAGGGAGAAGACCCCTTCCTCATTCTTTTGGATGGGGTGGAGGATCCCCATAATTTGGGGGCCATCATTCGTACGGCAGATGGTGCAGGGGCACATGGCATTATCGTTCCCAAGCGTAGATCTGCCACCATCAATGCCACTGTGGCAAAGGCTTCTGCAGGAGCCGTAGAATATGTTAAGGTGGCAAAGGTTTCCAATTTAGTTCAGACCATAGAGCGGCTAAAAGCGGAAGGTCTGTGGATCGGAGCTTGTGATATGGGGGGGCAACTCTACCATCAAGCAAACCTCGAAGGTGGGCTGGCTCTGGTAATTGGAGGAGAAGGGCAGGGAATTGGTAGATTAATCAAAGAAAAGTGTGATTTTGTATTGTCCATGCCTATGAATGGACAAGTAAATTCATTGAATGCATCTAATGCAGCAGCAATATTAATGTATGAGGTAATACGGCAAAGGAAGGGGTAGTGATCCCGGTGACGGATAAATATAAAGGGATGACAGACGAGGAGCTGGTTCAGTTGGCTGAATCCGGCGATGAGGAGGCAGAAGAGTACATTATCAGAAAATACAAGGATGTGGTAAGGAGCAAGGCACAACTCTATTTTATGGTGGGAGCCGACAGCGAGGATATCGTTCAGGAAGGTATGATCGGAATCTTTAAAGCCATTCGAGGGTTTAATAAGGATAAGGAGACTTCCTTTAAAACCTTTGCTGATATTTGTATCAATCACGAAATTTTAACTGCCATAAAAAGAGCGGGACGAATGAAGCATTCCCCTCTGAACACATCCCTTTCCTTTAGCAATCCATTGGGGGAGGACGAGCCGAGAACCACTTTAGGAGACACCTTGACAGGGAGCAGCGATTCCGATCCTGAAAATATCGTTATTCGCAAGGAAGAAATGGGGTATTTGGATGAAATGGGATCTGAAATTTTTAGTGATTTAGAGCTAAAGGTTTGGAATGCCTATCTTTACGGGAAAACCTATACTGAAATTGCTCAGTCTACAGGAAAAAGTTTAAAGGCAATCGATAATGCCATTCAGAGAATTAAACGTAAATTAGAAATTTATTTTAATCGATAAACTTCATTAAAGCTCAAATGTAGATTTAAAGAATATTGTTATTAGACTTTTGGAAAAAACGAAAATCATAAAAATAACCTTAAGCAAGGATTTAGGCATAGCTTAAAAAAGCCTTGCACTGTTTATATTAATAAATGTAGATAATTATACTTCATGTCATTATTTTATTTTTTAATAATTCAGTAAGCCTAAGTGAGAATGGAGGATACTTCATGCCCGATAAAAAAAATTCTACGATAGAATTGCAAGATGAGTTAAAGCAGATATTAGAGAGTATTAACGTAGCTATTTTTATAGATGATGCACAAGGTTATGAATTGTGGTTTAATAAAGCGGCAGAGGAACTATATGAGATAAACAGGGATGAAATTGTGGGAAGACATATGACGGATTTAGAGAAGGAAGGCATTTTTTCTCCATCCCTTACCCTATCCATTTTAAAGGATGAAGTAGGAAAAAGTATGATCCATGAGAATCGAGTAGGGAGGAAGTTGATTACATCAGGAGTTCCCCTGAGAGATAAGAATAATAGAATAACCAAGGTGGTAACTTCTTCTGTGGATATCACCAGACTTGTAACCTTGGAAAATGAACTGCAAGAGGCACATGATGCCTTAGAGCAGCTTTCGGCATATGAAGGATTTTCCTTTGGGGACATGGTGGTAACCAGCCATTCCATGAAGGACATCCTTACACTGGCCAAAAGACTTGCAGAGGTAGATTCCACCATATTGATTACCGGAGAATCCGGAACGGGAAAAGGAGTTATTGCAAAGCTAATTCATGAAAATGGAGTGAATCGAAACTTTCCTTTTGTCAGCATAAACTGCGGTGCTATTCCCGATAATTTATTAGAGTCGGAGTTTTTCGGATATGAGCAAGGAGCATTTACAGGCTCTAGAAAAGGTGGGAAAAAGGGAATCTTTGAGGTGGCTCAAAACGGAACCATCTTTTTAGATGAAATTGGAGAGCTTCCTTTAAATATGCAGGTTAAAATTCTTCAGGTAATACAAAATCGACAGATTCAAAAGGTGGGAGGGGTAGAGAATATTCCCATAAACGTAAGAATTATTGCAGCCACCAATAAATCCTTGGAAGACATGATTGCAAAAGGAACCTTTCGAGAGGATCTCTTTTACAGATTGAATGTGGTTCCCATTCACATTCCACCCCTGAGAGAACGACCTGAGGATATTATCAGCATGTTAAAAATTTTTTTAAAAAAATTCAATGAAAAATTTAATGAAAATAAGGTGTTCACTTCCAACACCATTGCCACACTTTTGAAATACAGTTGGCCCGGCAATGTGCGGGAATTGGAAAATTTGATAGAACGGTTAGTAATTACTACAAAAAGTAGCACCATTCTCCCCAAGGATCTTCCCCAATACATCACTACTTATGCAAAAACTTCCGATGAAATCGCCTTATCCCCTAAACTGAAGCTGAAGGATGCCATAGAAATGACGGAGAAAAGCATGTTGCTAAACGCCTGCAAGCTTTACAAAACCACAAAGGAAATGGGAGATGCATTAGGTGTTAATCAATCCACCATAGTACGAAAGCTTCAAAAGTATCATATTAAGTTCTAACAATTATATATTAGCCTTTAAGATTTTGGACACATGACACATCTATGGCTGACAATTCATTTCTGACAACAATGCATTAATGCTTTTATGCAGAACTGCATAAAAATGCAATCATGCATTGAATCTTTTTATATATTATTAAATAATTTATCTAAAAATTAACAATTTTTTAAACTTGATAATTTTTTAGGTAAATTATTTTTTTGTTTAAAAATTAACGATTTAAGCCATATAAATTGTCGAAATTATCTAAAAATGATGAACTTTAATAATTATGGCACACTAATTGCGTTATTAAATGTCGTTTCAATCAGATTTAAAAAATAAACGGGAGGAAAATGAATGAATTATCAAGAATATGTACAAAACCTTGTTTCAAGATCAAGAAGGGCTCAGGAGGTTGCAGCAAAGTTTGATCAGGCAAAAGTGGATGAGCTTTTGGCAGCCATCGCCTACTCTTGCTCAAGACTGGAGTTTCGACAAAAGATCGCAAAAATGCTTGTGGAAGAATCCGGCATGGGCAATTATGATGACAAAGTGGTGAAAATGTACGGAAGAGTGAAGGGCATTTACCATGAAACGAAAGACGGTGCATCCGTAGGCTTGGTAGAAAAGAATGAAATGACGGGAATGAGCCGTTATGCAAAACCAATGGGTGTCATTGGTGCCATCATACCGATTACAAATGGAGAAGCCACGCAGATCATCAAGACCATGCAATGCTTAAAGGGGAGAAATTCTATTATTTTAGCACCCCATCCAAAGGGCTCTAAGACAAATATGGAAATTGCAGCAAAGCTGAGATCCGTATTAAAAATGTTCGATGCTCCTGAAGATTTGGTACTGCCCATTGAACCAGAGTACGTAAGCATAGATTGCTCAGGAGAATTGATGAAGCAAGTGGACTTTATCTTGGCTACAGGGGGAACACCTATGGTGAGATCAGCATATAGCTCAGGAACTCCTGCCATCGGCGTAGGAACGGGAAATACCACCACTTTTGTGGATGGCACCACAGACTTAGATAAAGTTGCCAATATGATTATGAGATCAAAGACCTTCGATAATGCTACCAGCTGCTCCACGGAAAACAACGTTATCGTATTGGAAGAATGTTACGATGAGCTTGTAAAAGCATTAGAGAACCAAGGTGGTTTTATGGTTCGAGAGAATACTGAGGAACTGGCAAGACTAAAGAAAACTCTATGGCCCGAATGGCCTGCTAATCATGCATTGAGCAGGCATATTGTAGCTCAAAGTGCAAAAACAATTGCAGATTTGGCAGAAATCGAAATTCCTGAAGGCAAAAAATTCTTAATCACAGAAGAGAACGGTGGCATAGGCGAGCAATACCCATTTACAGGGGAAAAGCTTTCTGTAATCACTACCTTAATTAAGGCAAAGGATTTCGAAGATGCCATGGATAAGATGGAAGCCATCTTAGAATACATGGGTAAAGGCCACAGCTGTGGTATCCATACTACAGATGACAGCAAGATTGAAGCTATGGCAATCAGAATGCCTGTAACCAAAATGTGTGTAAATCAACCACAGAGCTTGTCCAACAGCGGTTCATGGGAAAACCGGTTTCCTAAATCCATGACCTTGGGCTGCGGAACTTGGGGACACAACAGCATTTCTCATAATGTTACCTGGAGAGACCTCCTGAACTTTACAACGGTATCAAGACCTATTCCAAATTATGAGCCTAGGGATGAAGAACTATTTCCGGAAGAAATAAGGAAAAGAATTGACCAATAGTTTTAGCAGTAAAGTAAAGGTATGCCTTTATGGCGGTAAAGGCATATCTACATAAGGAGGTTACGATGGCAAGCGTTAAAGAAGTGGGCAGAAGATATAATATTTATCCCTGGAGCGTTCAGAAAAAAGTAAACCCTTTAAACATAGTGAAAGCTGAAGGAATTTATTTTTGGGACGACAGCGGAAATAAATATTACGATATGTCATCTCAATTAGTAAATGCTAATTTAGGACATGGCAATAAAAAGATTGCCAAAGCAATAAAGGAACAGGTTGATAAATTGCCTTTTATCGCCCCAAGCTATTCCTGCGATGTGAGATCAGAGGCAGCCAAAAGGATTGTAGAGGTTTCGGGAATGCCGGATGCCAAGGTATTTTTCACCAATGCAGGAGCAGAGTCCAATGAAAATGCCATTAAGATGGCTAAATTCTATACCGGGAAATGGAAAGTGTTCTCCATGTACCGCTCTTATCACGGTGCTACTTACGGAGCTGCGTCCTTAACGGGAGAGCCCAGAAGATTTGCCAATGAGCCGGGAGTGCCGGGATTTGTGAAGTTTGATGGTCCCTACTCCTATAGAGCTCCTAAACATGTTGTTTTTAAAAATGAAGAATCAGTTACTCAGTATTACTTAGAATTGTTGGCTAATCAAATTTTATATGAGGGACCTGAGCAAATCGCAGCAATTTTTTTAGAAACTGTAGTAGGCAGCAATGGAATTCTCATACCTCCCAACGGATACTTAGAAGGTGTAAGAAAGCTTTGTGACCAGTATAACATCGTAATGGTTTGTGATGAAGTCATGGCAGGATGGGGACGAACAGGAAAATGGTTTGCTTTCCAAAATTGGGATATACAACCTGATATGGTGACCTTTGCAAAGGGGGTAACCTGCGGGTATGTTCAACTGGGCGGAGTCATCGTCAATGAAAAGATATCTAAAAGCTTTGATGATAAAAAACTGTTCTGTGGATTGACATACTGCGGTCACCCTATTGGATGTGCGGCAGCCATTGCTACCATTGAAGCATATATTGAGGATGATATATTTAACAATGTAGATAAATTAGGAAAAATATTGGGCGAAATTCTTGAAGATATGGCCAGAAGACACGTTTGCATCGGCGAAGTGAGATATATCGGTCTTTTCAGTGCCATAGAGCTTGTGAAAGACAGGGAAACTCGTGAGCCCATAGTGCCTTTCAACGAGGATAAGCAGAATATCATGGGAAATATCATCAATATGCTAAAAGCAGAAGGATTTTCCACCTACTCCCATGAAAATAATATCATTATTGCACCACCGTTGATCATCACTGAAGAGGAACTTCGTGAGGCCATGGAGATTATTGATAAGATCTTGGATTCTGTGGATAATATGGTGAAGTAATAAATAAGATCCGGGAAATTAGCGTAAGGAGAATGGAATGAACAAATTGGATGAACTCATTGAGAAAAAGAAACAAGCGGCCTTAGGCGGAGGCCAAAAGAAAATAGATGCACAACATAAAAAAGGAAAGCTAACAGCCAGAGAAAGACTGAATATCCTTTTTGACCCAAACAGTTTTGTGGAAAATGACGTCTTTGTTACACATAGATGTAATAACTTTGGCATGGAAGGAACCCAAATCCCCGGAGACGGTGTGGTTACAGGGTATGGCACCATTGACGGAAGATTGGTATTTGCATTCGCACAAGACTTTACCGTATTTGGTGGATCTCTGGGGGAAAATCATGCACAAAAAATTGTAAAAATTCAAAACATGGCCCTAAAAATGGGAGCCCCTATCATAGGCCTATGCGATTCCGGTGGAGCACGAATCCAGGAAGGTGGAAATGCTCAGTCGGGCTATGGCCAGATATTCAGAAACAACACCATTTCATCAGGTGTTATCCCCCAAATATCAGTGATCATGGGGCCATGTGCAGGAGGTGCCGTATATTCTCCGGCTATATCAGACTTTATCTTTATGGTAGATCAGACGAGCCAGATGTTCATTACCGGTCCTCAGGTAATTAAAGCTGTTACGGGGGAAGAAATTTCCGCAGAAAGATTGGGTGGTGCAGTCACCCATAATACCATAAGCGGAGTAGCACATTTTGTAGACAAAAATGACGAAGACACCCTTGCTAGAGTTCGCCAACTCCTCCAATACCTTCCATCAAACAACATAGATGGGGCTCCCATTTTAAAAAGTAACGATGATCCCAACCGCTTGATTCCCGAGTTAAACGATTTTATTCCGGATAGTGATAATAAGGCTTACGACATGTATGATGTCATAAGACTCATTGCAGATAACAATACCTATTTTGACGTCATGGAAAAGTTTGCAAAAAACATTATTACTTGTTTTATCAGATTAGGAGATAAGGTTGTGGGTGTAGTTGCCAGTCAGCCTAAAGTATTGGCAGGATGTTTGGATACAAACTGCTCTGACAAGGCAGCTAGATTTATTCGATTCTGTGATGCCTTTAACATTCCTATCTTGACCTTGGCAGATGTTCCGGGATATTTACCGGGAGTAAGTCAGGAATATGGAGGAATCATAAGAAAAGGTGCAAAATTGCTGTATGCATATTCTGAAGCGACGGTTCCTAAAATAACTGTTGTGTTGCGAAAATCTTATGGGGGAGCATATCACGGACTTTGCAGCAGAGAAATCGGTGCAGACTTGATGTTGGCATGGCCTACGGCACAGTTGGCAGTTATGGGTGCAGAGGGTGCAGCAAACATCGTATTCAAAAACGAAATCGATAATGCAGAAGACCCTGAAATGAAAAGGCAAGAAAAGATCAAGGAATACCAAGACTTATTTTTTAATCCTTACAATTATGCTCAAAACGGTTTTGTAGATGATGTAATTGTACCGGAAACCACCAGGCAAAGGCTGATAAACTCCTTTGATATGCTTGCATCCAAGAGAGTTTCACTGCCTCCAAAAAAACATGGAAACATACCACTTTAAACTGTACTTATTACTCCGGCACTTAATAATAGCAATCACATGGGCTCTTTTGCCGTCATATGCCCTACCGGAGTAATCAATAAATCACCAACATCTCTCTTATGGAGAATAATGCTCTAATAAGAGTGGATATAGGAAAAAAGTTAAAGTTAAGAAGGAGGAAATTATGAGAAATACTAAGTTGAAAAGAGTGCTTTCTATAGCATTGGTACTGGCATTGGTTCTTACAACTTTTGCAGGTTGCGGTGGCAGCGGCGGCACCTCCGGAGGTGGAGGCGAAACCGGAGAAACTATTACATTGAGATTGTCATCTGACGCACCTCTGGAGCATATCGCATCAGAACTGAACAAGACAGCATGTGAAGAAGTAGAAAAGAGAACAGAAGGAAGAGTTAAAATTGATTATTATCCTGCAAGTCAATTAGGGGGATATGACACTGTAATGGAAGAAGTCATGCGCGGAACCATCGACATGGCACAAATCTCCTTTGCTACCAGCGTTGATCAGCGACTTTCCACATTTAATACTCCTGCACTTACAACAGGATGGGAAGAAGCAGCTTATATGTATGGTCCCGATTCCTTCATGACAAAGACCTATCAGGATCTATGCAATGAGTTTGGAATGGAATTCCTGGGTTGGGTGTTAGAAGGTTACATGGGCTTAGGAATGGTTAAAACTCCTACGGATGCTAAAGTGCCGGGAGTTAAGAAAAATGTTCAAATCAGAGTCTGGGGTTCTCCCGTTTGTATCGATACCATGAGTGATTTAGGATTTACAACGGTTACAATCCCTTATGCTGAAGCACCTACAGCAATTCAGACCGGAGTAGTTGACGGTTGGATCGGTGGTACACCAAACATGAACTATGCATGGGTAGGGGAAATCATCAAATCATTCTATGTAAATTACCTATATGCAGAAACTACAGCCTATATGATCAGTGAAAAAACCATAGGTAAATTAAGTCAGGAAGATGCTGATATCGTTAGAGAAGTATTTGCAGAAGCCAGTCAAAACAGCTTTGCAAAAGCTGAGGAAAATGAAGAACTTTACCTGAAGAAGCTTGCTGATGATTACGGCGTAAGCATTGAAAGATTTACTGAAGAGGAAATCCAAGCACAGGCTGATTTTGTGAGAAATACTACATGGCCTAAATTGGAAGCTACTATATCAAAAGACATCCTTGCCGGCTTAAAGGAAGACTTAGACAAGTATAATGCAAGCAAAAAATAAATCGACCGGGAAGTTTTAGCAGAAGTGTGATTATTAGAGGGTGGGAAGCGGTAGGCTTCCCACCGGACTAATGACCCCATAGTAGGGAGAGTTGTTTATGTTTGAAAGATTGGAAAAAAATAAAGCTTGGAGATTTTTATTAAGTATAGAAAGATTTGTAATTCTCATTACTTCCATAGCTGTAACCATTATCGTTACCTTAGCCTGCGTATTTCGTTACCTTCTGGACACAGACTTGGTTGCGTATACAGAATACTTATTACCCGTTGCCTTTTGGTTATATATGATCGGAGGTGCTTACGGTAGCTATGAAAAGAGTCATATTACGGCAGATATCTTAAACTACTACATTCCTGAAGGCAAAGTAAAAGGAATCATCAGTATCATAAAGAATCTATTAACCTTAATATTGGGATTAATCTTCATGGTTTGGGCATTTCAATTTGCAGCATGGGCTGTGGATATTGGAACAAAAAGTGCTGTTTGGAGAATTCCCGGAGTAGTGGGACAAGCATCCATCTTTGTTGGATTCTTACTCATGTCTTTTTATCATTTTGTACATTTATTGGATTCTATCATTGAATTTAAAAATAACCTTATGGTAAAAGCAAGCACGCTTTAGAGGAATAGAGAAGGAGAAAAAATATGACAACCGTATTGATTGCTTTTATAGTATTGTTAATTACCCTTTTTATCGGAGTGCCTATTCCATTTTCA
The DNA here is from genome assembly GCA_964461765.1 of uncultured Anaerovorax sp. Classification (GTDB taxonomy): domain Bacteria; phylum Bacillota; class Clostridia; order Peptostreptococcales; family Anaerovoracaceae; genus JAVVUJ01. The sequence continues at coordinate 24,027 of CAYWVS010000003.1, forward strand.
TTCCTCGCTTCTACAGTAGTGGTGGTATTGTTGGGAGGATATGACCCCTCATTTTTAGTGCCTTATGGATACAGTAAGGCCGGCTCTATCATTTTGATTGCTATCCCTCTTTTCATCCTGGCAGGAGGATTCATGGAAAAAGGGGGTATCGGGGAAAAACTCATCGACATGGTAGAGGTCATTATCGGTAGAGTAAAGGGTGGACTTGGTGCAGTAGCTGTAGTATCTTGTGCTATTTTCGGTGCTATTTCAGGAAGCGGAGCTGCTACACTGTCTTGCATCGGAGCAATTTTGTTTCCTAGAATGGAAGCCGCAGGATACCCTAAGGGACATAGTGCAGCATTAATTTCTAATGCTTGCGTATTGGGACTATTAATCCCACCCAGCTTAAACATGATTTTGTTTGCTTTCGTAGGCGGACAATCAGTTTTGGCAAGCTTTTTAGCAACCATTACCCCCGGAATTATGCTGATTGTTTTGCTCAGTGCATGCAATTTCTGGCTTTTGAGAAAAAACAAAGATATTAAAATTACTGAAAACTATGATTTTTCGACTACTGCAAAGATGTTTGGTAAAAAAACCTTTAAGGCTATTCCCGCTTTAATCTGCCCTTTCATCATCTTAGGGGGGATTTACGGAGGCGCCATGACCCCTACGGAAGCGGCTGCCATATCTGTAGTGTATGCCTTGCCGGTGGGAGTCTTTATATACAGAGGCTTAAAAATGAAGGAAATTAAAGATGTTTTACTGACTTCAGGAACTACTGCAGGAGTTATTTTAACCATGCTCTTATCTGTAATGATTTTAAGTAGACTTTATATTATGGAAAATGTTCCTACGAAAATTATGGAGCTTTTAACCATGGTTTCAGACAATCCCATCATCATTATGCTGATGATCAATTTATTTATGGTAATTATAGGGATGCTTATGGACGACACGAGTGCTATACTATTATCAACACCTATACTATTGCCGGTAGTAATGCAGTTGGGGATGAGCCCTATACAGTTTGCTGCGGTATTGGGTGTAAATTTGGGCATGGGATGTATCACTCCTCCTTGCGCTCCATTTTTATACCTGGGATCCAGACTTGGAAAAGCGCCTATTAACGAAATGCTGAAACCAACATTCTTCTTTATCGCTTTCGCTTGGATTCCAACCCTCTTAGTGACTACTTTTGTGCCACAATTTTCCATGTGGTTACCTAATATGGTGCTGGGGTTATAGGAATGTTTCGTGTCAAAAAGAATATTTTAAATGAATAAGAAATCAAATACATAGAAATAGCATAATAAGGGTAATAAAAAAAGCATTAGCAAAGTAATAATAACTATGATAATATTAATTCAATTAGGAATTGTAAAGTTTGTATATAAAAATGATATACTTTTGACACTTAAATATTAGATAAAAGAAAAGGAGAACCGGTAGCGTTATGGATCTTATGGATCAGTGGATAGAGTCAAAAAACCCCGCAACGGGGGAAATTGTAGGGAAGGTGAAGAAAGCATCTCGTGAAGAGATGGGGCAGATGCTGCTTCTGAGTAAAATTGCTCAGGAAAAATGGAGGAAGTTACCCATCCATCAAAGGATTACCCTGATAGACAAGGCTTGTAAGGAAATTGGGGGACAAGCTAAGGAAATGGCTGTTTTGCTGAGCAAGGAAATGGGAAAAAGCTTGGATCGTGCTTCCGGAGAAGTGCGGGGTTGCACCTATGGTGCGTATACGGCAAAGTTAGTATCCAAGGCCATTGAACCCGTCGTAATGGAAGGGAACGGCATGGAAACCGTGATCGAATACAACCCTTTAGGTATTTGTGCCATCATTACCCCTTGGAATTACCCTCTATCTATGGCACATTGGATGATTATACCCGCATTAACAGCAGGCAATTCTGTGATACTAAAGCCCTCAGAAGAAACACCTTTGATTGCTCAAGCTTATGTTGATGCCATGAACCGAGTGTTACCGGAACATGTGCTCCAAATCCTTCACGGGGATGAAGAACAGGGCAAGCTTTTAGTAGAAGCACCGGAGGTAGCCTTTGTAGGATTTACAGGCTCCAGGGAAGCAGGAAAAGACATTATGAGACGAGCTTCCGGTACCTTAAAGAGGCTGATTATGGAGTTGGGAGGTAAGGATCCTTTGATTGTTCTGGAGGATGCAAATCTTTCGGCAGCGGCTAATTTTGCCGTAGCCAACAGCTTGGAAAACTCCGGGCAAATGTGCGTATCCACAGAAAGAGTATTTGTAGATTCTAAAATTGCAAAACCATTTATAAAAAAAGTAATAGAAACAGTTTCTTACTTTAAAGCAGGACCTTATGACAATCCTTCTGCTCAGGTGGGACCCATTATAAATAACAGGCAAAGAAGCAGAATTTTAAATCAAATAGAAGAAGCAGTGAGGAATGGAGCGCAAATCGTATATGGTGGAGAAAACCATCCTGAAGGGTATGTTTTACCCACGGTTTTAACCAATGTGTCGAAGGATATGGAAATCTCCCGGGAAGAAACCTTCGGGCCTGTAATCTGTATATCGGAATTTAATAATCCGGAGGATGCCATCAGAGAGGCCAACTCTACGGAGTTTGGTTTAGGGGCGGTAATTTTCGGAAGAGAAAATGTAGACAGCTTAGCAAATCAACTGGAAGCGGGCATGGTTGGCATCAATATGGGAGTAGGCGGCATGGGGGACAGCCCTTGGGTTGGCACAAAACAAAGCGGCTTAGGATACCATGGCTCTCCCGATGGACATAGACAATTTACTCAAGTGCGAGTCATCAATAGACCAAGCCATTTGTAAAAAAAAAGGGGATGTAAGCTGCCCCTTTTTGTTAAATTTTTAATAAAATCTTTATGCAATTTGGAATATTCTAAAGCTGCAACATCAATAACACTTTCTTTTATATCTCCTTTGCAAAAGAAACAATTCATTTATTTTACCATTTATGCATTTCTAAGCTGATAAATGGCCGGACGATAAATCGGTTTAGGAATTGGCAATCCATTTTCATTTGCAGCTTCAAGCCAAGCCGTTTTTGCTTTTTCCGCTTCGATAAGGGCTTCAAAAGATGTTTTTCCAAAAGCTGAGCAATTAGGGATATCGGGAATATCGGCAATATATCCCTCATCAGCTTCACTATAAAAGATATTAATATGGTAATCTTTCATTCTCTATCCTCCAATTCAAGATTGTATTTTTCAATTAAAGAAATAAATTGTTTTATTTGGTATGGCTTAGCGTTACCATTAACGTTTTGAATATTTATTATTTCTGAGACTTTTTTGTTAATATAAATATGATGGCTTCCACTGATTCTTGATTCTTCAAAGCCAAAGGCAATAATTAAAAGTTCAAGTTCTGAAAATTTAATATTCTTCTGGTTATTTAAAACTTTTTTCAATAGTTTTTTAAGTTGCAATTAGACACCACTACCTTTCATACCTATTATATGCAATTTTAAAGATAAAGACAAGTGTGTATAAGCTTCTTATTCTCAAAATGAGATGACATACTATGGCATTCCATCCATGAAAACAGATACAGACGGCAAGTTTATCAATGAAAATTATCATACACAGTTTGACCAACCGGAATTGGCAGACATCAAAGAATATGAAAATTGCTTAAAGGTTTATGGCAAAATGACTATTAAACCTTTGCTTTTGACATTCTAATCATAATTCAAAGATTCAATAGTTTTTGCTTAATTTAAGTAAAAACTATTGAATCTGTTTATGTTTTTGGTTATACTAAAGGCAAAGGGAGTGATGTTATGATCCTTAGACCACAATATCTGGAAATCCTTAGAACGTATCGTGACGTTCCGTTGGTGAAAATACTTGCCGGAATAAGGCGCTGTGGTAAATCTACAATTTTAGAAATGCTGAAGGAGGAATTGCTGCACAATGGAATTGTGGCAGATCATATCATCAGCATGCGATATACATCGGAAGATTTCGTTGATGGAATGACTTCAAAGGAAATGTATCAAGGCATTAAAGAGAAAATGACAGATTATGAAAAATATTATCTCTTGCTTGATGAAGTACAGGAAGTAATAGGCTGGGAGAAGGCAATCAACAGCCTTCTTGAGGATGGCAACACAGACATTTATGTGACAGGTTCCAATTGCAAACTGATGTCTAGTGAGATATCAACTTATCTAACCGGCAGATATATTTCAATACCTATATATACCTTATCCTTTGCTGAGTTTCTAGATTTTAAGAAGAACACTCAACGGACTGAAAAGGAGCTGCTTAATGACTATTTGCGCCTAGGTGGATTTCCTATTGTTTCCCTTGGCAACTTTGATGATCAAGCCTCCTATCAGATCGTGGAGGGCATTTACAATTCCGTTATCACAAGTGACATTGCAAGACGTCATAATATTAAAAACTTTGATTTATTCAATCGCGTGGTAAGATATATCGTTGAGAATGTAGGCAAAACCTTTTCTGCAAATGCAATCGTGAAGTTTTTGAAAAATGAAGGGCGTGCATTATCTGTTGAAATAATATATAATTATTTGCAATGGCTTGAAAAAGCATTTGTTATCTATCGTTGCCCGAGATATGACTTGCAGGGTAAATCTGTATTAAAAACACAGGAAAAGTTCTATCTTGCAGATGCTTCCCTAAAATACAGCATCATGGGTTTCAATCTCAAATCCATTGCATCCATGCTTGAAAATATCGTGTATTTTGAGTTGCGCAGAAACGGCTATGAAGTGTACGTTGGTAAAAACGAAACTAAAGAGGTTGATTTCATAGGGGTGCGACGTGATGAACGCATTTACGTGCAGGTGTGCCGCAGGTTACCGGAGGAATCAGACCGGGAGGTTGCAAATCTGCTTGAAATAAAAGACCATTACCCAAAGTATGTGGTAACCTTAGATGAGCTTGCTGCAGGTAATATCAACGGTGTAAAAATCATGCATCTTGCAGACTTCCTTCTTAGCCCAAAATCCTGAGCAATTACATGAAGTTTACGATTGACATATTTCAGATCCAATTATTGAGGAGGGCTAAATATTTGAAAAGACTAATTATCATTGTTATTACTATAGCTTTATTCTTAACCGTAACCGGCTGTAATTCAAAGGCCGGATTACCGGATAATCCAATTGTTTTTCAAGCAAAAGAATACACGGATTATCGTTCTATTGTTTCTGAGGATAAGGAATATGTTCCATATTGTTCCGTTGAACCTGAAAGCATAGGTGATTGTTTGGGTTATTTTGAAGAATCCGGTGTAACCATCTATGTTTGTGAATTAAAGGAACAGGCTTCTGATGACTGGCTTGCTATTACCCCCAATTTGGGTAATCGGAATGAAGGAATGGCATTTCGCAGAACAAGTGTAATCGTTATTCCGGAAGGACTTGAATCTGAACCCGGATACTATTGGAACGACTAAATGGTATTTAGAGGAGTAAATTATGATAGATAAACTTGGAAGAAATGATGCCTGTTGGTGTGGAAGCGGTCAGAAGTATAAAAAATGTCATGGGCAAATAGACGAATTAATGCAAAGTTATGCGGCAGAAGGAATTACGGTTCCTGAACGTGAATTACTGAAAACAAAAGGACAAATTGATAAAATTAAAGAAAGCTGTAAGATTAATATAGAAATTTTGGATTATATTAGCGATTTTGTAGTTGAAGGAATTTCCACAGAGGAAATAGACAGGCTTATTTACGATAAAACTAAAGAGCTGGGCGGTATTCCTGCAACGCTAAATTATAAGGGTTATCCTAAAAGTGTATGTACATCTATAAACGATCAAGTGTGCCATGGCATACCCTCAAAAAAGGTCATCTTAAAAGATGGAGATATTATAAATGTGGATGTTTCCACTGAATATAAAGGTTATTTTTCCGATTCATCTCGAATGTACCTTATAGGAAATGTATCAAAGGAGAATAGGCGTCTTGTGCAGGTTGTAAAGGAATGTGTTGAGCTTGGCATACGGCAAGTGCGTCCTTGGGGTTTCCTAGGTGACATTGGGCAGGCGATTAATGATCATGCCATAGAAAATGGTTATTCTGTGGTAAGAGAAATAGGCGGCCATGGGATAGGCTTAAGCTTTCATGAAGAACCTTGGGTAAGTTATGTGTCTAAAGCCGGTACCGGATTATTATTAGTACCCGGTTTGATTTTTACAATAGAACCCATGATTAACATGGGGACAGAGAAGGTATACACAGATAAAAAAGATAATTGGACTGTTTATACAGTGGATGGAAAGCCCTCTGCGCAGTGGGAAAGTATGGTTTTGGTCACAAATAATGGTTGTGAGATACTGACCTATTGATCATATGATCAGTTGGGTAATACTGAACCAAAGGCTTAATCAAATTAATGAAAAGACCTTTTATTTTTTATTCTTTATTAAGTCGGAAATAGCCCCCATGTTACCAACGTAACCTTGGGGGCTATTGCTATTGCGTGATTTTAATGGTTAAATTTCCTAACTGCTACATAAAATTTTCTTCATGGGCATTGCCCAAGTTCCCGCTTGGGCAACGCCGGTGGTCGCATGCTGGTCGGTCAAAGCCCATTGATCAGTAGTTCAATTCTATATGGCAAGAGGAGTTTCACTCCCGGAAGTTATTGAACAGTTATTCTGACATTGCTAAATCCCTCGTAGGGTTTTCCGGAAGGATGAGTGAAAATGTCATTGGCGTTTTGCCAGGTGTGTGTGGCAGCTGTATATCCATAAGAGATGGTAGCATCAGACCAAAAGTCTTCCGGTATAAAATTGATCTTATCAGTGGAAAAGGTTAGTGTTGTATTACTGTCTTGTCGTAAATAGATCATGTGCCGTATATTATAGGTAACAATACCGTTGGTCACTGTGAAGAAACAAGAGAAGCTATCGCCCTCTAACGCCAGATCGCTTGGGTATGTGAGGGTAAGGGTCTGGGCATTACTGCTGTATACTGCCGTGGGTGCAGCAATGACAGCTTCGTTTCCGGGGGTGCCCTCTGCCGTAAGGGGAGCGGTAACAGTATCACCGGCATAATCTACAGCACCTGCAAAGGGTGTCAGGGTTACGAAGTACTTGTGCCCTGAGGTGAGAGAGGGAACGGTATTTCTTATAATATAGTAGCCTGCGCCACTGCCGTTAGTTGAATACCAACTATTCTCCGTATAATCATTACTTGAAATGGATGTGGCGCTTCCCGCATTTGCTCCATATTTAACAGAAATATCAAAATTTGTCATCCATGGCACCGCATTGGTGATAACAAAGAGATATTGACCATCGTTGGAAACGGTTACACTTTTAACAGTCATATTTACGGTGTTTACTGACTCATTGGAAATACCCATTACCTTGTTTGGGGTGGTGGCATTATCTTGAATGGCATTCCCCGAAGGAGGTTTTGTATAAGAGACTTCTAAGGAGTCAGTTAATGTAATAGGTTCGTTAAATGTTAATTTCACAGTACCTTCACGGGCATCGGGTTCGTTAACAATTGCAACGCTATGGGGATTAACCGTGTCTGTGCCACTGGAAATACTAAAAGCCGAAGCTGCAGGAATTGAAGAGGTATCCAACAACTCGTCAAAGTACAGTGTTACTTTTGTTTTTGATTTGTTGATATATGCAATCATAAAATCTGGTGCTGTAGTATCTACAGATGCGGCCGCGGTACCTTTGGCGTATTCCAGCATAAGTGGAGTTGCTGTGGTCGAGGTACTGTCTTTAACAACCAAATAAATTTTTGCTCCCCGGTCAGTGGAAAGTTTTATGCCGGTGGGAATGGTGTGTTCGCTCGTATCGCTTATCTTGATGTATGGTGCAGCATCAATATAGGTTATATGACCATTTTGAGCGGCACCATGTCCGTGGATGACATCGGTACTGGAAACCGTTCCTCCGGATTGGGCATTTATTTGATTTACAACCATAAATATTTCCGCTTCCGATGGGCTTGCCATCTTTACGTTCAGCACAATATTGCCTTGAACATCCGTTGTGGCTTTGGGATAACCTGTAGCGAATCGGGTATCGGTTCCCGTAGGAGGCTGCCATCCACTCCATTTGGCGTAAAGTGTAATGTTAGCAGTAACCTTGTCAGTATTGAAGTTCCATTGATTGGTTAATTCTGCCTCTTTATACCAACCCAGGAATGACAGTTGCTGACCTCCTTCTGTTTTTGTTGGGTCGACGGGTTTTGTAATGGAAGAGCCGCTTGCCACATTTGTAATGGTATTTACGCTACTACCACCATTTGAATTAAATGTGACGGCAAAGCTTCCAACCGGTGCTTTAATAAGAAAGTTTGCACTGGTACTGCCGGTATAATTGCCCTTAAAGGTTACCCATGCAGTAGCTGTTCCTACAGCTGTATTGGAGGTGTAGGACACGGTGTAATCGGTGCCTTGGGTGAGGGTTGTGCCACCGTCTTTTACTAGGAGGGTAGGTTCAATAGGAGAACCGCTGTATGTTTGATCAACAATTGCCTCAATCCCTGTGGAAAGAGTTTTAGGATTGATGTTTAAGGTATACGTAGCGGTGGTAGCTTCATAGGTGTTATCTGCCGCAATGCTTGCAGTTATAACAGCAGTACCTATTTTGTAGATGGTTACCTCGCCGGTGGAACCATCTACATTTGCAACGTCTGCGGCTGAGCTTGCATAGGTTGTTGATGCAGAAGAACCGGTCTTAGTTGCTGCCTTGGTAAATTTGTCATCTCCAAAGGTTTTGGTAAGGATTCCGTTGGTCAAACCGTCAAAGGTTAAGGTTGAAGCTTCTTTATCCGATGTTTGTTCATATGTAACAGTAAAAGTCAGGCCATTACCTGCAACGTCACCCCCTGTAACCGTTTCGGCACTGACTGTTCCATTGGTTCCGTTTACTGTGGGGGAGGTTGTACTAAACTTATAATTGTCGTTGGCTGTAAGGACAATATCAGCAGTATAAACTGTAAATGCAGCAAACTTTCCGCCGCTACCCATTGTTCCGTTCCAAGTGATTGTGCCTGTATATCCTGTACCTGTAGTAATGGAAGTCTGGGGGGTTCCGTTTTTCGCAGGAGCGGTGATGGATACGATGATGGGCGAAGGGATAATGGCCGGATTAACAGTAACACTTACTGCGTTGCTGGTAGCAGTAGTACCTGATTTACCAGATTGAGTGTTTGTAACCACGCAATAATACCATTTTTGGTCTGCTACTGCAGTTGTAGGTACGGTATAAATTGGGGAGGTTGCACCACTGATGGCCGTACCGCTTGTATTGCTATTGATGGTATTGCTGTACCATTGATAAGTAAGTGTGCCGGATCCCGCTGCAGCTATGGTAAGTGTTACGGTATCACCGAAAACTGCCGAATCGTTACCTGTGGGTTGGGTGCCGATTGTAGGTGTCGTAGATTTAGTAGATGTGGAACTGTCATCATTACCGCCGCTATTGCCACCGCCGCCACCTGTCGTGGGAGGTGTGGTACCGGGGACATTAGTTTGCCCACTTGTGGCAGGTTTGTCGTTTATAGTGGAATCCGCTCCCGGTGCAACGGTCACGTTGGTGATTGTTGCGGTTCCTGTAATAGATGTTTTCTCATTCAGCACAAGGTTATCAATTTTGCCTGTGGCTTGGATGTTGACAGAAGTTCCGTTATTTACTACCGTCTTGAAGTTTCCGTCAAGTACAATATTTTGTCCGGCAGCTACGGAAGCAGGAATTTCAACCTTTTCAATACCACCGCCGACTAATTCCTTAGCTACAAGAATAGCTCCGCTTTCAAGTACTGCAACGGCAACGCTGGTGCTGCCTGTGGCAACAATGCGCAGATCTCCTCCAACCTTATTGACAATCAGTGCACCTCCAATGGTGACGCTATTGAAATAGAGGGAATTTTTACCTCCCCCTTTTACGATGGTGTTTCCTGTGATTTTTATATTGTCCAACTTCACATCGCCGTTGCCAACACCTTCTGCAATGATCAAATCACCTTTAATTTCCATGTCCTTCAGCGTGACATTTGGGGTGTTGATAACAACATTACCAGCTACATTTGTGGTATACTCACCAGAGGTTTGGTATAAACCCTTGATGCCATTGTCCAACATTTTAATTACCGATGCACGGGTTATATCCGCTTTAGGAGCAAAACAGTTGTTGCCTATGCCTCCCATGAGCCCCTTTTCTGAAAGGGCTTTGACGTAACCCTTTGCCCAAGAATCTACTTGAGAATCATCGGCAAAGGTTGTGCTGCCGGATACCTCTTTAACGCCCAGAGCACGGCACAGCATAATGGCTGCTTCCTGACGAGAGATGTTGTCAGTAGGGCGAACTTGCCCACCACTTCCCAGAATAATTCCTGCCGCATTTGTACGAAGCACTGCATCCGTATACCATGTGTCCGTAAGATCGGTGAAGGAATTTTGCCCCTTAACCTGATATTTCATCACTTTATCAAGAATGGTGGCCATTTCAGCTCGGGTGATGGACGCATCGGGGCGGAAATTTCCTCCGCTTCCTTGCAAAATGCCATAATTGCTCCATTTTTCAATTTCGCCACTTGCCCAATGAGTTCCTGTGTCATTGTAGCTTGCGGCAAAGGCTGCCGTGGGAAGCAGTGTCAGCATCATTGCTACCGCCAGTAAAATCGACAGTAGCCCCTTTGATTTTTGCTTTTTCATTTTCATAGTCATATTCCTTTCTAACGGTGTAAATTTTAAGTGGAGTTGTCGATGCTTTTAGACCTATCTCGTTTTTTACTAATTTCCTTGGCATACAAACATTGACAACCCATAAAAGGCATGATATAAGGATACTACAAGAGTACCCTTTAACATATGGACTAAAGTCACATTTCCATGTATGAAAGTCATATCTATATGGACTATGTTCACAATAGTATGGACAAAAGTAAGATTTCATTGATTTGCCCCTTGGGGGCAATTAGAATTAAATAAATAGCTTACGAAAGGGGGAATTTACATGAAAAGAATCATGCTCTCAAGTGCGGCGTTTTTGTGTATCCTTACCTTAATATTTACCATACTTATTTTTAAACCCTCTGAAGCTGACAGTCGGGAAACGCTGATTATCACCATGCCGGATAATGGGTTGATTCGCAATATAGAAACCAATTATTATAAGCTCTGGCTAGAGGAACAAACAGGATTACGACTTGTTTTTAATCTTGTGCCCTTATCTTATAGTGAAGATTATCTGGAAAAAGTCTTTTTTTCAAATGCTGTGAAAACAGATATTTTGTTTTTGGCTGATGGTAAGGGGGGGCAACTATTAACGAGCAAGCAGCTGGAAAAATTAGGGCAAAGGGATACCATACTTTCCCTGAATTCCTATATCGACAGTTCGGTGCACTTGAAAAAAATTATACAAAACTTTGATGAATACGATCTAAAGAGTACCATGACAATGCCCGATGGCAATATTTATTACATACCTAACCTGAATATCTCTCGAAGTGCAAAAAATGGGCAAATCATGTGGCTCAACCTGGACTGGCTAAAGGCAGTAAACATGAGTATCCCCACAACTACCGAAGAGCTTTATTCCGTCCTCTCGGCTTTTAGGGATTTGGATGGGAACGGTAATGGGATTGCGGATGAAATCCCCCTTGCGGGAAGCAATGACACATGGAGCAAAAAAAGCTATAATTTTATCATTAATGCCTTTATCTATAATAGTTCCGAAAATGCAAGGCTTTATGTTAAGGACGGTATTGTGGGTTTTGCACCGACTACGGAGGAGTGGCGGGAAGCTATGCTTTACTTGAACAAGCTGTATAGGGAAGGACTTTTAAGCGAGCTTCAATTTACCATGAATTCCTCCCAGCTTTCCGGATTGGCAAACGATCCCCATGACTTTTTGGGTGCTTTTACTTCACAAGGCATCACAGACGTGCTTTTGGGTAATTCTCAGGAGGTTTTAAGCAAATACGTTCACGTAACTCCCCTAATGGGACCCAAGGGTGTTCGTTATGCCACTGTGCGCACCTTATTACCTCTTCCTGGTGGTGTAATCCTATCCTCTTGCCAAAATCCCCAAAAGGCTTTTGAGCTTTTGGATTTAATGCTTAGCGAGGAAGCGTTTTTAATCGCTCGGTATGGGGAAAAGGGGGTGGATTGGGAGCCGGCAAAGGGAACGGACATGGATATATACGGAAATCGAGCCACTTTGCGGATTACGAATCCCCTAAGAGATAAGATGCAAAACAAAAATTTGGCAGGTGCGGGACCGTATTTTGCATACCCTGAATACGCCGATGGTGTTACATGGCTTGGTTATGATGCAGAATACTTTAATGGGCGGGCATATTTGGCTTACGAAAAATATAGCCCTGAGGAACACTTTGACATGGCATTGATGGGTATTGGTTTTGAGCAAGATTATCAAATACAAAAAATCATGGAATACACAGATCAATGGATAGAAGCCTTTATACAAGGTGAAAAGGATCCGGGGAAGGATACGGTTTGGCAGGAATATTTGGAGGGCTATCAGAGCTTAGATATCGATATCCTTATGGAAGCAGCTCAAAAGTCATTTAACCTGCAAGCAAAGAAGTCAAAAAAAGGAAAATCCACTTTTTCATTAAACTAATTAACAAATTATACTAGGAGGGGATCAATTGAAAAAAGCTAAAGCTGTTATAATGGTTATGTTTTTCTGTTCCTTGTTGTTTCTTTTCGGTTGCACACAACAGCAGAATAACGAGAGCACGTATATGGATGAGTGGCTGAGAACTGCTAACCTGGAAGGGAAGGAAACCCCGGAGGAGCTTTATGAAAAAGCAAAAAAAGAAGGGATTTTAACCATATATTCGGTTTCCACCCGCATATTTGACGTGGTAAAGTCCTTTGAGAAGCAGTACCCCGGACTTTCGGTAAAGGTGTACGATTTACGCGCAGATGAGTTGGTGCAAAAGGTACGGCAAATCGGAGAAGGCGCTTTTGATTGTGACATTGTATTTTGCACCAATGTGGATGGATCTCTAACTCGTGAGCTGATTCCTAATAAGCAGGTGTTTAAATATACCCCCTACGATATAGCCGATAAAATGTTGCCCGAGTGTAACAATGAATATTTGTCCGTGATGGGGGAGATTATTGTCATAGGTTATAACAGTGCGTTACACGATGAATGCCCTGTTAAAAACTGGTGGGAATTAACGGAAAAGCAGTGGTACGGGAAAGTATATGCACCTAATCCTGCCAAAAGCGTAACCACTCTTGGGACAATCTCCATGATGTTTCAAAATGAAGATATGATGGAACAGTCATATTATGATCGCTATGGTGTAGCCTTTGAGCCACAAAACGGCGAGGGAGCTGCTGAGACCTATGTTCGCAGGTTGTTGGAAAATGGGCTTAATATTGTGAATTCTAGCGATGAAACTGCGGAGGCAATCGGTGCACCGGGTACCATAGAGGACAATTTAGGAATTATCGTTTCCAGCAAGGTTCGGCAACGAGATATCGGATACACCTTTATGAACTGCTATGATGCCACACCTGTAGCAGGTTTTGCCAATCCGGGTAATATTATGCTTGCAGGGGGTGCCAAAAATATAAATTCGGCAAAATTGTTTATTCGCTGGATTTTAGGTGAAAGGGATGGGCAGGGTGAAGGCTACAAACCATTTTTGCAAAATGGTGCCTGGTCCACGAGAATTGATGTGCAAAGCGCGTCACCTTATTCTTTGGATGAGATGAATTTAATCTATACTGACGGTGATTACGTTTTTGAAAACCGTGAGTGGATCATTGGCTTTTGGGAAAAGGTGCTTTCGGAAAGAGACTAATCGGAATCTTATGAAAACGCTTGGAAACGAGACTGGTATAAACTTTATGATGTGGGGAGTGAGCAGATTTGTATGGTGTTTACATAGTGGATGATGAGGGCTTGATGATCAAATGTGTGATGCAAACAATCTCTTGGGGGGAAAACGGTTTTGAGGTAGTGGGAAGTAGCACCAGCCCTGTGCAGGCTATAGAAGAAATCAAACAAAAACAACCTCATTTGGTATTTTGTGATTTGAAGATGCCAAGTATGGATGGAATTTCCATGATAAAAGCATGTAGGGAAGCCCACATTGACACGGAATTTATCATGCTCAGTGCTTTTGGAGAATTTGAAGCCAGTCGTAGTTTTTTTGTGCTGGGGGGCTTTGATTATTTACTAAAGCCTTTACAGTCCCAGGAGGCGGAGCTTGTTTTGGAGAGACTTGCTCGAAAGCTTGCGGATAAATATGATTTACACCCATCTACCGACTTTGCCCCGACGGGAACGATGGCATTTGATGAGCTTATAAAATATATTTCATTTAATTTTCAAAAAAAGCATAGCTTACAAGCTCTTTCTCGACGGTTTAATCTTTCGGAAAAATATATTTGCAATCTTTTTTCCAAGCATTATCAATCCACACTTACTATGTTTTTAACCAACCTCCGTATGAGGGAAGCCGCTGGAATGATTATCAGTACCGGTAAACCCCTAAAGGAAATAGCCATTTGCTGTGGATACTCTGATTACTTTTACTTTTGTAGAATTTTTAAAAACTATTTTGGTGAGTCTCCAACGGAATATCGGCAAAGGAGTATGGGGAGATGAAGCGTAGCCTAAAAAATGAATTTATATTACTTTTTATTGTCTTGTTTATTATAATACTATCTGTTTGGGTGGTATTTTTTGCCTTCATGTTCCATTATATCTACGAAGGCACAGAACGTCAAATGACTGCTACGGCAGGGCAGATTGTAAATGATTTGGGAAAGGAGTTTGCCAATTTGGAGCGAGTATGCTACACCTTGTCTACGCAGGCTGAAACGGCTTCCTTTGTATTAACGGGAGATATAAAAGAACGGCTGGCTCTTGCGGGGAACATTGATAAGATGCTTCAAAGTGGCAATTACTCATCTGACCTAGCGGCTCACGTTATCGTTATCAGCAACAAGGGGTGGTATTATCGCTTTTCGGGGAAACTTTCCAACACTTCTGCAGGACGATTATCTATTCTTGCAGATAGCATGAGTTTGCCAACTAACATTGCTTTGGAGCTTGAAAATACACGGTATATCGGGTATGCTACAGGAATTTATGATGAAAGCGGAGTAAAGTCCGGCACGTTGATGATGTTTACCGAAGAGGCAGGGCTTTTGGATAAACTATATATGTATTCTCCGGATAATTCCCTCTTTATCGGCATTGTAGTGGAGGGAGAAGTGATTAGCGGCAACTTAAAAAACTATTCGGACTTCAGGGGTGAAACAGGCAGAAGCCTTGTAAGGAAACCTATTGGCATTACGCCTTTTGAAATCATTGTTGCAGCAGATAAGTCCCAGTTAACTGCATCCACCTACTACTTTTCCATAGCGGCCCTGATTACAGTTTTGTTTTTTGGGTTAGTGTTAATCCTCTTTGCTCGTATACAAAATAAGAGGTTGTTTGAGCCCATGATTAAGATCATGCACAGTGCTGAAACGGTGGATGTGAGCGGAGGAAATTATATGCTTCCCTTGTCGGGTAGCCGGGAATTTGATAAGCTAATCGAAAAAATCAATGCCATGCTTAATCGAATTGACAAGCAAAATGATGAAATCATTACATCGGGTCTCAAGCTCAAAAATGCAGAAATTGCCAAACAGAAAGCAGTTATTTTTTCCCTAAAGAAACAGATCAATGCTCATTTTACCATTAATACATTGAGTACTATTAAGATTCTCCTTGAAGAGGAAGATTACACACGAGCGTCAGAGGCCCTTTCGGGACTTTCTGCCCTAATCCGTTATGCCTATGCAAAAGATGAATTGGTAAGTGTATGGGAAGAAATGAATACTTTAGAGAAATATGTTGAGATAATGAACGTGCGATACAATAGTAAAATTAAAATGAATTTTGATGTAGATGATCGACTCATGGATGTACTTATGCCTCGAATGCTACTTCAGCCCATTGTGGAGAATTCTATTATACATGGTTTTCGTAATATGACGGTGGGCTGTGTTGTTGAGGTTACAGCGTTATTGAAGGATAAAAAAATGTACATTACCCTTGGGGACAATGGAGAAGGAATGGATAAACCCCTTATGGATGAGTTGATGGAGAAAATGAATTCTTCTAAGGAATTGCCCGATGGTATTGAAAATATCGCCCTGATAAATATCAAAAATCGTCTATGGTCGCAATACGGATCCAACTTCACCCTGAGGGTGAAGAATGGAGATATGTATGGGATGGACGTAGTGATTGAAATGCCCATTGTTCCATTTGACATTTACCCGGAAATGTAATAAGATTCATTTATGTGATTTGATATTTAAAAGGACAGGTTAAATGGATTTATTTGTTTCAGCAATAAAATCAGGATTTATAAAAGCGGTAAAAACAGGTGTAATGTTATTAAAAATTGTATTGCCAGTGTACGCTATTGTAGTATTCCTTCGATTTTCTCCACTGATGCCATGGCTTCAGAAGGTCTGCGCTCCCGCCATGGGCATTTTTAATTTACCCTCAGAGGGAGTGGTTCCCATCATCACCGGTGTATTTACAGATGAATATGGAGTTGCCACAGCCTTAGGGAATTTTGACTTTACTACGGCACAAATTACCACCATCGCCATGATTGGGCTAGTGTTTCATTCCGTACCCGTGGAAGCGGCCATCGCCCAAAAAATCGGCTTATCTCCCTGGAAGTTTACAATATTTCGTTTAGTTTTTGCCATTATTACAGGAGTTTTGATAGGTTGGATTGGAGGAATGATCTTATGAGTGCTTCCTTTGATATAATCGCCATGGAAATCCTTCATGGTTGGCTTTCTACCATAATTAATTTAGCTAAAATTTTAATTCCTCTGATGATCATTATAGAGCTTTTAACGGTGTATCATGTAATGGAAAAGTTGGCTGACAAGCTACAATTTTTGGCGAAAGCCATGGGAATGGAAAAGAAGTGCATCTTTCCTCTTTTGGTGGGAATTACCATGGGAGTTACTTATGGAGCGGGGACTCTTATTGAAATGAATAAAGAAACCCCCGTTTCCAACAGAGATTATGCATTGATTGGAATCTTTCTCTTCCTGTGTCATAGCATCATTGAAGCTACCTTGCTATTCTGGGTGGTTGGGGCAAACATCCTGATTATTTCGGTATTCAGATTGCTTTTTGCCTTTGTAGTAACCATGATCGCAGCTCGGTTGCCCTTTTTTAGGAATCAGTCTACTGAATGAGCTTTTTATAGTAAATAAGTTGACCTTTTAAATTCCAAACCAATGAGTGACTTCTTCAAGAGGCTCTCTCTTACTAATCAATTGATTTGCAGGAAAATCCGGATCGGGATACCCCAGGGACATGCTAATAATGATATTTTCTTCCTGGGGGATATTCGTGTACTTTCTCAAAATATGGTGATAAGATACCCCTTGCTCCACAATACAAGTTCCCAGCCCATATTCCATGGCAGTTAAGCAAATTGTCTGTATGAGAGAACCGATGGCCATAAGGGACCAAGTGCCTTCATAAATACTTTTATCAACGGTAAAGAACAGCGCCACCGGAGCATCAAAATATCGATATCCTCTCGTGGTCCATTCCTTTCTTTTTTCCCTATCTTCTCTTTCTATTTTTAGAAGCTTAAATAAATCAATGGCTAACTCTACACGTCGTTTTTTAAAAACTTCGGGGAGATGGGGTTCTTCTATGGTAGGTCGCACACCTGATAAAAATAATTCAACGTTATCTGTTTTAATTTTTTGAAGAACTTCTCCACCGACCACATAAATGTTCCAGGGCTGAATGTTAGTAGCAGAAGGACTTCTAAGGGAAGTTTCAATTATTTTAGCGATCACATCCTTGGAAACCGGTTGCTCCAAGTATGCTCTAATGCTCTTGCGAGTTTCAATAGCAGTCAAAATATCCATATGTTTTTTCTCCTTTTATTTTAAAACTATTTAATATGTCTTATTCTCCGGCGGCGCCTAATAGTCACCAATTTCTTTCGCCGCTATACGGGGGTTATAATAGTACAATAAATTTGTTTTTTAACATACCACGACTGAAATAGGAGTGTCAAGGATAATTTTATTTTATAATACTTGGTCAAAAACCTAATATTTTTAAATATTCGTAACTCAACATACAATATATTAGTAAATTAACACAGTATATTGTGATGGGTTTTATTAATATTTATTGATTTCAGTATTTTATAATAATGTTAATTAAATTATTATAGTATATCATTTTCAATAATATATTAAAATCTCGATAGTTTTTTAAATATATAGTTACTGGTCACACCTTGCCAAGGAGTGAAAAGAAAAAGATATTGTTAAATTGACATAATATAAAAGGGTTTGATAAATAAACAACAAAAACATCTTGACAAAATCTTCTTAACCATGGTATTGTCAAAAAAATTAATGTTGTCAAATAAAAATGGAGGAATTTGATTTTGATTAAAAGCAGACTCGATTATGATATGTTTCTTAAGCTCATTGACAGTCTCCATGATGAAGTAAATATTTGGGATGGTAACTATAAATTGTTATATATCAATAATGCCTGTGAGAGACATTATGGGCTAAATAAAGAAGATATGATAGGAAAGGATTATTTTGATTTTGTAGATGCGGATTATTGGCATCCTCCGCTTCTTCCCTATGTTTATCAGCAAAAAATACCCATAAAGATGACTCAAAAAACCCATATCGGAAGCACTATAACCAGTATTGCCATACCGTTTTTTGATGAAGAGGAAAACATAAAATATATTATTTCCAGTGTAAGAGACGATATCAACGATATTTATTTTTTAACGGTGGATGAGACAGAAAGAAAAAAATATGAGGAGCGCCACGATTGTTCTGCCTCCACCATATTATATAAAAGCGATAAAATGAAAGAGGTTATGGACTTAACCTATAAGTTAGCCGATGTGGATTCGCCGGTGGTAATTTCGGGAGAATCCGGTGTGGGAAAAACTCTATTAGCCAGAGTCATGCATAATAGCAGCAAAAGAAAGGATAAGCCTTTTATCAGTGTAAATTGCGGTGCTATCCCAAAGGAGCTTATGGAGTCAGAACTGTTTGGATATGAGGAAGGATCCTTTACCGGAGCCAAAAGACAAGGAAACAAGGGTCTTTTTGAAACCGCAAACGGAGGTACTCTTCTTTTAGACGATATTTCAGAATTACCATACCTATTGCAATCCAAACTGTTGCAGGTGGTTCAGGAAAAAGAGTTTTTACCCATCGGTAGCAGAAAAATGAAAAAGGTAGATGTGAAAATCATTGCTGCCACCAATAAGGATTTAAAGAAGTTAGTTCAAGCGGGTAGCTTTAGGGAGGACTTGTATTATCGGTTAAGCGTTTTTGAAATTAATATTCCACCTTTGCGGGATCGGAAAGAGGATATAGAGATATTGGCCTTTTATTTTCTAAATCGCTTTAATGAAACCTACAAAAAAAATCATCAATTGTCAAAAGAAGCTATCAATGTATTAAAAAATTATTTTTGGAGAGGAAATACCAGAGAGTTATCCCATTTAATAGAAAGACTTGTAGTTACGGTAAATGGCTTCATCATAAAGCCCTATCATCTGCCTAATAGCTTATTTGAAATACGAAATAATGTAACCTTTTCAAATCAAGATTGCTTAGATGATATGATTGATAAATTCAAAAAAAGCATCATTGTTGAAACTTATAATAAGTATAAAAGTTCTAGAAAGGTTGCGGATCAATTGAAAATCAGCCAATCTAGAGCCACAAGATTGATTAAAGAATATGTAGAAAAAGATATAAACTTATAAATAAGATTCTGTTAGTATATTGATAAATTTCATCTAAGATGATAGGTTAAAATAGTAAAAAAACTCAGCGTGAGTCATTACGGAAAATGCGAGTCAAATAAGACTCGCATTTTCTTTGTTTAAATTTTATAAATCCTTTAGAAAATGTTTAAAATCTAATGGTTCTGTGAGAAGAGTTTATTTTGGCATAGAATTTGCGTTTAGTAAACTCAGTTAATATTAAACTTTCTTAAAAATTGAATTAATAATAAAAGGAGGAATATAGATGGATTCTTGGAATGGATTTAAAGGTAATTTATGGAAAACAGAAGTAAACGTTAGAGATTTTATACAAGAAAATTATACACCCTATGAGGGTGATGAATCTTTTTTAGTTGGTGCCACAGAGGCCACGCAAACATTATGGAAAAAAGTATTGCATTACTATGACCTTGAGAGAAAAAATGGCGGTGTTTATAAGGTGGATACAAAGGTACCCTCAACCATAACATCCCACAAACCCGGATATATAGAAAAAGACTTGGAAAAAATTGTGGGTTTGCAAACTGACGAACCTCTAAAAAGAGCTATTTTCCCAAGAGGTGGTCTTCCAGCATTGGAAGAAGCTTTAGAAAGTTATGGTTATACACTGGATGAAGCCATAAAAGAGATTTACACTCGTTATGCCAAAACTCACAATGCAGGGGTAATGGATGTCTATACACCGGAAATCAAAAAGGCGTGCAATGCAGGAATCATTACAGGCTTGCCTGATAATTATGGAAGAGGAAGACATATCGGTGATTATAGAAGAATTGCCCTTTATGGACTTGACTATATTATCTCTCAAAAGGAACAAGAGTTTCAATTACTGGAGCCGGGAGAAATTACACCTGAAATAATTCAACAGAGAGAGGAAATTGCTGAACAATTAAAATGTTTGGAAGAATTCCTCAAAATGTGTATAGACTATGGCTTTGATGTATCCAAGCCTGCCGGCACAGCTCAAGAGGCGATTCAATTTATATATTTTACTATATTGGCTGCGGGAAAACATCATGATGGAGTAACCATTTCCCTGGGGCGTACGGCTACTTTTGTGGATATTTATATTGAAAGGGATTTGAGAAATGGTGTCATTACAGAAGTAGAAGCTCAGGAGCTGATCGATCACTTCATTATGAAGCTGAGAATCATCCGTTTCCTAAGGTCTCCAAGTTACAATGAACTGTTTTCAGGAGACCCTACTTGGATTACAGAATCCTTGGGAGGTATGGGAATTGACGGAAGAGTAATGGTAACGAAAACTTCCTACCGTTATCTTCACACCCTATACAACTTAGGCGTTGGACCTGAGCCAAATTTGACTATACTTTGGTCTGAGCGTTTGCCGGAAACTTGGAAGAAGTACTGTGCCAAGGTATCCATTGAAACATCTGCCATTCAATATGAAAATGATGATTTAATGAGACCTCAGTTTGGTGACGATTATGCCATCTCAGGGTGTGTAGGTGCATTGGAAATAGGTAAGGCAACTCAATACTTCGGAGCTCGTATCAACCTGCCAAAAGCACTTTTATATGCCATTAACGGAGGAGTTGATGAAAAAACCGGAGAGCAGATTTCTCCAAAATTTGCGCCAATTACCTCAGATTATCTTGATTTTGACGAAGTGTTAGAAAGATTTTATCAAATTCAAAAATGGCTTGTAAGCATTTACGTTCCCGCGGTAAACATGATCCATTATATGCATGATAAATATGCCTATGAGGCTTTCCAAATGTCACTTCATGACTTAAATATTAAACGCT
Organism: uncultured Anaerovorax sp.; assembly: GCA_964461765.1. Lineage (GTDB taxonomy): Bacteria > Bacillota > Clostridia > Peptostreptococcales > Anaerovoracaceae > JAVVUJ01. The sequence goes on from CAYWVS010000003.1 coordinate 45,623, forward strand.
ATGAAACCTTTGGTGTAGCGGGGCTTGCCATTGCGGTTGATTCCCTTATGGCTATAAAAAATGCGAAGGTAAAAGTCATCCGAAATGATCAAGGAATTGCTGTAGATTTCCAAACCATAGGAAGCTACGTTCCGTTTGGAAACAGCAATGAAGAAACAGATCAAATGGCAGTTAAACTAACCAGAGATTTTTACAAAATGGTCAGCACTCATAAGATGTATCGAAACGCTAAGCCTACTTTTTCCATTTTAACCATTACCTCAAATGTGGTGTATGGAAAAATGACCGGGGCAACCCCTTGCGGAAGACCTGCGGACGCTCCCTTCTCGCCAGGTGCAAATCCCATGAACGGAAGAGATACCAATGGTTCGGTGGCTTCCTTAACCTCTGTCAGTGAGTTGCCCTACGGATGTGCCAGCGATGGAATTTCATATACCTTTGCCATAGCACCTCCTGCCTTGGGAAAAGATATTCCTACCAGAAGAGATAACCTTGTAAATCTGTTGGACGGATATTTTACGCCTAACGGAGGTCAGCACTTAAATGTGAATGTATTTGACCGATCTCTACTGGAAGATGCCATGGAACATCCGGAACAATATCCTCAGCTCACCATAAGAGTATCGGGATACGCTGTAAATTTTGTTAAATTAACAAAGGAACAGCAGCTAGATGTTATTTCCAGAACCATTAATGAAAGAGTCTAAGTGAACTATGAGTTTTAACAAAACTAATCCGACTATGGGAAAAATTCATTCTTTTGAAAGCTTTGGCACTGTTGACGGTCCCGGATTACGGCTTGTGGTTTTTATGCAAGGATGTACTTTTAGATGTCTGTATTGTCACAACCCTGATACTTTTGAGTTAAACGCCGCTCCTTTTTTAGTAAACCCTGAAGAAGTATTTGAAAAAATGCAAAAATTTAAGCCTTACTATAAAAAAGGAGGGGTGACGGTTTCAGGGGGGGAACCTTTGCTTCAGTCTACATTTGTAAAAGAGCTGTTTCAACTGTGTAAGGAGGATGACATCCACACTGCACTTGATACGGCAGGTTCCGTTTTGACAGATGAAGTAAAGGAACTGTTGGAATACACGGACTTGGTGCTGTTGGATATAAAATGTATGGATCCTGACCTGCATAAAGTGCTTACGGGGCATCCTCTTAAGCCTACTCTGGATTTTGCGGAATACTTATCTGATCAGAAAATTCCCACATGGATTCGTTACGTTTTAGTACCGGGTATTACGGATGAAGAAAAGCTAATAAAAGAGCATGCAGACTATATTTGTAAATTAAAAAATGTAGAAAGAGTTGAAATTTTACCCTTTCACAAGCTTGGGATTCACAAATACGAAAAACTTGGCTTAGAGTACCCCTTAAAAGACATAGAATCACCCACTTTACAGCAAGTAGAGCACACAAAGAATATATATAGAGGCAGAGGGCTGAAGGTTACATAGTCTGCCTTTCGTCCACTACCAAGGAGCAGCTGGATTTGACAAAAGTCAGTGGACAATCAAATTGCTAATTGCTTGTCTTCCCATTAATACAAATTAGTAAGCGTAGAGGAGGGAGAATTTTAGCTTATGTATTAATGAATGGTATAGTATAAAATTTTGTATACAGTATTTTAAATATGTTATATAAGTAAAAAAGGAGAGAAACTCATGGGAAACAATATAAAGTCTATTGAATTCATCAGATTGGATGTTCCGGCTTCAGGATGGAGTGAAAATACCAACGTAATAAAGGTTACGGATGAAAATGGACTATACGGAATAGGAGAAGCAGATGGTTCTCCTAATGTAATAAAGGCTTATAGTGAGCTTGAAACAGAACATTTTCAACTTACCAATATTTGCGAGGTAGCCATTGGCAGAGATCCTATGGAATTTAAAGCAATTTGGGATGACATGTATGACAAAAGCAAATGGGTAGGCTCAAGAGGCGTGGGAATTTTTGCAATGTCAGGAATAGATATGGCACTGTATGACCTTGCCGGAAAACAACATAATCTCCCTGTGTATAAACTTTTGGGAGGAAAGCACAGAGATGTGGTTACACCATATTTTACTCTTTACCCTTCTCATAACTTAGAAAATCCTACCGCAGATGATTACATCAGGATGTATGAGCCTTTATGTGCAAAAGCCAGAGAAAAAGGTTGCAAAGCAGTTAAGGTATGCTTATCTCCGGGAGTTATTTCCATTCACGATGATAAAGAAGTGGTAAGATACATAAAAGCTCTCAGAAAGCAACTGGGGGATGATATTAAACTTCTAATCGATTTCCTTTATCGCTGGAATGACTGGCAGGCTGCACGTTGGACACTGAATAAATTAGAAGAGACAGACATTTATTTGGCAGAAGCTGTATTGCAGCATGATGATTTGGAAGGTCATAAGAAGCTTGCCAATACAGTAAGCACCAGAATCGGAGCTTGCGAAATGATGACAACTCATTATGAAATCATGGAATGGGTAAAAAACACGAATATATCAGCTATTCAGTTAGACTGCAATAGAGCCGGAGGGCTTACGGCTATCATGAGAATACAGGAGCTTTGCGATAATTATAACGTGCAATTAATGCCTCATGGATGGGCAACAGGAATTACAGGCGCTGCAATGAGACATTTTGGAATGGCTAGCAGAACCAGTATGCATCCTGAATATTTACATAGCGATTTTTGGCCAGGTGAGTTAATTAACAACTTAACATTAGATGATCCTGAAATTATCGATGGAACTGTTGCGGGAAGCGAAGAACCCGGACTTGGTATGAAAATCAACAAAGAATACTTCAAGGAAAAGACAGGAGTTACGTTAGAGTAAAATTTCATTGTTTGACTACTTACCTAAGGGACTCCGAAAGGAGACCCTTCACAGAATTTATTTAAAAGATTATATATAATATTTAATTAAGGAGGCCAAGTTTAATGGAAAGTACTAGTAACATAACAAAGAGATCCATAGATATTGTTGCAGTAGTAATTGTTTTTATCGTAGTTTTAATGTTAGGGTCTTGGTTAATTCTGAAACCTGAAGCGGCAGTGTCAACCATCAATGCCATACAAGGAGCTTCAATCAAAGTATTGACGCCATTCTATTTATGGTTAGGTCTGGCATGTCTGATCTATATTATCTATTTCTCTTTTTCCAAATATGGAAATATCAGATTTGGAAATGGAAAGCCTGAATTTAATACCTTCAACTGGCTTGTAATGATGTTTTGCGCCGGTATGGGATCCAGCATGATGCTTTGGTCCATCGTGGAACCTTTGTATTATGTTTCCGGCCCTCCTATGGGTGCAGAGCCTTTCAGCAACAAGGCATATGAGTTGGCAGGTACATACGGAATTTATCACTGGACATTTATTGCGTGGGCATTTTTTGCAGTAGGTGCCATTCCGCTCTGTTACAGATTCTATATATTAAAGAAACCGGGGTTATCTTTATCCGCAGCTTGCGAAGGTGTTTTGGGTGATACCATCTACGGTCCTATTGGAAAACTTATAGAAATTATTGTAGTGTTTGGTATTTTAGGAGGTCACGGTACAACTCTTGTATTGGGAATTCCTATGATTCAAAACAATGTTGCGAATCTCTTTGGAGTCCCTGATACATTGGCAACAGGTATTATTCTCATCGCCATTGTTACGGGACTGTTCATGGCAAGCTCTTGGTTGGGTTTAGACAAAGGGATGAAAAACCTTTCAAAATATAATGCCTATTTTGCTATCGCTTTAGCTGTATATTTCTTGGCTGTTGGCCCCACTCTTTTTCAATTGGAGTTATTTACCAATGCTATGGGATATATGACTAATAACTTCTTATTTATGAGCTTGTGGACGGATCCTGTTGCACAGGGTGGTTTCCCCGGGGGTTGGACTGCATTTTACTGGGCTTGGTGGCTTGCATTAGGTCCATGGATGTGGATTTTTACCACAAGGATTTCCAGAGGAAGAACACTTCGGGGAATTATGATGGGGATGGTAATCGCCGGAAGTGCAGGCTGTATGCTTTATTTCTGCGCATTAGGTGGTTACACTTTAGACATTCAGCTTGGTGGTCAATTGGATTTGGTTGCTGTTCTCAATGAAAGTGGTCAGCCTCAAACTATTACAAACGTGGTGTTGACCCTCCCTGCAGGTCAAGTAGTCTTATTTGTTTGGGCTATTATCGCCATTATCTTTTTAGCTACAACCTTAGATTCCTCTTCCTATACTTTGGCTGCAACTACTACTATTGGATTGCGTCAAGGAGAGAATCCAGCCAGATTGTTTAAGCTTTTCTGGGCTGTAATGTTAGCTGTAGTTCCTTGCAGTCTATTATTTGCAGGAGCTAACTTAAAAGCGTTCCAATCTATGGCGATTTTAACAGCGACTCCAATCGCTATTTTTACCATCATTGCTTTGATCGGTGGTGCTAAATGGATTTTCCGTGATTATGCAGGATTAACTAAAGAACAAATTATCCTACAGGAAAATAAGAAAATCAATATGCCTGTGGAAGAATAATTAATTTTTAACCTGTCAATGAGGCAAATAAAATTATTTTCCAATCATTGATAGGTTAGTTTTAAGATAAAGAGGTTTTATTATGAAATTTTTACATTTAGGGATACCTACAAAAGAAAAACTTGAAGACAAAAAGTATGCTTATGTAGAAAAAATAAAGTTATACATAACCAATCCTGACGATCACGAATACAAGCTTCAATTTGCATGGGTAGCTCCGGATTCTCCGCTACCGGAAATCGTCAGAAAAGAAAATCATTTATCCGTTCAGGTGGGCAATATAGACGAATCTCTCGAGGAATTTGACTATGTTGCATACCCGCCGGTGGCAGTAAATGAAAAGCTGAAAATTTGTTTTGCGGTGAAAGACAATGTTCTTTTTGAACTAACTGAATATTTAAATTAGTTAAAGATACTTGACATCTATTTTAAATGTGATAATATAATAGATAAATGAGGTTACCGCTTTTACAGTGGCGGTCAATCCCTATATTTAAGGAATAGAGTCGCCTAGCTAAAAGTTAGGCGGTTTCTACTTTTTACGAGAATATATCATCAAACAGATTGTGATTACTCCTATAATTACTAAGCAAAAATAGCATTAACGAAAACATATTTCAAGGGTTTTATAATTTAATTCAGCTAAATTGTCATATTTCCTAAGCAGAATAAGCATATTGTGTGAAAATAAAGTATAGTAAAATAATGTTGTAGTTATACAGCATTATTTTTGTGAAGGAGGAAATTATGAGCAATACTAACTTGACACCGGGAAGTGAAACGAAGCTTAAAAGAACTCTGACCCTTCCCCTATTGATTATCTTTGGACTGGCATATTTGGCGCCTACAGTTGTTTTTAACTATTACGGCATGTTCACACAAATGACGGAGGGAATGTACACCCCCTTATAAATAAGGCGAATAAATCCACAGAAAAAATAACACGAAAGAAAACAATTCATATAGAAGTGAACGACGAAGACCATATTGAAGAGATCATAAGGATCATCGATGAGTCACTTAAAAAAAAGTTCGGTCAAGCTGATTTCACCATTGTAAATTAAAAGTAATGTATGAAGTATTTAGAAATGAAAAAAGCAAGTAGTCTTTGAGGAAAATAAACTTTAGAGAGATAATGTGAATGATGATGGATACCATGGCATAAATCACTTAGCAAGGATAAAAGAGACATATAGGGGAATGGTGATAAAACATACCAATGTGCTGAGGGAGACCAGTTTGGCAGCATATGCCTTTTCTACATTATAATATTCCGCCAGAATGGATGTCTGCATGTGGCATGGCATGGTTGCCGTAAGCATAAAAACTTGAAAGGCGAGACCATCCACGTGAAAAAAACGTAGTAGAATATACATATAAATAGGGCTTAATAGGAATTTCCCTAACAGTATAAATAACTCATCCTTTGATATTTTTAAAGATTTTTTAGAAAAGGATACCATATTAGCGCCTATGGCGAGAATAGACAAGGGAACGCAAAGACCTCCCATGTATCGTAAAGACAAATCTAAAACGTAAGGTATTTTTAAAGAGAATTCTACCAGAAGAAAACCTATGAGAACTCCAATTAATCCGGGATTGATGATTTTTTTTAAGGGATTTGTTTTTTGAATTTGATCTATAGAGGAAGCTTTGCTGATTTCGTAAGCTCCTAAACTCCAAAAGGTTGTTAAAGTGACGATGTAAAACACAAAGAGGTAGGGGAGTCCTGCTTGTCCAAACACAATCTCATTGATAGGAAGTCCTATAAATATGGTATTGGAAAAGGTAAAGGTCACTTCAAAAATAGTCTTCTTGCCTGATTGTAGCCCAAGCAATTTGGATAGTACTTTTCCCGTGAGGAATAGTAAAAAGGTATAAAAAAGGATAATGCATAGGTAAAATAGGGATTGTCGCAGTAGTTCCGAGGTAAATCTATCGCTGATACTGATCACCGCAAGAGCAGGAGCCGCAATTTTTACACAGACGGTAGAAAAAACCGAACCAGTGGTTTCCGGCCAGAGCTTTTTATATGTAAAGAAATATCCAATACTTAAAATTATAAAAATAGTTAAAACACTGTAAATTCCATTAATCAATTTTTACTCCTTATCAAATGGGAAAGTGAAAGCTCCTACTAACTGCCACAAAGTAACAAAGTGAGCAATTCTGTAATATAAAGGCATATTTCTTATAGTATATTATGGCTATTTCCCTTATTCAAATATAGAATAAGGGATTGATTAGCCAACCCAGCAAATCAATCTGCAGGAAACAAATTATCTATAAGTGTCCCTAAAGTTAAACCTGAAATATATTCATCTATATCATAATGGCTCAGCGAATTTTGAATTTGCTGCTTTTCATAAGGGATTCCCACCAGAGCCGTCTCCAACTGCTCCGCAGGTTTTCTTCCAAAGAAATCGCCATAGATGGAAACCTCTGATAAGATTCCTGATGAAATGTTAAGATATATTTGAACCAATCCCTTTTCATATTTAAATTCTTTTTTCAAGGTAAAGTCCGGTGAAGCTCCATAGTTCCAATCCCAACCGGAGTATTTTTCCTCTGATAAAGCTTTTATTTTTTCTTTTTCATCGTCAGTAAGTATATAGAAACGAGAATTCTTATATTTGTCTAAAACATGTTTCATTATGATATTTTGAAAATCACTAATCGTTAAATCTTTTGATAAAAAATCTGAAATATTTGCAACCCTGCTTCGAATCGATTTAATGCCTTTATCTTCAAACTTTAAAGGAGAGACCTTAAGAGCTTTGCTCAAGGCGGTTAGATCCGATGAAAAAAGTAAAGTGCCGTGATGTAAAACTTTATCTTTGCTGTGATATTGTGCATTACCTGATATTTTTTTACCTTCTATGGATAAATCATTCCGTCCTAAAAAGCCAGCATCCAGCCCCAGACTTCTTAACGCTGAAATAATGGGAGCAGTGAATTCCTCAAAGACACCTGATATTTCTTTTTCTGTATTCTTTGATATAAATCCATAATTCAAATTACCAAGGTCGTGATAAACCGTTCCACCACCGGAAAGTCTTCTAACCACGGGAATATCATTGGATTCTACATATTCGTGATTAATTTCTGCATGAGTATTCTGATTTTTCCCCACTACGATACAAGGCTCGTTGATATATAAATAAAATACATCCTCTTGAAAGGAATTTAACAGGTATTCTTCCATGGCCAAATTCGTATAGCATGTATGATAAGGGCTAATGATGCAAAACATTTAATACCTCCAAAGTTAAATAATAAAAAGGTCTAAAGGATTGAGAAGGAGCTGGCCTCCGTGAAGCTTCCTATACAAATAATGTATTAGCAAGAACTATGCCTAAAGTGGTATAATAGGTCAATATAAATACAGTTTTTATTATATCACAATTTTCCATGAAATTTGGTATAATAAAACTCATTGATTAAATAAAGTTAAAAAAACAGAAAGATAATCATTCGGAGGGGTTACCATGATGATTTTTAATGAAAAATATCAACAAACTGTGAGCGGACTATGGAAGGATTTTATTAAAGATAACAAAAAAATGCCCGAAAAATGTGACGAGATAAGAGATGTGATTTATCAGTCTTGGAAGAGATCCAAAGACTACCAAGTGGATCCTTTTGAAATAAAAAATTATAAAATTTCGGATTTTAAGCTTGCTAAAATATTGAAAGATAAAAAAGAACTCATAGAAGTAGCTCATTATTATATGGAAAAGCTATATTCCTTTATCGAAGGAACTAATTTTGTAATCACCTTGGCCGATGAAAAGGGGAATGTAATTGATATCATTGGAAATGATGACATCATAGTCGAGAGAACGAAGCAAAGCAGCTTGGTAATAGGTTGTAATAGAAGTGAGGCCTATACCGGTACGTCAGGGATCGGCACCAGCTTGGCTACGGGGATGCCTATCCAAATATTAGGGGCAGAACACTTTATCCAACCACACCATACGTATGTCTGTTCCGCTGCACCTATTCGTTCTGAAACAAATGAAGTGATAGGTTGCCTGGCAATGATCGGCCCCAGGGAGGTCAACCATGCGCATACCTTGGGCATGGTATGTGCTGCTGTGGATGGCATTGAAAAAGAAATTAAAATGAAAAAGGCATATGAAAATATTTTTATCTATAATAGCCAATTGCAAGCAACTATACAATCCATCTCTTCTGGTATTATACTGTTTGATCGCATAGGGATGATTACACAATTTAATGAAAGAGCAGTTAATATCTTAAAGCTATCCCCTGAATATCTAAAACAAAAAAATATTAAAAATATAATAGATGAAACAAAATCTTCAGTTGATTTATTAAATCTTACGGAAAATTTTTATGATAAAGAAACCTGCTTTTTTATGAAATCGGGAGATCGAATTGAAATATCATTATCGACTTCCATCATATTTGATGAATCTCAAAATAGAACCGGCATAGTTTTGATTTTTAAAGAATTACAAAAAGTCCACAAAATGGTAAGCTTAATCAGTGGATTTACGGCAAAATACACCTTTGAATCTATTATAGGAATTTCTAAAGAGATAGAGGAAATCAAGAGGTTGGGCCATATTGCGGCACAAAGTACATCTAACGTTTTGATTTTAGGAGAAAGTGGAACGGGAAAGGAGTTGATTGCCCAATCCATTCATAATGCCAGCCATCGTTCAAAGGGTCCCTTCATAGCCATTAACTGCGGTAGTCTGCCCAAAGGATTAATTGAAAGTGAACTTTTCGGTTACGAGGGTGGTGCCTTTACAGGGGCATCCAAAGAGGGACAACCCGGAAAATTTGAGCTGGCAGAGGGCGGTACTATTTTTTTAGATGAAATTGGAGATATGGCCTTAGATCTTCAGGCATCATTACTTAGAGTGATTCAATCCAGAGAGATTATACGAGTGGGAGGCAAAAGGGCTAGAACTGTAGATGTAAGGATTATGGCAGCAACAAATGTAAACTTACCGGATCAAATTGAAAATAAAAATTTTCGCAGTGATTTATATTATCGGTTAAATGTATTTTCCTTAACCATCCCTCCATTAAGAGAACGTAAAGAAGATATATTAATTTTAGTTAATTATTTTATTGAAAATTATAATATAACAATGAATAAAAACATAATAGGACTGGAGGAAGATGCAAATTCAATCCTGCTCGGTTATCATTGGCCCGGTAACATAAGGGAACTGGAAAATGTAATAGAAAGGGCTATCAACATTTGTCCCGATCGTTTTATTACAAAAAAAGAATTACCTGTAGATCTGATTAAAAGATCTGAGATTATTTTGGAAAGTAAGCCTATGGTGCCCTCCCTTAATAATATGAAATCTATAGATGCAATGGAAAAGCAAGCAATTATGGAGGCATTGTCTCAAAAAAATGGGAACATTTCCAAAGTGGCATCCATGTTGAACATTCCTAGAAGGACATTATATAGAAAAATTGAAAAATATGAAGTTGAAGTTGAAAATTTTAGACGGTAAAAATTAAAAACTAAAATTAAAACTTAAGTGCAACCCCTGTATGGAACTTGGTTGCACTTACTTCTCTTAGAAAGAGGGGTATGAGCCACCTTCTATTTGGTATACTCATTTGTTCTGATTTTCTCTTGTTTATCCTTAATTTTATACAGTTTTATCACTTAAATCCATGTCTTTTTTTATTTAAGTTCCTAGCTTACTTGTTTTCCTTTGGGGGCTGCAATTACTTTTTCAATTAACCCCAAAAATTAAAAAGATCAATAGAGTAGATTTTTATGTGCCAATTATGTGCTAATCATTAATTATTGACACACAATTAACTTAATTTTGTGTCAAAAAGACACGGTTAATATTCTAAATATTTTAATTTTTGAAAAAATTAAGACTAAAATTAACAAAGAAGCTCTAAAAATTCCGTTTTAATCTCAATCTTCTTTTATTTGGCATTAAAATTGCTTTTATAAAGATATGATTATATAATCGTTTAATTTGTTGTTAACATCTGAAACTTCGCTCATAAAAAATAGCATATGAACCGTTACTGTTCGAAACCGTCAAAGCGCGAAATTTGAGTAATTATTCAAGAGAGGAGGGAAAGTAAGCCGAATATCAGGTATTTATTAGGATAATTTTCAAGAAAAAAAATAAGAGAGGAACAAACATGGAAATAAAAGACAGTAATAAAAATATAATGGGCATTGGTTCAACTGCTGCGGTATTTTTAGCATACACCTGTAGTGTTAGTACGGTTCCTAATGGAGCTCTTGTGGGTGAAAGAGCTACTTATATGGATGGTGTTCTAGGCATTATCTTAGCATTTTTGATTGCATCACTTATAGCAATATTTGCAAGTTGGATTGGTTATAAAACAGGTGTCAATAAAGATATAGTTTGGAAATCAATGTTTGGTAGACATGGATTTAGGATATGCTCTTTAATTTTTGCTTTTTGTCAGTCATTTTGGGCATGCTTTGATTTCTTTAATGCTGGGCAGGCTTTATATAATTTGATGCCAGATAATTCAGTATTAAAGAACTTAGGTTTCTGCATAGCTATTGTTGTTATGCTAGCGCTTACGATTATAGGAGGTATATTTGGAATCACAGGAGTTAAGTGGATTGCAACGATAACAATCCCTATTGCGATGATTTTATTTATTATCATTTATGTGAGTTCATATAAAGAAGCGGGTGGAATGGCAGCGTTATTGGCATATGTGCCAGTGGAAAGAACATTAGGTGTGACAGGCGTTGCGCAAATAATGATAGGAATGTGGATGGCTGGATTTGTAGGAATGATGGATCTAACAACAAATGCAAAAAATACTAGAACGGTAGTTATCGCTTCTATTTGTGGTGTGGGATTTATTATGTTCTGTTTCTTTGTTGGACAGATTGGATTTATTGGAACAGGTATGAAAACAGTCGGAGATCTATGCTTATCACTTGGGGGTGCAATTTTTATTTGTGGTAACATATTTGTAATAATTGCGCAAAGTAATACTACACCTGCATGCAATCTTATGTACTCTAATTCGTATTCAGAAGGGCTACACCTTCCTCGCAAGCCAATAGCGGTTATTGTTCCTATATTTGTTGCAGTCCTTGCGTTTGTAATTATGTATGGACCAGGCGTTGACTTCATTTCAAATATTACAGGTACTGTAAGCGTTTTGATGGGACCGTTAGTTGGAGTTATGCTAGCTGAATTCTATATAGTTTCTAAAAGAAATATAGAAATCAAAGAGGAGAAGGAATATCCGGCAATAAAACCTTCGGCAGTAACATGTTTACTTATTGGCGTTGTAATTTCATTTATATTTAACAATATGTCAGGATTACCACTTCCAGTAGTAATTACAATTTTGATAACTGGGTTATTACATAGTATTTTAAGACTTGGATTTAAAATGAAATAATAAAAAAATTTATTTAAGCTAAAAATGAAAGGAGATTTTATTTTGAGTACTTTATATGATTGGAAAACCATAAATGATCGTCTTGTTAATGCCATTCGTCCTGCCTCAAGCGCAATTGCATTAAAGTTTATCAAAACACAGGAAGAATTGGTTAAAATCCCCAATTTAAAATATTGGAGGGTGGAGGGCTCTACAGTATGCAAATTAATTGGTCTTGCCGCATATTGGAATATTACGATTGCATTGCAATCAGAATATCTGGATCGCTATTGCGGAGGGACTAATGGATTATTGAAAAGAGAATCGGATTGGTGGCACGAGGGGATTCCATTAAATTCAGATCCTATTAAATGGCATGGTCGCAGGGAAGACTCTGCTGCTCATATGAAGGCAATGTTGCCGGATCTTCCAACGGATGATCACATTGCCATCGTGGCTTCGCCCATTTTTTCTTCGGATATTCCCGACCCAGATGCTATTGTTATTTCGGCAGACCCAGGAGCTGCATTCCATATCTTTGCGGCATTTGTTGAGCGGGATCACCAGGCATTGAATTTTATATACAGAGGAGAGTCGACCTGTGCTGACACGTGGAATCGTACATATACATCAGGCAAGCCAGGGCTTTCTCTAGGATGTCGAGGAGATCGATGTCAGGGTGCACTTGGAAGTAGTGAAGTACGATTCTCAATGACAACTCAAGATTTATTGAAGGCTTTGGATGGTGTTGATAGATTAAGATCAGATGGAATTGAATACCCATATTATCCAGATGGTGTAATTGATCTTAATTCTCTATAAGTAGAAAGGATAAGGAGTAAATATTATGAAAATGCAAGATTTAAAAGGTAAGGTAGCTTTGCTGATCGGATGTGGTATAGAAACAGGCGATGCCATTGTACGCAAATTATTTGATAATGGGGTAAAACTCATAGCATGCGATTTAAAACCGGATATTGTAGATTTTATTGAAAACATAAAAAAAGATTTTCCAAATGCCGAAGGTTATGGAAAAGTTTATGATGTAACTATAGAAAAAAATGCAAAAGACTTGATGGATGAAGCTGTAAAAAAGTATGGTACGATCGATATTTTGATTTACCATGCGGGTCTTGTTGTTCCCGCATCCTTTATTGAGGAATCTAAAGAAGAGGATTATGATCTCACATATGCAGTTAATACTAAAGGCGCAATGCTTGCAATGAAATATGCTACACCCATAATGAAAGCAAAAAAAGATGGTTGTGTAATTGTAACTTCATCTTGGTTCGGACGAAAAGGTGTTGCACAGTGGGGTGCCTACTGTGCGTCTAAAGCAGCCGTTATAAGTCTTGTTCAAACGGTATCTATGGAATTGGCTGAGTATGGCGTGCGCGTGAATACGATTGCACCTGGTGACATAGAGAATGGATTACATTTGAACGCAATTAGAAATATTGCTGAGAAAATCGGTATTACGTTTGAGGAAATGAATCAAAAAGTTCTCAAATCAATTCCTATGGGTAAACGTGCTACGGGAGATGACCTTGCAAATGCTGTATTATTCTTGGCATCAAAAGAATCAGCGGGACATATAACCGGCATCGTTCTCAATGTTTCGGGCGGTTCTGAATTTAGATAATTTATTTAATCTTTTATGATATCAGGGTCAAAAGCTATGACTGTTAAGACACTTACAATATAAAGCGTTAACACCTTAAAACATTAATACATATAGCATGGCAAATTCTAAATATTTAATAATATTGGGCTTTTGACCCCGATATCATCTTTTATGAAATAAAATATTTATTTCATAAAAGATTTAAGATATATACTTCTAAATGCCAAAAAATATCTTTTCTTATTATAGAGAGAAAAGTTATTAAAATAGAAAGGAAATTTAATATTATGTTAAAGCAAGTTTTTACCCCAATAAAAATTGGTTCTTTGGAAGTACCAAATAGATTTGTGGTTCCTCCTATGGTAGTAAATTTTGTTAATCAAGATGGAACAGCAAATGAAAAGTTTATTGCTTACCATGAGGAAAAAGCAAAAGGAGGATGGGGACTAATTATAGTTGAAGATTATGCCATTGATAAATATGCAGGCGGCTTTATTAAATTGCCAGGATTATGGAACGATGGGCAAATTGAGAGCCATAGAGAATTAACAGAGAGAGTACATCAGTATGACTCCAAAATTTTTGCTCAAATATATCACGCTGGTAGGGAAACAGGCTCCCTTATAAATGGAGTTCAACCAGTTGCGCCTTCACCTATTGCAGATCCTACTATAGGTGAAACTCCTAGAGAATTGAGTATAACAGAAATTAAAGAATTAATTGAGAAATTTGGAGATACTGCTTTAAGAGCAAAAAAAGCGGGATTTGATGGTGTAGAAATGCATGGTGCCCATGGTTATCTGATAGGACAATTCATGTCGCCGTTTTCTAATAAAAGAACAGATGAATATGGTGGAACTATTAAAAATAGAGCAAGATTTGCATTAGAAATATTAAAAAATATAAGAGCAAAAGTTGGAAATGATTTTCCGGTTATATATAGAATGTCAGTAAATGAAATGGTTACAGGAGGACTAACCACTGAAGAAAGCAAAGTAATTGTCATGTTGTTAGAGGAAGCAGGAATAGATGCTATACATGCATCCAATGGAGTTTATGCGAGCTCACAATATATAATTCCTCCTTTTTCAATGAAGCATGCATGGAGTTCTGATATTAGCGAGGAAATAAAAAAAGTAGTTTCAATACCTGTTATTGGAGTAGGTAGAATTACAGATCCTTTTATTGCCGAGTCTGTGATAGCCTCTGGCAAAGCAGATCTAGTGTCCATGGGAAGAGCATCACTTGCAGATCCTCACTTACCTAAAAAATCAAAGGAAGGTAAATTTGAGGACATTATTCATTGTATCGGATGTGTTCAGGGTTGCAGTGGGAGAAATGTAAAGCAGGTAGAAGTAAAATGCCTTGTGAATCCGTTAACAGGAAGTGAAAGTGAACGAAAGATAGAATTAGTGAAAGATAAAAAGATAATTGCTGTTGCAGGTGGTGGGATAGCTGGAATGGAAGCAGCAATAGTTGCTGCTAAAAGAGGTCATGTAGTTCATCTTTATGAAAAAAATGAAAAACTTGGTGGTCAATGGATATTAGCTGCGATTCCTCCTTCAAAGGAAGAATTTAATTCATTTATATTATGGCAAAAGACACAGCTTGAAAAATTAAATGTAAATATTCATTTAGGCACTGAATTTAATGAAAAAATAGTTGAAGAAATTAAGCCAGATGCCTTAATCGTTGCCACTGGATCCATACCATTTGTTCCAAATATCACGGGTAAAGATAGACCAAATGTTGTTATAGCAAATGACATATTAAAAGGCAAGATAGATTCGGGGCAAAATGTAGTAGTTATTGGCGGAGGAATGGTTGGGGTGGAAACGGCTTCTCATTTGGCCAATCACGGTAAAAGTGTCACAATAATGGAAGCAAAATCTGAAATATTTGAAGGAGGAGAGCCAGCGGTCAGATACTTCTTATTTGAAGATCTTAAAGAAAATAATGTAAGATTAATTGCTAATGCATTTATTAAAGAAATAAAAGAAAAAAGTGTTATTTTTGATGATGAAAAAGGCAATGAAAAAGAGTTATCAGGTATTGATACTATTGTTATGGCTGTAGGATCTAAACCTTTAAATGATTTATCAGAAATTGTTTCTAATAAAATTAAAAAGGTAATTGTAGCTGGAGATGCTGTCAGTGTAAGAAACGGACTGGACGCCATAGAAGAAGGATTTTTAGCAGGGTTAGAAGTTTAAAATAAGGAGAAGCCATGAAAAATAATTGCAAAATGTTGATTTAAAGAAAGTGTAGAAGAGTTTTTTCAATAACAAAAGATTTTAATAAAAAAATATCTGACATTGTAGAAATAGTGGAATGGATATTATGAAGAAATTTAATTAGTTACTATAAAATAAAAATAAACTTTAAATAATAATAATTTTTAGGAGGTAAAGAAATGCCAAGATCAGGAATGAATGGAATGGATTTTGAAACTAATGTAAATTTTATAAGGTTAAGAAGTGATAGATTGGCAAGAGCAAAAAAAAGCATGAAAGATTATGGGCTATCTGCGCTAGTATGTTATGATTTTGATAATATCAGATATATTACCGGAACTCATATTGGAGAGTGGAACCGCAATAAAATGAATAGGTACAGTATATTAATTGATGGGATAGAGGAACCATTTCTTTTTGATCCAGCTGCACCATCCAAGAGACAAAGGGTAGACTGGTTAGCAAAAGACCATATTATGCCAGCGGTAGGCTCTATGAGAGGTGCTATTCCTGTGGAAGTTGGAATGGTTGAAAAAGTTGCAACACAAATTCATGGATATCTTAAAGAATATGGAGTTGAAAATAAAAAAATAGGGATGGATATTGTAGACATACCATTAATAAGAGCATTAGAACGCAATGGTTTGGAGATAGTAGATGGTCAACAGGCTATGTTAGATGCAAGAATTATTAAAACTGATGATGAAATCCAATTGCTTAAAACTTCTGCAGCAATGGTAGACGCAGCATATTATGATTTAGCAAAAGCATTGAGACCAGGTATTATGGAAAATGAATTAGTAGCAATTGCTAATTTTAAACTATACGGATGGGGCTCTGAGTTGGTGGAATTTGTAAACAGTATTTCAGGGCAAAGAGGAAATCCACACAGTCACACCTTTTCAAATAGAATGGTAAGACCAGGAGAATTGATTTACTTTGATATTGGTAATACATATAACGGATATAAAACTTGCTATTATAGAACCTTTTCCTGTGGTGTACCAAATGCAGCACAAAGGAAAGCATATGAAAAAGCTTCAAAATGGATTAAAGATTCTATTGCACAAATTAAACCTGGCGCAACTTCAGCAGATGTTGCTAAGGCTTGGCCTGCGGCTACAGAGTTAGGGTTTAAAAATGAAGAAGAAGCATTTTTGCTTCAATTTGCACATGGTATAGGATTAGGATTATGGGAAAAACCAGTTATTTCAAGACTGTTCTCATTAGAAAACCCTTATGAACTAAAAGAAGGAATGGTATTTGCCATTGAAACCTGGTGTGCTTCAGAAGATGGATCAGGAAGTGCAAGAATAGAAGAGGAAGTAGTTGTAACAAAAAATGGATGTGAGGTTATTACAAAGTTCCCATCAGATGAAATAACGTCATGTGGTTTGCCGGGTTGCCAATTTTTGTAAAAATTATTGTAAATAAAAAATAGACTCTAAAATGAACAATTAATTTAAATATATGTAAAATGCTTTTACAAAAAAATTTATTGTATGCATTAGAGTAGCTAAATGGCCTAATATTGCCTTACTCTAATCTGCTAAATAGTAAAGTTTGTTTGCAAAAGATAAAATTACAAAAGCAAAGTGGATTAATGTTTACTTCAAAATTAAATAAATTATATTAAGATTGTCAAATGGAGGATTAAAATGAAAGCTGCTTTATGGTATGGAAAAAAGGATATTCGTGTAGAAAATGTTAAAAAACCCATAGTTGGTTCAGGGGAAGTAATAGTGCAGGTAAAAAGATGTGGTATTTGCGGAACAGATCTGCATGATTACACAGATGGACCCCAGGTCATTCCTGTTGATAAGGCTCACCCTATTACAGGAGACAAAGCCCCTATCATAATGGGGCACGAATTTTCGGGTGAGATAGTGGAAATTGGCTTAGGAGTAGAACGATGGAAGATAGGCGATAGGGTAGCAATTATGCCACTATTGCATTGTGGCAAATGCACATATTGTTTACAAGGATTGCAGCATCTTTGTGTAGATTTTGGTTGTACTGGATTACAGTGGTACTGGGGTGGTTTTGCTGAATTTTGTAAAGCAAAAGAGTATCAATTAAATAAAATTCCAGACAATGTAACATATGAACAAGCAGCTTGTATTGAGCCTACAGCGTTAGCAATGTATGCCATTCATCGTTCAGGAATGAAAGCTGGAGATACAATGTTCATAGCAGGAGGAGGTCCTACAGCTGTATTGACCTTAATGTGCGCAAAAGCTGCAGGGGCATCCAAAGTGTATATGAGCGAGGTTGCACCTAAAAGATTGGAGAGGTTACGAGATTTTGGTGCTACAGAAGTTTTTGATCCAAGCAAAGTAGATGTAGTGAGAGAACTGATGGATAGGACAGGTGGATTAGGGACAGATATTGTGGTTGACTGTACTGGTAATGAACAAGCTATTAATAATTGTTTTGACATTGTTAAAAAGAGAGGTACTTATGTGCAAAGCGGTTTGAGCGTTAAGCCAGTGACAATAAACAAGCATTTTGATTGGGCGTTTAAGGACATTAATTTGGTAGGACTTTGGTGCTATAATATTACAGATTTTCAAAATATTTTAGAACTAATTGGTACTGGACAATTACCAGAAATAGAGCGAATTGTAACAAAGACAATAAAAATAGAAGACATCGTAAAAGAAGGTTTTGAGGTTCTTACACAAGACAAAGAAGGAACAGAAGTAAAAATACAAGTTTCATTTGAATAGCTTTATAAGTAATAATTAAAATAGTTTAGTTTAAATAGGAGTTTTTATTATGGAAGAAAATAGTGTAAAAAGAGTGGGGATGCTATCGCTTATTGCCATGTATGTAGCATATTGCTGTAGTGTTACTTCCGTACCTAATGGTGGAATTGTAGGCGAAAGTACAAGATTTATGACAGGTTTTTGGGGAATTGTGTTAGGATGGGTAATAGGATCAATTATTGTATCATTGACAACATATATAACTTATAGAACTGGAACAACTAAGGATCTTGTATGGAGAGAAATGTTTGGGAAAACAGGTAGTAGAATTTGTTCTTTTCTTATGGCATTCTGCATGGGATTTTGGGCATGCTATGATCTCTTTAATGCAGGGCAAGCCTTATATAATCTAATGCCTGATGGTTTGTTTATAAAAAATCTAGGATTTATAATAGCGGTCTTAGCGATTGTAGTAATTACAATTATTGGCGGAGTCTCTGGTATTACAGGAGTTAAATGGATTTCAGCCGGAACTGTGCCGATTGCATTAATACTTTTTGTTGTTGTTTATATTTCATCAATTAAAAGCGCAGGAGGGTTGACCGGTTTGTTAGCATATATACCTGAAAAGGAAACTATGGGTATTGGAGCTGTTGCCCACAATATGGTAGGAATGTGGCTAGCGGGATTCCTAGGTATTATGGATTTAGGAACAGCTGCTAAAAACAAAAAATCTGTAGTTATAGCATCGTTTTGCGGAGTAGCATTTATAATGTTCTGCTATTTTATTGGACAAATCGGATTTATCGGAACAGGTATGAAAACCATGGGGGATATATGTGCTTCATTAGGTGGAGCTATATTCTTTACGGGAAATGTATTCGTTATATTTGCACAAGCCAATACAACACCTGCTTGTAACTTCTTCTATAGTAACTCATTTGCACATGCATTTAATTTAAACTCTAGAAGAATTATAGCAATTATAGTTCCTATGATAGCTGCAGTTTTAGCCTTTGTAATTATGTACGGTCCTGGAGTTAATTTCATTAATAATATTACAGCAACAGTTAGTACATTAATGGGACCACTTATTGGTGTTACAATTTCTGAATTCTATATTGTATCAAAAAACAATTTTAAAATTAGAGAATTAGCAGAAACTCCATTAATTAAACCTGTAGCAATTATATCCTTAATTGCTGGGTTGATTATATCCTTTGGGTTTAGATTATTACCGGCAATAACAACGCCAGCATTTATTGTTATTATAGTAACAGTAGTAATCCATGTTATTTTAAGTCGTCAATTAACAATTGATTCAAAAGCTAATATTGAATCATAAATATTAACAATGAAAGGCGGGTAGGTGTAAATTTACCCGCAATTTTTATGGGGAAAGTTAGTATTATTAACTGAAACTTCACACATAAAAATACCTTATGAACTTTGTAAAATCAATATAAACAGCAATTAAAAATGGAAAAATCCTCTAAAATGTTATAGAATGATTAGAAAATTAAATCATAATGTTGCATATGGTAAACTAAACCTAAAGACATCAGGTTTCGGCAAATAATATATAGCAACAATTTAAGAGCGATCGAATGATATAAGAGTGTAAAGCCTTTGCAAAATGTATGACCAAGCACGCAAGATTGCAAAGGCTTTACCTATAAAACATAAAAGAGAAGCATTTGGATGGGTTTGGTTCGGAAGTGACTCTATCTAAAGCCACTAATATCAATCTGATGCTGTTCAATTTTCCGATATAGTGTGCGCCTTCCAATGCCTAAGATATCAGCAGCACGCTTCATATTTCCAGCGGTTTTCTGGAGCACCTTAACGATGACGTCGTACTCCATTTCCTTTATGGAGGCCAGCATGGCATTTTCCTTAGTAGAACCAATTTGGGATTGGACAGGCAAATTTCCCTTTGGCAAAGAGGGTGTGGAAAGGGTATTCTCGTAAAGGTTTCGGGGAAGATCATAAACTTGGATAAAGGGCGTTTGAGCTAGATTGATAGCTCTTTCTATGATGTTCTCCAATTCTCTTATGTTACCCGGCCAATCATAAGTCAGTAAAGAGTTAAGCGCCTCGGGAGATACCGCTATTATTTTTTTATTCATAAAGGCATTTCCGTTTTCAATAAAATGTTGACATAATTCCTTAATGTCTTCTTTCCTCTCTCTGAGGGGAGGGGTAAAAATAGAAAATACATTTAGCCGATAATATAAATCACTTCTAAATTCATTGTTCATAATTTTGTTTTCCAAATTACAGTTGGTAGCTGCCATAATTCTTACGTTAATGCTCTTGGATTTTTTCCCTCCAATACGAGTGATCTCTCTATCCTGAATGACTCGAAGCAAAGAAGCCTGTATGTCTAAGGCCATATCCCCAATCTCATCTAGAAAAATTGTACCTCCATCAGCAAGTTCGAATTTCCCCGGCTGCCCATCCTTAGAAGCACCGGTAAAGGAACCTCCTTCGTAACCAAAAAGTTCACTTTCAATTAATCCCTTAGGCAAACTTCCGCAATTAATAGCGATAAAGGGTCCGGAAGCACGATCACTGGCATTGTGAATGGCTTGAGCAACCAATTCCTTTCCTGTTCCGCTTTCTCCTAAAATTAAAACGTTAGAATTGCTTTTGGACGCTAAAATCCCAAGATTCTTTAACTCCTTCATCTTCAAGGAGGAGCCGATTAATGAGTGAAAATGATATTTCGCTGTAAATCCACTGACTCTGTTTACCAACTTGTGAACTTGTTTGATTTCTTCCAGGACGATCACACTTCCCATTGGAGAACCTGATCCGTTTGTAATTTTTGTGGCGGTTATAGAAAAAGACAATACTTTTCCAAACTGATTAGTAAAATTAATTTCTTTATTATAGATGTGGTTGCTCAGCAGGTGAAAAGGTTCGCAATAGTCAGAATGGCTGAATAAATCTTGCAGCTTTTTACCCTTCATTTCCTCTGCCGACAAGTGAAGCATGTTTGCCGCGTGATTGTTAAACTGCGTAATGACACCATATCCATCTATCATAATAATGCCGGAGGAGATAGATTGAATGGTGGTGTCCAGTTGGATATTGGCAAAGGAGATCTTTTGATACGCCTTTTTCATTTTCATACCCTTTTCAATGCCATCCACAGCGGCTACCACCATGCCTAATGTGTGGGTATGAATTTTTTCTCTGGGGCCCGTTATGTTTAAACATCCGATAATTCGCCCTTCTTCATCGTGAATAGGTGCTCCTGAGCATGTAAAGGGGTGGTGAGACTTTACATAATGCTCCTCCCCAAGCACTTGGATTGGCTTGTCGATGACCAGACAAGTTCCGATGGCATTGGTTCCCGCATATTCCTCACTTCGATTGGAACCTATGAGGAGATTACTTGTTTTTATTCGGGTTTGAATGATATCATCATCACCGATCAAGTCTAAAATATAACCCTGCTCATCAGTTAAAAGTACAATAAAATTAGATCCTTTAACAAATAGATACAAATTTAGCATATAGGAATGTGCGATGGACAACAAGTCTTCTTTTTTCCTCAGCAGCTCTGTAAATTCTGAGGAAGATAAAGAATAGGACTTTACCTCCATGGGATTTACCTTGTGGTTTTTAGATCGAACCCATGAATCATAGATGACACTTCTGACCTGTTGTGGTTCTAAAGAAATGGGTGAGCCGCTTTGCACAAAAGTGTGCCAATATTGCACTATATTGTTCTGATATTCCTCAGTATAAATGATCATAATTCGCAACCTCCCTTTTTTAAATACAATTTTTCTTACTTGCCAATAAAAATAAACATCAAACTTATTAAAAATCAATGGGTTTTAAAAATTATTTTTTCATAACCCTTTAAAAACTTTAGATGGCACATCTTTTGCTTAATATGTAAATTATGCAAAATACATGCCTATAAAAATTTAAAAATGATGGAGGTTAAGAATATGAAGTTAAAGCAACACGATAAAAAGACATTGACCGATTTTTATGAAACCATGTATAGGATGAGAAGGTTTGAAGAGGAAGTATTCGAGTTTTATAAAAAAGGGCAAATGGCAGGACTTGCCCATCTCTACATGGGGGAAGAAGCCGTTGCCACGGGAGTTTGTGCCACATTAAAAGAGGATGATTATATTGGAAGTACTCACAGAGGACACGGTCACTTGATCGCCAGAAAAGCAGACTTATCTAAAATGATGTCGGAAATTTTAGGGAAAGCAGGAGGATACTCCAAGGGAAAGGGGGGCTCCATGCATATCATGGCTTTGGATAAAGGTATCTTAGGTGCCAACGGAATTGTTGGTGGGGAAATTCCCATTGCCACCGGTGCGGCATACTCGGCAAAATACAGGGGTACAGATCAAGTGGCGATTTCCTTTATGGGAGACTCTGCCACCAATGAGGGAACCTTCCACGAAAGTGTTAATATGGCTGCTGCTTGGAATTTGCCGGTTGTATTTGTCATTGAAAATAATCTTTACGGGATTTCCGTTGATATTAGGGATGTAACAAATACTGAAGATTTAGCAGTGCGTGCTAAGGCATATGGAATTCCGGGGGTCGTTGTAGATGGCATGGATGTGGTGGCAGTATATGAAGCGGCAAGGGTTGCAGTTGATAGAGCCAGAAAGGGAGAGGGACCTACTATTATCGAATGTAAAACTTATAGGTGGCAAGGACACCACGTAGGAGATCCGGGGGAGTACAGACTTAGAAGAGATAAAGAAGAAAAAGAAAAATGGATGAAAAAATGTCCTATTATGGCATTCAAAAAAGAAGCTGTTAAGCAAGGGATATTTACAAAAGAAGAGTTTGAATCTATTGAAGATAAAGCAGAACAAGAGGTTCAAGTTGCGGTGAAATTTGCGGATGAAGATGCGTATCCTCCTGTAGAAGAAGCTTTTACAGATGTATTTTCACAAATTTAATTAAATGATAAAGGTTAGGAGGTATGTAAAATGAAAGAGTTGAAATATGCACAAGCAATTGCGTTGGCATTAGATGAGGAAATGTCCAGAGATGACAGCGTTATGATTATCGGAGAGGATGTAGGCTTCATCGGGGGAAATTTCAAAGCCACTGTAGGATTGATGGAAAAATATGGGGACTTGAGAGTAAAGGATTCCCCTATTTCGGAGCAGGGAATTGTGGGTATGGGAGTAGGCATGGCTCTAACAGGACTGAGGCCTGTTGTGGAATTGATGTTTGCAGATTTTTTGTTAGTAGCAGCTGATCAAGTAATTAATCAAGCGGCAAAGATTCGCTATATGTCAGGGGGCCAAGCAAGTGTGCCTATGGTAATCAGGACTCCAATCGGAGCAGGAAGATCCTCTGCCGCCCAACATTCTCAGAGCATGCAAGCTATGATGGCACAGTTTCCCGGGATGAAGATTGTGATTCCGTCTACAGCAGCAGAAGCCATGGGGCTTTTGAAAACTGCCATCAGAGATATGGATCCAGTCATATTTTTTGAACACAAGATGGAATACAACAAACTTCATGAAATACCTGATTTTGTGGAACCTATCCCTTTCGGAAAAGCCAGAATTGTGAGAGAAGGAAAGGAAATCACCATTGTTGCAACGTCAAACCTGGTAATGCGTTCGGAGGAAGCTGCTTTAAGACTGGAGAAAGAAGGAATTTCAGTAGAAATTATCGATTTAAGAACCATTGTGCCCTTAGACAAAGAGACGATTTTAAATTCATTAAAGAAAACTGGTAAATTAATTATTGCAGATGAAAGCTATGAAAGGTGCGGAATTGCTGCTGATATAGGATTTGAAATGATGAACGACGGATTTTATTACTTAGATGCACCGATTGGAAGGGTGTCTACACCTAACATTCCACTGCCCTTTAGTCCAGCCTTAGAATTTCCTATTATTCCATCAGCAGACAAAATTTATGCCAAAGTGAAAGAAATGTTGAAGTAGGAGGTAGAAAAATGGCTGATCATAGTAGGGTGAAGGTAACTCCGCGAGCTCGAAAGGTAGCAATGGAGAATAGCTTAGATTTTGCTGTCTTTTCCAAAATAATGGGAACTGGTTTTGATGGGGGAATTTGTGAAAGAGATCTACAGGAATATTTAAATTCCAATAAGGCAAAAGCCTCACCCCTTGCCAAAAGGGTAGCGGAACTTGCGGGAATTGACATGATGAATATTGTGGGAAGTGGGATTAACGGAAAAGTGATGAAAAGGGACGTGGAAGAATTAATGATTGTTGAAAAAGGTAAAGAAACCGTTGCACCGGGATTGAAAGAAATTGCGGTAAGAAGCTTTGCAGACGATGGAAGAGAGATACTGGAAGAGGTACCGTATGCAGGAATTCGAAAAATCATCGGTGATAAATTATCCCTAAGTAAGTTTACGGCCCCACATCTTTACTTTACACAAAAGGTTAATTTGGAAAAACTCCTTGATTTTAGAAAATCAGTAAATGAAGCTCAGGATCATAAGCTGTCAGTAACAGACTTTATATCTAAGGCTGTGATCAATGCATTAAAAAAATACCCTGATGTTAATACCACTTTAATTGATAATAAAATTATAAAATTTAAAACCATTAATTTGGGAATTGCCGTTGCGGCTCCCGGTGGACTTATTGTTCCAACGGTGAAAAATGCAGAAACATTAAATTTAATAGATTTAGGGAAGGATTCAGCTGAATTGTTCAAAAAAGCTAGAGATGGGAAGCTTGAACCTAAGGATTATTCCCTTGGAACCTTTACCATTTCTAACTTAGGAATGTTTGGCATAGAAAACTTTACAGCTATCATTAATTATCCGGAGGCAGCGATACTTTCTGTCAGCTCCACTAAAGATGAACCGGTGGTTGTTGAAGTAAACGGAAAGAAGGAAATTGCAATTAAGCCAATGATGAACATTACACTGTCTGTGGATCACCGATTAATTGACGGGTTACTGGCAGCACAATTTGTAGGAGAAGTGAAAGCGCAGCTGGAAAGCCCTCTAAGGCTCGTTTTGTAAAGATTTTGTTATACTGAATGAAGAGATGGAAAATAATTAAATTTTAAACGGTAAGATTAAAGAAATTATAGGAGGCAAATAATGGCTGAGATAATCATAATGCCCAAATTGGGATTTAATATGAGTGTTGGTAAATTGGTAAAATGGTACAAGTCCGAAGGAGAAGAAATTAAAAAAGGAGACACGTTTTTTTCTGTGGAAACCGATAAAACCAATATGGATATTGAGGCAACTGGGGATGGCATTATAAGGAAGCAATTTATCGGAGAAGGGGATACCGTAGACGTGACTCTTCCAATTGCAATTGTAGCTGAAAAGAATGAAGATGTTGAGGAACTCATAAAGGAAGCAATGTTACAATTGGGCAAAGTCCCTGATGTTGAAAATAAGGTGCAAGAAGTAAAAGCGGCGGAAATTAGTGTGGGATCAACTTCTGAGATTCAAGCGTCATCCAATGATGGTAACTATGATTTTGATGTAACTGTAATAGGTGGTGGTCCGGGAGGATATGTTGCGGCAATAAAGGCGGCACAACTTGGAAAGAAAACTGCCATTATTGAAAGAGAGCACTTTGGAGGGGTCTGTTTAAATAAAGGATGCATTCCTACTAAGACTTTGCTGAGGAGTGTGGAAGCCCTAAAAGAAGTAAAGGAATGCTCCGAATTTGGTGTGGTAAATGTAGATGTTTCAAGAGTTGCCTTGGACATGGAAAAAGTGCAAAACAGGAAAAATTCTGTGGTGGAGCAGCTTGTTTCCGGAGTAAAGGGTCTGCTAAAAGGAAACGGAGTAACGGCTTTTCATGGTCAGGGTAATCTCATTGACCGCCATACCGTGGTAGTTGATGGCAAAGAAATCACGGCAGAAAATATTATTATTGCAACAGGTTCTGAAAGCAAAACTCTTCCCATTAAAATAGATTCTAAAATGGAGGTGCTAACTAGCACTGAAGCCTTAGACTTAAACTCTATTCCCAAAAGTGTAGTTGTAATTGGAGGTGGAGTAATCGGAATTGAATTTGCTTATTTCCTCTCAAATTTAGGAACAAAGGTAACGGTTGTGGAGTTTTTAGACCGGATTCTCCCCATGGTGGATGAAGAAATTACTCTGCAAGTAGAAAATATGTTAAAGGAAATAGGTGTAACGATTCATACCGGATCAAAAGTAACAGAAATCACAGAGAATGCAATATTTTTTGAAAAGAATGGAAAACAGGAAAAGGTTGAGACTGAGAAAGTCTTAATGGCAGTAGGCAGAGTTCCGAATTGGAAAGGAATTGATACACAAAAGTTAGGAATTAAGACAGAAAAGGGCGCAATAGTTACAGATGAAAGATTAAAAACCTCTGTTGATAATATTTATGCCATAGGAGATGTAAACGGTAAGGGCATGTTGGCTCATGTGGCTTCTATGGAAGGAATTGTTGCAGCAGAAAACATTTGTGGTCATAAGTCGGAGATGGAGTATGATAAAATTCCAAGTGCAATTTATATTCAACCTGAAATTGCCAGCGTTGGATTGACAGAGGCGCAAGCAAGGGAAAAATATGGTCAAGTAAAGGTTGGAAAATTTCCAATATTGGCCAATGGTAAGGCAAAAGTAGCCGGTGAGGCCAAAGGATTGGTAAAGGTTATTGTAGAGCCAAGGCACCATGAGATTATAGGAGTACATCTTTATTGTATTCATGCAACGGATATGATAGCCGAAGCAGTTGTGGCTATGAAGTTGGAAGGAACCGCCGAAGAAATAGCTCAATCCGTACATCCTCATCCCACTGTATCTGAAGTTGTACATGAAGCATTTCATGCAGCATTAGAAAAGGCGATTCATTTTTTATAATGAGATTTAGAACAAGGTTAGCGGAAATGGCGGAATCCAAGTTTCTTATTTGCCAATGTCGCCTTTAATTACAATTTAAATAGTTAAAATAGGGGAAAAGAGGTCGATAATAAGTAGGCATCGGCCTTTTTTCTTGAATTTTAAAAAAATCTTAAAAAAATGTATGGCCAATTGACAACTAAATTCTTGACATGATGAGATGAGTTATAGTAAAATATGAAAGTCATCGGCTGAAGGCATAAAAGTGTGCTGCTGTAACTCAGGAGGTAGAGTACTACCTTGGTAAGGTAGAAGTCACGGGTTCGAATCCCGTCAGTAGCTCCAAACTAAAATTGAACTTTATTCCCATAAAAATGAAACGAAAATAAAATGGAGGAAAGAAGAAATGGCAAAAGCTAAATTTGAAAGAAA
>CAYWVS010000004.1:0-71287 GCA_964461765.1 uncultured Anaerovorax sp.
TCGGCGGGGTGCCAATTACCAGAAAGCAAGTGAGAGCTCAGAGAAAAGCTCTTGATCTAATAGAAGAGGAAGTGGGAAGACCCATCAATTACCATTCCTACGTATCTGGAGTAGCAGGTCCAGATGTGGCGGTGATGTTTGCAGAGGAGGGTATCAACGGAGCTCACCAAGATCCACAATACAACGTCCTCTACAGGAACATCAACTGCGTTAGATCCTTTGTAGATGCTTGTGAATCTAAAAAAGTATTGGCATGGGCAAACATTGCCCAGATAGACGGTGCTCACAATGCCAATGCAACTGCCAGACAAGCCTGGAAGGTTATGCCGGAGCTTATCGTTCAGCATGCCATCAATTCCCTGTTTTCTGAAAAGGTGGGAATCAAAGCAGAAAATATTTGCCTGTCCACCGTACCTCCTACAGCACCCCCCGCACCTTGCTTAGCATACGATTTGCCTTATGCCGTAGCTTTAAGGGAAATCTGTGACCGTTTCAAGATGAGATGCCAAATGAATACCAAATACATGGATTCCTCTGCCCGAGAAGCGACGGTGACTCATGTTTTAAATATGTTAATCTCAAAATTAACGAGAGCGGACATTCAATCCACCATTACTCCTGACGAAGGCAGGAACGTGCCTTGGCATATCTACAATATGGAAGCCTGCGATACCGCCAAGCAGACATTAATGGGAATGGATGGTCTCATGGAAATGATCGAGCTCAAACAGGATGGTCCCCTTCGTCATAAAGTACGGGAATTGAAAGAACGAGCATACCTGTTTATGGAAGAGATCGTGGAGACAGGATACTTTGAAGCGGTTGAGGAAGGATTCTTTGTGGATTCCGCAGAATATCCCGCCAGAAATGGGGACGGTATTGCCAGAAAAATAGAAGGTGGTATCGGCTACGGTTATGTATATGAGAGAGACGAAGATTATTTTGCACCTGTAACAGCACACTATGGATATAACAATGTGACTCAATATGAGGGAGATCCAGAAAATCCCGCTGCCCTAATTGGTGGGTGTACCTTTGAAGATCCTGACAAAATCGTATATGTCGATGAGTTAGATGATGATAACGTTCACACCAGAATGGCAGAAACCGCAAAGTACCGTAATACCAACTTAATCAAGCCTGAAATGGAATGGTTGGCCGACGGTACAGTGATGATGAACCTGTTTATCCCTACAAACAAGCGTGTGGCAGAGGTAGCTGCCGTGGAAATTGCAAGCAAGCTTGGGCTTTTGGAACCGGAAGTTATCAACCGCGAAGTCATGCAGGAGGCAGAAGGCACCAGAATTGAGCTGAAAGGAAAGGTAAGCTTTGATATTGACCTGACAAAACTGGTCATTCCACCGGAACCCAAATTACTCAGTGAAGATGAAATTCGTGAAGATGTGGAAAAATATCCGTTGAAGATCGTCTGCGGAACGGTGGGGGAAGATGAGCATTCCGTAGGACTTCGTGAAATTATCGACATTAAGCATGGAGGAATTGAAAAGTTTGGAATTGAAGTCCATTATTTAGGAACTTCCGTACCTGTAGAGAAATTAGTGGATGCAGCGGTGGAACTCAATGCAGAAGTAATTCTGGCTTCTACCATCATCTCCCACGATAATATTCACTATAAGAATATGAAGAGGATTCACGAGTTGGCTGTAGAAAAAGGCATCCGTGATAACATTATCATAGCGGCAGGCGGCACTCAGGTCATTCCTGAGGAAGCTGTAAAGAGTGGAATCGATGGTGGCTTCGGAAGAAACAGCCACGGTATCGATGTGGCCACCTTCCTCGTTGAGAAAAGGCGAGAAAAAAGAAAGTAGTTTAGTGAAAGCAGGAGAGAGAAGAGAAGGTAGAATTTCTCTTCTCTCTAAGTATTTGAGACAAAGAAGGAGACGTCAGTGAAGATAGATATTTTGGTAGCTGAGATCGGTTCTACCACTACAGTGGTAAATGCTTTTCATCAAATTCATACAGACAATCCGGAATTTTGGGGCCAAGGTCAGGCACCTACTTCCGTATTGGATGGAGATGTGCGAATTGGATTAAGGGCTGCTATTGAGGATTTGTGTAAGAAAAAATCTGTGGATTCCCTTACCTATGATGAAATGTTGGCCACCTCCAGCGCAGCAGGAGGTCTTAAGATGACGGTTCATGGGTTGGTCTACGATATGACTGCCAAGGCGGCTAAAGAAGCAGCTTTGGGAGCCGGTGCCATCATTCACAACGTTACGGCAGGAAAGCTAAGACGTACGGATTTAGAAAAGATTAAAGAAATCAATCCCAATCTGATTCTAATTGCAGGAGGAGTGGATTACGGAGAGCGTGATACAGCCATCTATAACGCCGAGCTCATCAGAAGCATGGGTCTTTCCATCCCTGTGATCTACGGTGGCAATGTGGAAAATCAGGAAGAGATGAAGTTAATCTTTGGTGAAAGCAGCAATATGAAGCTCTACCTTGTGGAAAACGTATATCCGAAAATTGATGAACTCAATGTGGAGCCGGCCAGAAAAGTCATTCAGGATGCCTTTGAGGAACACATCATTCACGCACCGGGCATGGAGCATGTGAGAGATATGGTGAATGGACCCATCATCCCTACTCCGGGAGCGGTGATGGAGGCTACGAAATTACTGTATGAATGCATTGGTAACTTAATTGTCTTAGATGTGGGTGGTGCCACTACTGATTTACACTCTGTCAGTGAGGATTCTGATCAGATCGGCAGAATTCTCATCAGTCCTGAGCCTAAGGCCAAGAGGACGGTGGAAGGGGATTTAGGGGTTTATGTAAATCGGCAAAATATTGTGGATTCCATCGGTAAAGAAAGGCTACAAGAAGAGTTATCCAATATAGATATCGATGAGGTGATGAAAACCTATGAGGCTATTCCAAAGACGAAGGAAGAAATTATCTTCGTGGAAAGGTTGACCAAAGATGCGGTGTTAAAGGCAGTGGAAAGACATGCCGGTAGGATTCGTTACGTTTACGGACCATCAGGCAGAACCACCTTGGCTGAGGGCAAGGATCTAACCCAGGTAAAATATATCGTGGGTACAGGGGGAGCATTAACTCGCCTACCTCACAGAAAAGAAATTATGAAGCTGATCGCCAGACATAATGATACCGGCTTACTTTTGTTTCCCGGAGAGCATGCAGAAATTTTAGTAGATAATGATTATATCATGGCCTCCTTGGGAGTGCTTTCCAGAAAGCATAAGGAGGCAGCCATTAAATTGTTGGAGAAGAGCCTAAACATAGAATTTTAAAGGATCAAATGCACCTTTTCTCCGGGTTTGATAGTAATGCCGGTGTTGATGGCTACTTTTATGTTTGCGTACTCTTTGTTATTTTTGCTATCTTCTTCACCGGAGAATTGGTTTTTTAAGTCAATATACAAAACATGACCTTTATAAGTGGTATTCTTATATTCATAATTAACTTCTTGGTTGTAAGATATCTTTTTTGCTATGGTTTTAGGAATTCTGAAGTTTAAATACATTTCGTCTTCAGTGGCTATTTCTACTAAAGTATTGCCCACGGAGATAACCTCTCCAATGACGGAATGTTTATTTAAAACAGTTCCATTGCAAGAAGCTTTAATTTGGAATTTTTTCAAGGTTTTTTCTAACTGTGCGATTTGATTCTCCACTAAGGAAATTTCCACCTCTAGGGTAGCGGCAGTATTGGAGGTTTTGGCAGAGCTGAGTTCGGCTTTTGCAATCTCAACCTCTTTAAAAGCAAGTTCTGAGGCTAGTCGATAACTGCTCAGGTCGGATTCTGTCAAGGATCCTGCACTGTAAAGCTCTAAGGCATCATTGTAATCCTTTGCTGCCAAATTAGCCACATCCACAGCGCTGTTATATTTTGTTTCTGCCAAGGAAATCAAGTTTTGTTTATTATCATCGGTAGTGTTTCCGGATTTTGAATCTGCTAAAGCAATTTTTAATTTTTCTAATGAAAGTTCCAACTGTTCTAAGGCAAATTGCTCCTGCTGACTGTCTATGATGGCAATGATATCCCCCTCTTCTACAACCTGACCCAGGTTTACAGGGTATTCCAAGATTTTGCCGGAAACCTCGGAAACTTGTGGGTATACGGTGGCTTCGGCATATCCGGTATATTTAACGCTTCCAAAGGTAAAGGCATAAACTATTGTAAGAACTAAGAAAAAACTAACACCTAAAATAATGTATTTTTGCTTTTTACTTAGATGTTTAGCCTTATTAATTAATTTTAAACCAAATTCCTTTATATTATTTCTTCTCAATGAATGGGTATTAAGACCTTGATCTTTTTTATCTTTAATTTTATTATCCGGCAAAATAAATTTTTCTTCTAATTTAACTTTATCATTAATTTTTTCTGTTAATTTATCGTTTATTTTACTTTCTTTTGATGCACTTTTCCTCTTTTTCTTAAACCCAAAAATACCAGAAAACTTGGCTTTTTTTTCTTCTTTTTTTAACTGTTCTGCTTCGTTTAATCTCTGCTCTTCTTCATGAATGGCAAAAAAATCTTCCGGTGAAATGTTCTCATCTTGAATTTCATCCAT
The DNA here is from genome assembly GCA_964461765.1 of uncultured Anaerovorax sp. Taxonomy (GTDB): domain Bacteria; phylum Bacillota; class Clostridia; order Peptostreptococcales; family Anaerovoracaceae; genus JAVVUJ01. The sequence continues at coordinate 4,565 of CAYWVS010000004.1, forward strand.
TAGATCTATGTTAGGATTTTCTTCAGTGACAGGTTCTTGGGAAATATTTTCGCGAAACATCTACCAAACCTCCCTTTATATAAACTCTTTTTTCAAAACCTCTATCTCACAAGCATAACCCTCAAGGTCGTTTGGAGTCTCCAATAAAAAAGGCAAATGGCGTAATTTGGGGTGATTAATAATTCTGGTTATGGCAGGCAAGCCCAGTGAACCGTTGCCAATGGTTTCGTGTCGATCCTTATGGCTTTTAAAAGGATTCTTGCTGTCATTTAAATGTATGGCATGAAGCCTTTCCAGTCCTATAACACGATCAAACTCATCCAATACGGAATCTAACTGATTGACAATATCATAACCGGCATCATAAACATGGCAAGTATCCAGGCAAACTCCCATTTTCTCCGATAGCTCCACCTTGTCTATAATAGCTCGCAACTCCTCAAATTTACTGCCTACTTCACTACCCTTTCCCGCCATGGTTTCTAACAGGACTTTAGTAGTGCATTCGGGTTTCAAAATTTGATTGAGTAAATCTGCAATCAATTCTATTCCCAACTCAATACCTTGTCCCACATGACTTCCGGGATGAAAGTTGTATAAATTGCCGGGCAGATATTCCATTCTCTCCAAATCATCAGAAAGAACCATGTGGGCAAACTTCCGAACCTTATCGTCTCCTGAACAGGGATTCAGGGTATAGGGAGCATGAGCTAACAGAGGAGCAAATTGATTCTTTGCGGCAACCTCTACCAAAGCTTCCGCATCCTTTACATTCATAGGCTTCACAGAGCCTCCCCTAGGGTTTCTGGTAAAAAATTGAAATGTATTGGCACCGATAGAAAGTGCTTCCTTTGCCATATGGAAATATCCTTTGGAGGAGGATAAGTGACATCCTATGTTTAACATGATTTTTCCTTTCCTTTGTATTTGCTACAAAACTGCTCAACGCTTTTGCTTATTGGCAGTGTCAAATATTAATAAAGATAGCTATTATCTTAATACCCTAAATATTTTTGTTCTAAATCCAATAAAAATTTCTTTAAATGTAGACCCCCGGCATACCCCACCAAGCTTCCATCAGCACCGATGACTCTGTGACAGGGAATAACGATGGCAATGGGATTCCGGTTGTTAGCCATTCCCACGGCTCTGCAAGCTTTGGGATTACCTATGGCCTCCGCAATTTGCTTATAACTTCTCGTTTCCCCGTAGGGTATATCTGTAAGAGCCTTCCAGTCTGCTTTCATAAAATTTGTACCCTGAGGGTTCAAGGGTAAATCAAATATTTTTCGTTGGCCGGAAAAATATTGTTCCAGTTGCTCCTTAGCAGATTGAAGTAGGTCTGTATTATTTTCTACAAATGACTCGGATATGGGTTCAAAATCCATAAAGAATATTTGGGTGATTTTTTGTTTTTCTTCTATTATTCCTATCTTGCCCAAAGGCGACTGTAAATATTGAATGAATCCCATTTTATAAACCTCTTTAGTCTTTGCTTTAATATTTACCACTAAAAGTTTTCATAAATATATATCTCGTGTTTATGCTCCATAGTATAACATAAGGACAGATTCAGGTAAAGATTTGTTTCAGTTATAGGCTGTAAATTCGGGGATTCTATTGACTTACCCTCATTATTGTATGATAATAGAAGCAATAACAAATTTAGCTTATTATTTTGAACAGGAGGATTATATGAAAAGAGAAATGAGAAGAAATGATCGACAACTTACCCGAGAAGAAGCTTTTGAGGTGTTAAATGCCGGAGAATACGGAGTTCTATCTCTAAATGGAGAAGACGGTTGCCCTTACGGTATACCTGTGAGCTTTGCAGTATTAAATGAAAACATCTATATCCATTGTTCATCAGAAGAGGGCTACAAGAAGGATTGCCTGAAAGCCGATCCAAAGGTTTGCTTTACTACAGTGTCCTCAACGGAGCTGCTTCCTTCAGAATTTGCTACAAATTATGCCAGTGCTATTGTGACAGGCGTGGGCCAAATCATTTCTTCCGATATCGAGAAAAAACATGCTTTAGATGCTATCGCTGCAAAATATTCTCCTGATTTTCATGAGGGAGGACAGAAGTACATAAAAATAAATTGGAGTAAAACGGACATAATTAAAATAACCATTAATGAAGTTACCGGAAAATCCAGAAAAGGATAATGTTTTAAAAATTTGACTATTTAAAATGAAAGGTAGAAAATGAAACATTTATACAGAACGAAAGGCATATGCGCAAGTTCCATTGAATTTGAAATTGAGGATGGCATTATTAAAAACGTAAAATTTAACGGGGGTTGTAATGGTAATTCAAAAGGCATTTCTCAATTGGTTGAGGGCATGAAAATCAACGATGTACAGAAGAGGTTGTCGGGAATTCAATGTGATTATAAGTCAACTTCTTGTCCCGATCAATTGGCAAGAGCTTTGGAGGATATATGCAGAAACTCCTAATCAGACTCTTTATAGCCAATTATGAGAATGTAAACGATGGAAAAGTTCGGGAAAGCTACGGAAAGCTAGCAGGTATGGTGGGAATTGCTTCCAATGCATTTCTTTGTATAATGAAAATCTCTTTGGGGTTATTGGTGAACAGCATAGCAATTATTGCTGATGGAATCAATAACCTTTCAGACGCTGCATCTTCTATTATAACGTTTATTGGCTTTAAACTTTCTGCCATGCCGGAGGATGAAGAGCATCCCTTTGGTCACGCCAGAATTGAATATATTACGGGTATGATCGTTTCCATGCTGATCATTCTTTTGGGGGCTAAGCTACTGATGTCCTCCATAGATAAAGTGAGGCATCCTGACCCCTTAGAGTTTAACATTGCAATTGTATTCGTACTGTTCTTATCTATCGGCATAAAAATTTGGCAATCTCGGTTTAACATTAAAATTGGAGAAACTATTAAATCCACCGCTCTTAAAGCAACCGGTACTGACAGCAGAAATGATGTAATTGCTACTTCTGCAGTCCTGATAGGTATTCTGGTGGGAAAGGCCACCGGGGTTCAGTTGGATGGATATTTAGGTTGTCTGGTGGCATTGTTTATCATCTATTCAGGTATACAACTTGTACGTGAAACTTCCGGACCTTTGTTGGGACAGGCGCCTGACCCTGAATTGGTTCAGGAAATCCAAGAGAAAATCAGATCTTATAAGGGCGTATTGGGGCTACACGACTTGGCTGTTCATAACTATGGACCGGGGAAAATCTTTGCATCTGTACACATTGAGGTAGACGCTCAAGATGACTTTATCGTATGCCATGATATGATTGACAATATAGAGCGAGAGGCCAGCAGAGACATGAACCTTCATTTGGTAGCTCACATAGATCCGGTAGATACAAAAGATCCTATGACCATTCTTATGAAAAATAAGCTTAATGAAATTATTGGGCCTATTGTAGGAATCAAAGGAATGCATGACTTGCGTATTGTACCTGGTGTCACCCATTCCAACGTAATATTTGATTTGGTGTTAACCCCTAGCTGTACTCTCAGTGAAAAGGAAATTAAAGAACTTATTGAAAAAAGTTTAAAAGAAATAAAAGAAAATATATTTTTAGTAATTACATTTGATATGGATTATAGCAACTATGACTTACAGAATTAAATGACTGGACAAACAGCTTAGTAAAAGGAGGATTTCCGGCAATGACCTATTATATTTTGGCAGTGAATCCGGGCTCTACCACCACAAAAATAGCTGTATATAAAAATGAAGAGATGCTGTTTTGTCAGACCATGGATCACGATGAAAAGGATTTGGCACAGTTTTTAAAGATTGGAGAACAGCTTTCCATGAGAAAAGAAGCTATTTTGGATGTGCTAAATGCCCATGACTTTCAAATGAATAATCTATCTGCGGTGGTGGGAAGAGGTGGTACCATTTCACCTCTAAAGGCAGGTGGATACAAGGTTAACGAAGATATGAAGAGGATGCTTCTAAAGGGCAATGTTATTCAACATGCTTCTAATTTAGGTGCTTTGATTGCTGACTCCATAGCTGGACCATTGGATATTCCGGCATTTATTTATGATGCGGTAGGTTCGGATGAGCTGAAGGAAATTGCAAAGGTGACAGGGATACCTGAGGTGGTGCGCCAAAGTTATTGTCACGTCCTTAACAGCAAGGCTACTGCCAGAAAGGTAGCTGAAAAAAACGGCAGAAAATATGAAGATATGAACTTCGTGGTAGCACATCTGGGAGGCGGTATTTCCGTCAGTGCCCACGAAAAGGGGAAAATTGTAGATGTCATCACCGATGATGCCGGCCCCTTTTCTCCTGAACGCTCAGGAAGTGTTCCTCTGTCCTACATTGTAGATATGTGTTACAGTGGGGAGTACAACAAGAGGGAGCTTCTGAGAAAAATCAGGGGAATGGGAGGTCTCAAAGCTCATTTAGGAACTCACGATTGCAGGGAAATAGAACATCGGATTGCCAATGGAGATGAAAAAGCCGAATTTTTATACAAGGCTCAGGCTTATCAAATTGCAAAGGGTATCGGTGAACTTTCCCCTACCTTAGACGGAGATATCGATGCCATCATTTTAACCGGTGGAGTAGCCCATTCCAAGATGCTTACTGAAATGATTAAAAAGCACGTGAGGTTTATCGCTCCTGTGGAGGTAATGCCAGGTGAAAACGAACTGGAATCTTTGGCACTGGGGGCTTTGAGAATTCTAAGAGGTGAGGAGTCTATCAGTATATATAACTGTGATGTGAAGAAAAATGAAGAATAAAAGACTATAATAAACAATACATAGGAGGGTAATGAATGATAGCAAAAGAAATGATAAAATACGTGGAGGGTAGTTCTGCAATCAGAGCCATGTTTGAAGAAGGAAAGAAAATGGCTGACATTTACGGTGTGGAAAATGTTTTTGACTTCAGCTTAGGGAATCCCAATTTGCCTCCTCCTCCTCAGGTGGCTCAAGCCATTATAGACATCCTTCAGGAGGAAGAACCCATGTTGGTTCACGGTTATATGAATAACTCGGGATATGAGGATGTGAGAGAAAGCATTGCAAAGTCCATCAACAAACGGTTTGGAACAGAGTTTGCAGCACATAATATCCTCATGACCGTAGGAGCAGCAGGTGGTCTTAATGTAATTTTCAAAGTGCTATTAGAAAAAGAAGATCAAGTCATGGCTTTTGCTCCTTACTTTGGGGAGTATAAGGGTTATGCTGAATTGGTAGGAGCGGAACTGGTATCCGTAACACCTAACCCACCTACCTTTCAACCTAATTTATTGGAGTTTGAAGAAAAAATTAACGAAAGAACAAAAATAGTAATGATTAACTCACCCAATAATCCTACAGGGGTAGTCTATACGGAGGACACATTGGAGAAGCTGGCAGAGATATTAAACAGAAAACAAAAGGAATACGGTACGGACATCTATTTAATATCTGACGAACCTTATCGTGAATTGGCTTATGATGGGGTAACGGTTCCCTATGTGACAAAATATTACAAGAATACTATCGTCGGATATTCCTACAGCAAATCTTTATCCTTACCGGGACAGCGAATCGGATATGTGGTAATGCCTGATGAACTTTCAGACAGCCAAAACATTATAGCCGCTGCCAACGTGGTAAATCGAATTTTAGGTTTCGTAAATGCTCCTTCCCTTATGCAGAGGGTTATCGGCAAATGTTTGGATACCAGTATCGATGTGGAATTTTATAATCACAATAGAAGTATCTTATACAAGGGTCTTATGGAAGCAGGATATGAATGTGTGAATCCACAGGGGGCTTTTTACCTCTTTGTTAAATCCCCCATAGCCAATGACGTGGAGTTTTGTGCCAAAGCGAAGGAATTTCAGCTTTTGGTAGTTCCCGGAAGTGCCTTTGGCTGCCCGGGATACTTTAGAATTGCTTATTGTGTACATCCTGATAAAATTGCCCGATCAATTCCTAAGTTTCAGGAACTGATAAAGTCTATTTAATCAATTTAAAATAAATGAAAGGAGAGTATGATTTAATCATCATAAACAATATGAAAAAATTATTAACAGGTAATGAAGCCATTGCCAGGGGGGCTTATGAGGCCGGAGTAACCTTTGCATCCGCATATCCGGGAACCCCAAGTACTGAAATTTTGGAGAACATGGTTCAATACAAGGATCACCTTTACTGTGAGTGGGCTCCCAATGAAAAGGTAGCTTTAGAGTCGGCCATCGGTGCATCCATTGCAGGAGCCAGAAGCATTGCCACCATGAAGCACGTGGGTGTCAACGTGGCGGCAGATCCTTTGTTTACTTATGCCTATACGGGGGTTACAGGAGGACTGGTTCTGGTATCCGCAGACGATCCGGGTATGCATAGCTCTCAAAATGAACAGGACAACAGAAATTTTGCTCCTCATGCCAGAGTTTTGATGTTAGAGCCATCCAACAGCCAAGAGGCCAAGGACTTTATGAAGTTGGGTTTAGAGCTTAGTGAAATATTTGATACGCCGGTACTTTTAAGGGTGACTACGAGAATCTGCCATAGCAAAAGCCTGGTGGAACTGGAAGATAGAAACGAAATTCCCTTAATTAAGTATGAAAAAAACATTGAAAAATTCGTGGCAACCCCTGCCAATGGCAAAGTCATGAGGGTGAAGCTGGTGGACAGGTTGAATGAGATGGAAGCGTACTCCAATGAAACTCCCTTGAATAAGCCGGAATACAATGACATGGAAGTGGGTGTCATCAGCTCGGGAGTAGCTTATAATTATGCCAGAGATGTATTCGGTGAGGAAGCCTCCTATTTGAAGTTGGGCATGACTTTTCCAATGCCCATGGATACCATCAAAGAATTTGCAAAAAAAGTTAAAAAGATTTATGTGGTAGAGGAATTAGATCCCTATATAGAAAATCATCTGAAGCAGATGGGGATTCCCTGTATTGGAAAAGAACTGATACCGGAATACGACGAACTGAACACGGATATTGTGAGAAAGGCTGTATTGGGAAAAGAGTCAGAAAGCATTAAATCAGAGAAGGAAGCCGTGGTGCGACCTCCTACTATGTGTGCAGGATGTCCTCACAGAGGTTTTTATTACGCCCTGAGCCGAAAGAAAAATGTCATGATCACCGGGGATATCGGTTGCTATACCTTGGGTTCTGCACCGCCCCTTTCCGCCATGGATACTTGCATCTGCATGGGAGCCAGCATCAGCTCGGGACATGGAGCATCCATTGTATTTGAAAGAGCCAATATTGATACGAAGGTATTTTCCATAATTGGAGATTCCACCTTCTTCCATACGGGTATCAACAGTCTGATGAATGTGGTCTATAACAAAGGGAAGAACTGCACCGTCATTTTGGACAACAGAATTACCGGAATGACAGGTCATCAGGAAAATCCCGGCACCGGATATACCCTCATGGGTGAGCCCACGGTAGAGGCGGATATGGCTCTGCTCTGCAAAGCCATAGGTCTGAAAGAAGAAAATATCTACGTGGTAAATCCTTTAAATTTAGAAGAATGCCACAATGCCATCGACGAGGTCATGAAAAAGGATGAGCCCACGGTTATCATCACCAAATGGCCATGTATTCTGAAAAAATTCAGTGAGCAAGATCATAAAAACTTTGATTTATCTCCTAAAAAGTGCCAAATTAATCAGGATAAATGCACTAAGTGTAAAATGTGCGTTAAAACAGGATGTCCCGCCATCTATTCCGGAGAGCAGGTTGAAATCAATTCTGATCCATGTACAGGTTGCGGAGTATGCAGGCAGGTTTGCAAGTTTGGAGCCATTGAGGAGGTAGTAAAATGAGTCAGGTAAAGAACATTTTATTAGTGGGAGTAGGCGGTCAGGGAACCATTCTGGCCAGCAAAATCCTATCGGAAGGTTTAGTGCAGGCCGGATATGATGTGAAGATGTCGGAAATACACGGCATGTCCCAGAGAGGTGGAAACGTTAGCACTCAAATTCGATTTGGGGAAAAGGTATTTTCCCCTATCGTAGGGAAAGGTGAGGCGGATATCATCGTAGCCTTTGAGAAGATGGAGGCACTGCGTTGGATCGAATATCTAAAGCCTGAGGGCAAGATGGTTATCAATGACTTTGAGATTCCCTCTGTACCCATTCTCATGGGGGTAGCAAAGTATCCGGAGCAAATTTTGGAAGAGCTGAAATCCAAAGCTCAGGTTTCCGTATTTAAGGCGGGAGAGATTGCGGCAGAGATCGGCAACAGCAAGGGTATGAACGTTGTACTGCTGGGGGTCTTGATCAAGGCCATGAATTTGGAAGAGATTCCATGGGATGAGATCATCAAAGCCAATGTAAAACCTGCTTTTGTGGATATGAATATAGAGGCCATAAGACGTGGCATGGAGTCTGTATAGTACATACTAAACTTGTAAAATGACTTAAATGGGGAGCAAAGGGACTTAGTCTATTGCTATCCAGCATGAATACTTTTAAATCTTAATGAATAAATCAACTCAACCCCCATATACTGTATGGGGGTGTTCTTATGAAAATGAAATTAGAAAAAATTATATTTTGGGGGATTCTGTTTACTTCCGTGGTAGGCACGTTAATGCATTTTGTGTATGATTGGTCGGGAAACAATAAACTTGTGGGATATATCGCGCCGGTCAATGAAAGCACATGGGAGCATTTAAAGTTATTATTTTGGCCTATGCTAATCTATTGTGTAGTAGGGTATTTTTTATCTAAGAAAAGATGTGACTATTTCTGGGTAGCACTCTTTAAGGGATTGGTAGCCGGTCTTTTGTCTATCATAATCATTTTCTATACCTATTCCGGAATTTTAGGCACTAATGTCCTTTGGATGGATATTTTATTGTTTTATATAAGCGTAGTCATCGCATTTTTGAGCTTCTACAGGAAACTTGAAAATCCCGACTCTGGAATTTTAGGTAACTTCAACGAAACAACCCAGAATAGAATTGCACAATTGGGAATACTTTTATTAATAATTTGCTTCATTAATTTTACAAATTATCCACCGGATATTGGGCTGTTTATAAGTAAGTAAGTTTACTCTAAGTTAATAAGCTTACTCCTCTTTGCTGTACAGAACAAGAGCATTAGCGGAAATGCTATGTTTATAAAGCAACAAGCTTATTCCTCTTTGCCTACAAAAACTTGCCCCTCAGTGGTAACGCCCATTACTTTTTCTCCTGCATGTCGGAGAGCTGCTACATAGGTGACTAATTCTTTGGTGAGAACTTCTCCGGGACATGCTATGGGTATGCCCGGGGGATAAGGAATGAGGGAAGTTGCACAGATGGCACCTACACTATCCTCTAATTTGACCTTGTGCTTTATTTTTGGAATCTCCTTCAGAACCAAAGGCTGGGAGTGGAGCTTTAGGGGCTTTTTTTCCAAGCAATCCTCATTGCATTTTGACCATAAGCTTGAAAATTTAAGGCTTATATCCTCTAAGGCATTAGCCAACGCCTCAAAGTGCTGGCGAGTGTTACCGATGCCAGACATAGCCATGACTAAATCACCTGCCACCAGTTCAGTAAAGATATTGTAGTCTTTGATTAACATTTCTTCCAACTGTAAACCGGACAAGCCTATAGCTTGAAAAGAAAAGTTTATTTTTGTTTCGTCCAAGAAATATTTGTTTGTTTTTTTTGTGAATTGTTTATCGTTGTTTAACGATAAATCCGTAGTTTTAATGTCTTCATCATTTATTTGTTCATTTATTTTTAAAGACTTTCGATTTTTTTTATCGTCAACCGTTTGTTGCCTTATGTATAACAAAGAATTATCATTAACATTATTTTTCAAAATTGATAAATTCTTTATTTCGCTACAACGGTCATAGAAGTAATTTAAATTCTGCCTCCATTCTTCCATCAGTTCCTTTCCATGGGTCTTTAAGATGTCTGCGGTAATATCTAAAGAAGCCATCAGAATATAGGAAGGGCTGGTGCTTTGTATCATCTGAAGCCGATCCTCTAAAACGTCCAAATCTACTCGACCGCTGCTGACAGCTTCCTTGCTCACGTTTAATAAGGCACTTTGGGTCATGGAAGACAAGGTTTTGTGTATGCTGTTGACCACCATGTCTGCCCCCAAATCCAAAGCTGATGCCTGTTCATTTAAAAAATGCAGATGCGCTCCATGGGCTTCGTCCACAATTAGAGTCTTCCCATGCCTATGAACCAACTCTCCCATAGCCTGTATATCACTGCAAATTCCGTAATAATTGGGGCTGGGTAAAAGGACGGAGTGGGCATCGGGATGCAGGGTTAAAAGCCTTTCAATTTCCCCTAAGGTAATATGACCGGAAATATTGTATTCCTCCATTAGTGTGGGATAGGCGTAAACAGGTGTAATCTCTCCCAAAGTAAGAGCATTAAATACGGATTTATGGCAATTGCGAGCCATAATTAATTTCCCGCCCCGAGGGACAGATGCTAGAATGCTTGCAATAATCCCGCCACTGGTTCCGTTAATTAGCAAAAAAGATTTTCCACAATTGTAAAGATGTTCATATTTTTCTGAACATTTCTTTAAAATCCCTTCTTGCTGAAAAAGATTGTCAGCACCGGGAATTTCCGTAATATCCATATCCAAAAAATCATGAAAAAAATCACTATATCCAAATCTCTTATAGAATTCTGAGCCCTTGTGACCTGGCATATGGAAAGAAATGGATTTTTTAATTTGATGAAATTTTAAAAAATCAAATAATGATGTGGAATTATTTAACATGAGTACCTCGATTCAAATGTTGGTATAAATCTATATCGAATGAATTTTAAACGAAATTTTAAAATCAAATATTTAATGATGAAATGAATAATTTTAATGAATTAATGCCGAAGAATTTATGATTAACTCTTTTTACTATTTTAAATGATTTGTTTGGTAAAGTCCAGATTTTTCAGTAATATTTGGCATATTACAAATACATATATTTGTTGAAATTAGTCGTAAAAAATGATATTATATAAATATAATTTAAATAAATTGATTAAGTTAAGTTTACTTGATTTTATAGATTATTTCAATAATGGAAAGATAATTCTTTCTGTTTTCATGTATAGATTGTAACAAGGAGGAAAAATGAAAAAGATTATTTCAAGTTTAGTCGCCATAGTGCTGATGGTATCTGCTATGGTTGCAGGCTTGCAAGCAACCATATATAACGATGTAGCCTATGCCGCTTCAAACGATGAGCTGAGAGCTGTTTGGGTGCCTACGGTGTACAACCTTTCCTATCCATCAAAGACAGGTCTTAGTGCAGATGCTCTAAAGAGAGAGGCAGACACTGTTTTAAACAACGCAAAAGACATGGGCTTTAATGCAGTGATTTTTCAGGTGAGACCCGGTGCCGATGCCTTATATAAATCAAAGATCTATCCTTGGTCAAGGTTAGTTTCAGGCACTCAGGGCGTGGCTCCTGCGGGAGGCTTTGATCCTTTACAATATTTTATCGACGGAGCACATTCCAGAGGAATGGAACTCCACGCTTGGATCAATCCCTACAGAGTCACCACGGGAGAGTGGGAATATACTTACCTTTCAAGTAACAATCCTGCCATATTATATCCAGAGTTGACTGTAAAACACACTGACGGGAAAGTCTACTTTAATCCCGGTGAGCCCAGAGCCCGACAGTTGGTTGTGGATGGCATTAAGGAAATTGTAGATAATTACAATGTGGATGGTATTCATTTAGATGATTATTTCTATCCAGAAGGAAAGTTTGATGATGATGCAACTTATGCCCGATACGGTGCAGGTTACAGAAACATCGGAGACTGGAGACGTAGTAACAACGATGCCCTGGTAAAGGATATTTACACAACAGTAAAGCAAAGTAATTCAAAAGTAGCTTTTGGAATCAGTCCCTTTGGAGTTTGGGCAAACAAATCCAACAATCCTTTGGGAAGTAATACAAAGAACAATGAATCCTATTATGCACATTATGCGGACACTCGCAAATGGGTAAAAGAGGAAATGATAGACTATATTATGCCACAAATCTATTGGGAAATCGGTAATGCTAATTCAGATTACATTACCATTGCAAATTGGTGGATTGATGTGGTGAAGGGAACTAAGGTAAAACTTTACGTAGGAATGGCGGCGTACAGAGCCATCGATGTGGGAAACAACAGCAGCAGCCCATGGTATAACGGCAAAGAAATGGTGAAGCAAATAAACCATAATCGAACCAACCCTACTATTAAGGGGCATGCCATGTATGCGTATCAATCCCTGATGGCAAACAAGGGAATGTACGATGCAGTTAAGACTGCCAATAAAGCTACAGCACCTGTGGCGCCAATTGTACCACAGAAGGTTAATGCCACAGTCTCAAAGATTAAAGTAATGGTTGATGGAAAACCTACAGTGTTTACAGCATATAATATTGGAGGAAACAACTACTTTAAACTGAGAGATATTGCACACTCCTTAAATGGTACACAAAGACAATTTGAAGTAGATTGGGATCAAGCAGGTCAAACCATTAATCTGTGGAGTGGCAGACCGTATACAACAGTAGGTGGAGAAATGTTTGTAGATAAATATGCTACCAACTCCACCGGAACCACTACTACAGCAGATATTTACTCTGATAGAGTGAAAATATCAATGTCCGCTTATAATATAAAGAATAACAATTATTTTAAACTACGTGACTTAGGACAAACATTTAATTTTGCTACAGATTGGGATAATGCCACCAGAACTATTTACATAGACACTACGAAGGTTTATACACCGGAGTAAGCTTTCAAGGTGGTACAATTAAGATCAGCTGGTACTGAAACTAATAAAAGTTTATAAGCAATGATCAGGACGTACTGAAACAAAAATGATGGGAGGATTATAAATCATGTATAAGGTAGGGATCATTACAGCCAGTGACACTGGGTATGCAGGTGAAAGAGAAGATTTAAGTGGGCCTGCTATCGAACAAATTATAAATCAATATGATGATTTTGGAGTGGTACGTTATATCATGTTGCCGGATTCTGTGGAAGCATTAAGAGATGAAATGCTGTCCATGATTCAGGAACATTCCATTGATTTAATTTTGACTACGGGAGGCACGGGGTTTTCCAAGAGGGATGTCACTCCTGAAGCCACCCGTCAAGTTATAAAGCGGGAAGCCCCCGGTATTGCTGAGGCCATGAGGCAGCTAAGCTTGGAAATCACCCCAAGAGCCATGCTTTCCAGAGCTATTGCAGGTATTAACGAAAACACACTTATTGTCAATATGCCGGGTAGTCCCAAGGCCATCAGAGAAACCTTAGATTATATACTTCCATCATTAAAACACGGATTGGATATCTTACAGGAGAAGGATTCCAACTGTGCCCGATAAATAAGTAAAATAAAATCGACTTTATTTACCATTGATAAAGTCGATTTTTTTATGAATATATTTCTTTAAATATTTTAGCAATTAATGAATTAAATAAGTACGATTTCGTCTCCCACTTTTACCACTCCACCTTCGATTACTCGGGTGAATATGCCCTCTGTGGGCATGACGCAGGTGCCTGTTTGCTGCTTAATGGCACAGCCATGATGACATTCTTTTCCGATTTTGGAAACTTCTTGAATAGTGGATCCAATCTTTAAGCGAGTGCCGATGGGCAGGGTCTTTAATTCTATGCCTTCAGTAGTAATGTTTTCTGCAAAGGCTCCAAAGTTTAAGGTTACACCCATTGCTCGCATCTTATCCGCACTTTCATTTGCCAAAAGGCTCACCTGTTTTATATCATCCATTCCGCAATGAGCATCTCCCTCGATACCTCCGGAGATAAAGTTTGCTCCCTCCACAGGATGCTTGACCACTCCTGTTTTGTCGCTGATGTTTATGGATAGTACTTTTGCCATGATATCCTCCTTTTATATGTTCTTGCGTATGATCTGTTTCTTAACAACTTTTTTTAAATAATAATAAATTAATTCCTAGTGTATCCACCCAACTCTGCTAATATATTTATGAATTCTTCACTGTCTAATGCCTTTAAAAATGATTGAATGGAAGGAAGTGCTAAATATTTCTTTGGAATTGCAAAATCGTAGTCTTCATCTCCAATGTAGATGAAGTCCAAATCCATCGCTTTCGCAGCGGAATAAACTCCAATTCCTACATCGGCGCCCCCGCTTTTTACTGTTGCAGCCACTGCCATGTGGGTTGTCATCTCTCTATTATATCCTAAAATAGAGCTTTCTTCTATACCGGATTTTTTCAGAAGATAATCTGTCAAAATTCTAGTTCCTGAGCCCCGCTGACGGTTGACAAAAACGATTTTTTTAATTTCAGCTTCCTGTGTTGTGGAGTTCAAGTCTCTTTGAACGTAAGGGCTCTCATTATCGAAATTGCTCAAAAGGTCTTCTATGGTTTTAATGTTTTTTGGATTTCCTTTAGGTACCATAAATCCTTGCTGTCTTTTAACGCCTTTAAAAAGCTGAATGTCTTGATCGCTTAAATAACGCTGAATGTAAGACTCGTTATAAATCCCTGTTTCCTCATCCAAAAGATGAATAGGTGCAATATGGGCTTCCCCTCTTTTTAAAGCCAAAATTCCGCCCATACTGCCAACGTGAGCAGAAGATAGCCTCACTCCGGGTTTCCCTGACTTTTCATGATCCATCATCAATAAATTATCTAAGTAATCTAAAATTAAGTCGTGACTTCCAATGGACACGATGGTATTTTCGATTACAGACATAGGGGTGATCAACTCCACCTTTACTTCTTCCCCGGCCTCATTACCTTCACTATTTTTAGGAATCACCAAAAGTCCGTCAGCCTTTACTAAGGTCATATTGACTCCTGCTCCTCGGTTTAATGGGGTGGCAATCAATTTTCCGTCCACATTGCCTAACTTCACACGGATATACTCTCTATACTTGAGGGAAGAAACCATACGGCGAGATAAGACAGCAGTGGTTTTCTCTTTCGTCAAAAGCTGTTGTTTTTGCAGAAATTGAATGACGGGTCCCACAATTTCCTCAAAGACCAAAAAAGCAGATCCGGGATACCCGGGAACGCCGATGACTGGTTTTCCGGAGATTTGTCCCAATATGGTGGGTTTTCCCGGTTTAATGGCTATACCGTGCTGGAAGACTTCTCCCAATTCTTCTATTAAATGAACGGTGTAGTCCTTGCTGCCCGCTGAGGAGCCCGCATTGATGATCAATAGATGATTTTTTGATAAGAGCTGTAAGATAGTGGATTTCAGTTTTTCATAATCATCCTCCACAGGAGAAACTCGAAAAGCTTCACATCCCCAACTTTCTACAATAGCTTTAAAGGTCCAAGAGTTGGTATCAAAGGTTTTGCCAGGTTCCAAATGCTCATAGGAATCTGTAATTTCATTACCCGTAGGTAAAATTCCCACCTTAATTTTCTCATATACCTCTATTTTTTCAATGCCGCTGCTTAACACTGCACCGATATCCATAGGTCTGATACGATGGTTTTGAGGTAAAATCATTTCTCCTGCTACGATATCTTCACCAATGGGGCGAATGTGTTGCCATGGTGAGGCTTGTACCATAATTTTAATCTGCTTGGGTTGACCGTCAGTGCCTTTTTCTTCCGATGCAGGAATCAAATCCTCAACCATGATGACGCTGTCGTAGGGGTCTACAATCAAATGCCCTGTATTGATGTATTCAAAGTCAACACCCCGGGTTAAGACTACCGGATTGGCTTCGTTGGCTGTAAAAGTTCTCTCGGATATTACCATAATGCCATCCATAGCAGCTGCATTGTGGTTGGGGGAGGATAGACGGGCAAAGATGGGTACTGAAGTGATTCTGCCCAAGGTCTGACGTACGTCAACCTGCTCTGCTTGAATGTTGTCCATGTTTTTTTCGGAAATTTTACCCAGATAAAGGCGTAAGGCTTCCTCAATATCCGTGTTATTTAAATAGATTGTCCTTTCCATTTGACTTCCTCGCACAATGAAAACCCAGAGAAATCATCATACATTTTCCTTTCTGTCTTATTTGCAGTAGTGTTCTTTTACTCATTATTCGTCATGCTTAAACTTTTATATAAAATTGTCTTTATAACAAAATAACTTCTACAGGTTGTCCTCCGGCTACCCCCTCGGATAAGGAAGGAATCCGAATATAACCGTCTGCATCTTTCAATAGGGAAATGGAGCCTGACTTGCCATGCAGAGGGATAGCCTTCCAATTAATAAACTTGTTGGAGTCCTTTCTTTGGTCTTCATCATTTGACTTTATGCCGGCGTAATCTCTTTTCAGCTCCTGCTCCTTTGATGATGAACATTGAGCAATGCGTTCTAACTTAACAAGCTGATAGGTCTCACGTCCTTCCCCGGAGTGTACATTTTCCGTTATTTCCGCGGTAATGGTTAAGGGTGCCTCTGTATTGTGAAAATAGTGCCTCTTGATAAAGGGTTCTACTACGGTTTTGTAGACCACAATGGCGGACATGGGATGCCCCGGCAAGCCTATAGCTAAAGCAGGATTTTCCTGTTTACATTTCTGTGTCTCCTTAGGATTTTTCTTCTGCAGATCCTGTTGATTATCCTGGAATTTTTGTGGCTCTTGTAACTTCTGTGTCCCTTGAAAACACTCTTGCCACTCTTGGGGATCCTTTCTGTCTATGACGCCAATTACCGTAGGTTTTCCAGGCTTGATGGCGATACCGTGAGTCAATACCCCCGGGGTTCCTAAGCTTTCGATAAGATCAGCCGTCATATCCTTAGCTCCTGCAGAGCTACCTCCGGATAAAATCAAAATGTCATTTTCTTTTATCAAACGAGTGCAGTACTCTTGCAATTGCTCAAAATGATCCTTACAGAGAGAAATGGTGGTGATCTCAATGCCTGCGGCTTCAGCCAAAGCGGCGATAGAATATGAATTGATATCTCTTATCTGTCCCGGCCTAGGGGTTTGATCTATGGGAATAATTTCATCTCCCGTGGATAAAATGGCCATTTTCGGTTTGGCGAAAGCCTCCACATAATCCATTCCACAGGTGGCAAGCATGCCCATATCCTTTGCCGTCAGTCTATGACCCTTTGCGAAGATTAGCTGCCCTGCTGAAAAATCGTCTCCCACCTGCATAATGTAGCCGTTGGGGGTAGCCGGCTTATGAATAGCGATATTTTTCTCGTCCAAAACCTCCACGTACTCGATCATCACCATACCGTCAGCACCTTCCGGGATCATACCCCCTGTGGGTACGTATACTGCTTGTCCCGGTTTAACACATAGATCTGTGGCTTCCCCCATATTCACTTCACCAATGACCTTCAAAAAAGAGGGGATGCTTTCTCCGGTACCAAAGGTGTCAGCAGCTATTACGGCATACCCATCCACTACAGAACGACGAAATTGTGGCATATCCATATCCGTAAATATGTCCCTTGCAATATATCTATCCACACTTTTTAAAAGCTGTACGGTCTCAGATGAAACATTCTCATGCTGAAAATATTGACTTAACTTTTCTTGAACCTGATCTAAGGTATCTGTTTTCAGTAATCGCACCATGCACTTCCTTTCATAGCAGTAGCTCTCTTATTAAAAATATCATAGCAATAGTTCACCTTCTAAGAATTTTCGGGTCAATGTTTCTTTAGGTTCTTTAAAGAATAATTGACTTTCCCCAAACTCTACTCCTCGACCTTCATGTAAGAAAAGGATCTCTTTACAGAGCCTTTTGGCTTGAGGTAAATTATGAGTAATATATAAAATAGTAGTATGTTTCTCTTCGTTGATTTTCCGCAGGATATTTTCTATCTCTGCAGTGGACTTGGGGTCTATGTTGGCGGTGGGTTCATCTAAAAATAGCAGATCCGGTTCAAAGGAAATAGCTCTGGCCAAAGCAACCTTCTGTGACTCACCTCCGGAAAGGGTCCATGCCTTTTGATTTCGCAGATGAAGAATACCCAAGCCTTCCATCAGCTCCCAGGTTCTGGAATTTATGGCCTCCTGGGCCCACCTCCTCCAAACCAAAGGAGCAGCAATATTTTTTTCTACGCTGGTTCGCATCATATATGGTTTTTGGAACACTAAGGTCATACGATCTAATGGGGGAGAGGTAGACTCATCTTCCCCATAGTATATGGTTCCCTGAGAAGGTTGATCCAATCCTGCTAAAAGGTTGAGAAAAGTGCTTTTACCTGCACCGTTAGCACCGATAATTCCTAAAAAAGCACCACTTTTGATGGATAGACCATCAAGGAATAAAACCGTTTTCTCATTATACATTTTGCACAAGTTTTTTACTCTTAAGTTCATTGTGTCTCCTCCCTTTGCTGGAGGTTATATAAAAAAGCATTAATGGTAAACGCTATAATTAATAAAATAATTCCTACGGCGATGGCGGTGCTATAGTCCCCCATGCTTTTTAGCTGAGCGATATAAGTGGTCATCATTCTCGTTTTGCCCTTAATATTTCCACCTACGATCATAACAGCTCCCACTTCGGAGATAGCACGACCTACGCCGGAAACGATGGCTGCTAAAATACCGATTTTCATTTCGAAAATCAAAAGTTTCATAATTTGGAAGGAATTGGCGCCTAAGGTAAAACCTAAGCTGCGAATCAAAGGAGCTTTTTCCTTCACCAAATTATAGGTAAGCCCTAGGATAATGGGTGTTACTAAAATTACTTGGGCTATGACCATGGCGGTAGGTGTATAATTGATTCCCCAGGAACCTAAAGGACCTTTTCTCATAATCATCAAAAATACGAAAAGCCCTGCAATGACAGGAGGTAGGCTCATTAAAGTATAAATAATACGGATAAAAGCATTTTTAAAGGGAAATTGGTTAGTGCCTATGAGGATGCCCAAAGGCACTCCTAAGAAAGTAGAGATAGTCACAGAACAAAAGGAAACCGCAAGAGAGAGCCCTACTATTTCGTAGAGCTCTGTATCACCGGAAAATATAAGTTCCACAGCTTTTTGAAAAGCCAGACCTATTTCAGCCATAAACCGTCCCTTGCAATTTTTCAGTTACTATTATTGTGCGTTTGGTGTGAATAAGGGTTGTCCATATTTTTCTTCACCGTATTTACCGATTATGCTTTGTGTTGTTTCGGAAAGAATCCAAGTTTGGAAAGCAAGTGCACCTTCTGCATTGATCTTATCATTCTTGCCGGGATCCACCACGATTACACCGTATTGGTTAAATAAATCTTTGTCCCCTTCAGTTACAATTCTTAAATCTGTACCTTCAGCCATGTTCAGCCAAGTAGCTCTATCAGAAAGAGTGTATCCCAGCATTTCATTGGTCATGGTGATGACATCCCCCATGCCCTTTCCTGCCTCAACATACCAATCCCCTGTTCCCGAAGGAGTAAGCCCAAGCTTATCCCAAATGGAAAGTTCTTTGGAATTTGTTCCGGATTTATCTGCTCTGGAGATAAATTTTGATGTCTTCTCCTGGAAAAGCTTTTTGAAGGCATCCTGTGCATTATTTGCAGCTACCCCATTGATTCCCGCAGGATCTTCATTTGGTCCCAGGATCACGAAGTCGTTATACATAACATCAAATCGCTCCGGTCCGTGACCTGCTTCTATAAAGGCCTTTTCCGCAGCCGGTGAGTGGACCAACAGCACATCCGCTTCTCCATTTTCTCCCATTTTCATAGCTTCCCCGGAACCCACGGCAATGACTTTTACTTCATATCCCGTTTCTTCTGTAAAGAGAGGGAGAAGCTCATCCAAAAGACCGCTGTCCTGGGTACTGGTGGTGGTGGCTAATATGATAGTTCCCTTGGATTCCACAGGATCCTGAGTATCGTTGCCCCCATTATTTGCAGCACATCCGCTGAAGTTTGCTAAAATCACCATTAAAGTAAGTAGTAAAGGGATAATTTTTCTTCTGATCATTTGTTCCTCCTTAGTTTGGGCTATAAGTATATAGTTTGTGTAGCCCTACTTATAAATAAAATAAATAACTTTTAACCACTTTGGAAGGAACTCCAATAAACTGATATAGTAAATAACTTTAGTTAAATTGTAATAAAAAATCCCTCCGCAAACGCTAAGAAGGAAAAGTAATTACAATTATTATCTTTCCTTTCCAAATGGGAGGCCTTCGGATTTCTCCTGTGCCCATCGGTTGAAATTCATAGCTTTCTGTACAACATGATCCACAGCTTGCCTTAGAACCTTCAACTCGGAAAACAGTATTTAATTATGGGAATAGGATAACATAAGGAATTTAGAAATTCAACATTATTTTTTTAATTATCAGAATATTATTTTTTAGTTAAAATTAATACATAATGTTTTTTAACTATATTTATCTAATAAATTTAAATATATAAAGTAAAATTACATAACTTATAAATTTTAATTATTTACATTTTATAAATATATTGTATGTAATAGCAAAATATAAGTTTGCTATTTGTTTAAAAAGCAATCTTATATTTTGCATTAATCTTTCAACTTTTGATTTGTTTATGATCATACCATTTCCACCTATAATTTAATTTAGTAGGAGGTGGAATTTTGGAAGATAAACACGTAATTAGATTAAAAAAATTAGGTTTAAACATAGCATATCATAGAAAATTAAGCGGTCTTACCCAAATGGAGCTTTCTGAAAGAGTTTCAATCAGCAGAACTCATATGAGCAACATTGAAGCGCCCAATATGCCGACATCCTTGTCTTTGGAGACTCTTTTTGACATAGCGGACGCTTTGGATATTCCCCCTGAAAAATTGTTTGAATTTAAAGACTAATAGGTAGGCATAAATTGAATTTGGCTTGTTTCAGGTGGTTCAAATGGAGCCACTTTTATGGGTATACTCTTTCGTCCAGAGTGGTAGATGCAATCTCAAATTTCTTTTGGCTATCCTTTACTAGTTTTTCCTTCGGTGGAAAGGTCTTGTCGAACTCTTCTAAGGCATTCTCATCAAACTCAAAAGCACCGGAAAAGTATAACTTCCCACTGATTTCATCCAGTGCGTTTTCATAAAGTGGCAATGCCATTATTCCTGTATAGAATTTTCCATCAGGCATTGAAACATTATATTTTTTGCTTCCCACAAAACCGTAGGGCTCGTAATGATATGGGTAGCCCCCGATGAAAATTGCCTTATGCCCCATTTTTCGTGCATCTTTAATGGAATGCTCGATAAGGGCTTTTCCAAGCCCCTTGCGGTGAAGTTCCGGAGATATGCTCACAGGTCCGAAAGAAATGACTTTATGCTCTACACCATCCTCTGATACTACGGTTGAGTAGGTATAAAAAATGCTGCCTATGATTTCCCCATCCAGTTCAATTACAAAAGTTAGTTCAGGGATGAAATCAGGGGATTGACGAATTAAATGTGCGATATAATGCTCGTCACACCCAGGATGATATAAATTCCAAAATGCCTCTCGTGTAATTTCCTCTACTCGTCGATAATCCTTTGGCTCCTCTAACCGAATATTATAATTCATTTTTTCTCCTTATTTCATATTAATAAATCACATTATTATATGACTTTCTAAACAAATCCATCCATTCGAATGTCCGTTTCCTCACTTGGTAGGGCATTGATAATTTGAAACTCATAGGCCAGTGCCAACTTTGGTACTTCATGCCTGAGCTTTGGCAGGAATCTGTCATAGCAGCCCTTTCCGTAGCCTAATCTGTTTCCTGAAATGTCAAAAGCCACCCCGGGAACGATGATGAGATCAATTTTTGTGGGAGCTGACAACAATTCCGGATTGGGCTCCCAAATACCTATGGGAGATTGTACTAAAAAAGAATAAATGTCTTTGATATTTTCACAGTGAGGAATGATATAGGGGTGTATTTCAAAATTTTCATCCGTATAAGGCAGCACCACATTTTTATGCAACACCATAGCCGCATTGATTAGGGGTAAAGTGGGTGCCTCCTTGCGATAATCCATATAAAGCATGAGGGTTTCTGCCTCTTGAAAGGTCTTTAAGCTTACTAACCGTTCCTTTGCATCTATTGCAAATTGAGCGATGTATTCGTCATTTAACCGTGATCGCAGAAAAAGCATTTCTTTGCGTATTTCATTTTTAGTTTGCATTTTAAATATACCTTTGATTCAGTTTACAAATAATTAAGGAGTTATTCGGCACCCCCTAAATATATATATTATTCCGTTAATAATTGAAGTATTAGCATAATTATATAGATTTAAACTTTTATATTCAACTAATAATCTTTAAAAATTCAATCTCTTAACCCATTATTATATAAAAACTACTTTTTCTATAAACTGTTCTATGGTATACTCCTTTTAAAGTAAGCTTGAGCCATCCACATAAATAGATATGGAGGATTGGCTTGGAGGGAAAAGACATAAAGGAAGAATATCTGTATGTTTTATAGCGTTTCATTTATAACGGAGTCAAAATTATTTGAAGGTTTTACAAGGGCTGAGTATGAGTACTTTTGCACTATCATTAAGCCTGCTTTTAAGAATTATTCAAAAAATCAAATAATTATCAATGAAGGAGAAAAGCTAGACGATATAGGGGTTGTATGTAGTGGAAAACTGGTTAAAGCGAAGCTTGAACACACGGGAAAGCTGCATTTGCTGGAAGTCATTGCAACCTCAAAAACCTTTGGAATGGAAATTGTCGGAACACCTACTCAAATAAGTCCTGTAACCATTTCTTGTTTAGAGGATTCATCTGTATTATTTTTCAACTATGAGAAAATATGTAGTGACAGCCACATGCCATTCGAAGTCCGTATAAAAATAATAAAAAATATCGTAAATTTAATTGCAAATGATAATATAAAAAAATTATATAAAATAGAAGCTTTATCTCAGAAATCTTTAAGAGATAAAATTCTAGTTCATCTATATACGAAGATGAAAAAAGCAGGAAAAAGTACATTCAAGCTTGGGCTGAATAGGGAACAGCTTGCTGATTATCTATGTGTGAATCGCAGTGCCTTATCCCATGAACTAAGTCGCATGCAACAAGAGGGGTTGATTTCCTTCCGAAAGGATCTTTTCACAATTAATGATATTAAATAAAATAGTTAGATAAGATTTATAAGATAAGAATAGATAAAATTAGAAAAGATAGCATTAGATAAAACTAGATAAGATAGCATTAGATAAAACTAGATAAGATGAGAATATAGTAGCAGTATTAAGAAAATTTAATGCAGATATGTTGTTTCGACAACATATCTTTTTTTGTCTTAAAGATAAAATTAGTATAAACCGGTATCTAACATCAACGACTTGTTACGATTAGATGTAGGGGCAAAATATAGGAATTATTGCGGAAAGGTGGATTATTAAGAATGCGGAGTCGTAAGATTTTCATTATAGCCCTGGCAATATTAATAGCTACAACATTAGTAGGTTGTTACATCAGTAGGGGACAAAAATCTCAAGATGTGGTTGCAGAAGAAATCCTCATATCAGCGGCGACAAGTTTAAGGGAAGCGCTCATAGAGATTGAATCTGAATACAAAAAAAAGAATAAAACTACTATAACATTTAATTTTGGTGCATCAGGAACACTGCAAAGGCAGATTATAGGAGGTGCTCCTTGCGATTTGTTCATATCTGCATCAAAGGAAAACATGGATACCCTAGAGGAAACAGGATTGATTGTGCCAAGCTCTCGTAAAACCTTGGTAGGGAATACCTTAACCCTTATTGCATCAAAGGAAAAATCCGAGAGTGTAACGGGAATTGAATCATTATCAGGGGTAGAAGTGGGAAGCATTTCCATGGGAATACCGGAAACCGTTCCTTCGGGTAAGTATGCCAAGGAGTCCCTTGAAAACCAGGGGGTCTGGAATCAGATTCAGGAGAAATTGGTGTTTGGAAAGGATGCCAAGCAAGTGCTTGATTATGTGGATACAGGCAATGTAGACTGCGGCTTTGTATATCAAACAGATGCCATGACCTTAAAAACCGGCAGAATCATCTGCAATATGCCCCAGAGCAGCTACAGCCCCATTTTGTACCAAGTGGCTCTGGTAAAAGACTCCAAGCAGCCGGTTGCTGCCACGGCGTTCCTAGAATTTTTGTTAACCGATTTTTCCATTAATATATTTGAGAAATATGGATTTGTAATGTTGACTGAATAAAGAAAGTTGAAAAATCTATCAAAAAAAAATTAAAATTTTATTTGAAAAAGTAAATTTTTTAAATTAGATAAGCTGATTAAATTAAGCTAAAGGAGAATTTTAAGATGTGGTCACCCATAATTCTTTCCCTTAAAATTGCATCTATTGCCACTATTTTTTCCTTTATATTGGGTATATTTTTGGCGTATATCATCAATAAAAAAAATATTTGGGGTAAGAGTTTATGGGAAACCTTGCTAATAATACCCATGATATTACCACCCTCAGTGGTAGGCTATATCCTCATGACGGTTCTTGGGAAGAGGGGACCCATAGGCGCTTTCCTTCAGGAGTATTTTGAGATTCAGATTGTATTTACTTGGGTAGGAGCAGCAATTGCCGCATGTATCGTATCCCTTCCCCTGATGTATCAGAATGTAAAGGCAGCATTTACTAACCTGAATCCCATTTACGAGCAGGCGGGAAAAACCTTAGGCAGCAGCGAACTAAAGATTTTTTTTACCATCTTAATCCCCCTTTCTCGCCCTGGAATTATCAGCGGCACCGTGTTGGCTTTTGCCCGTGCCATGGGAGAATTTGGTGCCACCCTTATGATAGCCGGCAACATTCCGGGGAAGACTCAAACCATTCCAACTGCAATTTACTATGCTGTAGAATCGGGAGATATGGAAATAGCGAATAATTTAGTTTTCATTATGACATTATTCAGTTTTATTTTAATCCTCGGGTTAAATTTTTGGTTAAAAAGTAAAAGTCTCATGGGATAGCAATGCAAAAGAGGATGGCAGTATGTTTTTTAAAATAAAAAAAGAGATGGATCATTTTACTTTAGACATAGAATGTGAATTTGAAAAAGGTGTACTGGTAATAAATGGGGAATCCGGATCAGGAAAAACTACCATTCTTAACTGTATTGCAGGACTTAAAGACCCTGAGGAAGGGCGAATAATCCTTAATAATATCGTCTTTTTTGATAGTAGCTTTGGCATCAACCTTGAAAGCAGAAAGCGAAATATGGGATACTTTTTTCAAGATTATGCCTTATTCCCCAATATGACAGTTTATGAAAACATTACTTATGGAGTAAAAAACAAAGAGGAATATAAGCAACACCAAAGGAGGGAAGAGCTTCTGGGGTACTGCAATTATATAATGAGAACTTTTGGCATTGAGCATTTGGCAAAAAAATATCCTGCCAATATCTCCGGAGGAGAAAAGCAGAGAGTTGCCTTATCACGAGCAATTGTAACACAGCCTAAGCTATTACTGTTAGACGAACCATTTTCGGCTTTGGATGAAGAAACAAAAAAGACTGTTTACGATGAATTTATTGTCTTTAAAGAGGAATTCAAAGTGCCCATAATCTTGATTACACATGATAAATTGGAGGGGGACTTGTTCGGAGACAAATGCATTACCATAAAAAAAGGAAAAATCATTAACGAACAATAAAAGCATTTGATTGAATAAAAATGAAGAATAAGGAGGTTTTTTATGAAGGAAGTTCCAGTAATGGAGGCAATCGGCAAGGTTTTAGTTCATGACTTAACCCAGATTATCCCCGGAGTATTTAAAGGAAGCAGATTTAAAAAGGGGCATATCATAACAGAAGATGATGTGGATACCCTGTTCAGTATGGGTAAAAAACACATTTATGTAGTAGATAAAGAAGATACGGATATCCACGAAGATGAAGCGGCCATTCGCATTGCAAAGGCTGCTGCCGGTAGGGGAATCCGATTTACTTCACCAGGAGAAGGGAAAATCGAGTTGATTGCCGATATGGATGGTTTATTAAAAATAAATACCCCTATGCTTAATCAACTAATTGATCAAGATGAAATAATGTTTGCTTCCATTCATGAAAATCAGATTGTAAAAGAAGGGAAAAAAGTGGCGGCAACAAGGGTTATACCCTTATTTGTAAGTCAAGATATTGTTCAGGGTGCAGAAGAGCTTCTGAGTAATGGTCCCATGGTTGAGGTGATTCCCTTAAGATCCTTAACAATAGGCATGGTCACTACAGGCAGTGAGATTTATTCCGGAAAAATCAAAGATTCCTTTGGACCGATTCTAGAGAAAAAATTCAGTGATTTGGGTAGTAATGTTGTAACACAGCTCATTGCCGACGACGATGAAAATATGATAGCTGATCATATTCATAAGCTAATTGAGGATGGTGTTGACATGATTTGTGTTACCGGGGGAATGTCAGTAGATCCGGATGATAAGACGCCCACAGGAATCAGAAGGGCAGGAGGGGACATTGTGGCCTACGGAGCACCGGTGTTACCGGGTGCCATGTTTATGTTGGCTTACATAGGGAAAACTCCCATTCTGGGGTTACCCGGATGTGTCATGTATAGTAGAGTAAGTATATTTGATCTGATAGTCCCCAGGATTCTTGCGGGAGAAGTGCCGACTAGGGCAGACATTAAAAAATTGGCTCACGGAGGTCTTTGTCAGACTTGTACTGAATGTTATTATCCCAGTTGTGAATTTGGCAAATAAAAATCAGCAGATGAAGATTTCCCCCTTTTGTAAGGAACCTGCTACCACAGGGCAATTGGGAAGAAATGATTTAATGTGATATGTGGTTTCTATAGCCAAGTTATAAAGATTTTCATCATCTGCTTGATTGAGAAATATAGAAAAGATAGATGGATCTTTTATACCCTTAAGCTGCCCCTGCTCTGAAGTGAGTATGCGAGCCAAAATCCATGGCGTAACCATAGTGTCAAGGGAAACCTGTAAAAATTCTGCCGCTAAATTTGCACGTTGGCAGACTTGAGAAAGTGGCTTTCCTATGGCACGTAATCCTGCTAATGCAATGACCCTATGGGAGGCATCAAGAATCACCGGCTCATGAGATGCAGGAAACTTCATCGGTAAGTTCCGGGATCCATCGGCTTCCACCAAAATCCAATCAGCCTGATCCCAAGCGGCGGAAAGAAGCTCCTTTGAGGGCATACAGAGCTTGTGGGTTGAAGCTTCCAAAGAACCTATGGCAACGGGAATGTTTTTGCTTAAAGCAAGTGCCAGAGCTTTTTTAGCATGAGGAAGGTCGTCGGTTATGGTAATGGCCTGCTTTAGCGTTGGCTGATAAATGTGAGTAGAGGTTAGAACTACGCATTTTAACCCGTCTTCAGTCAACTCGTGGGCTAATTTAAAGAGCAGTGAGGTTTTTCCACCTGCCCCTACTATGGAAATGCACTTCCCATGGGTTGGAAGGTACAAAGCATCTTTAAGTTTTATGCTATTGGTCATTTTTAATTTCATATTCATTCTCATTTACGTTTTGCTCTTTCTGGCACTCGCTTTCACCACTAGACTGTTGTAACATTCGATAGCCGATACCGATATGAGTTTGAATGTAAATGGGATTGGATGGTTGCGGCTCAATTTTTTTTCGTAAGGTTGTCATAAATACTCGTAGAGAAGCTATTTCCATGGGGATGGCATTGCCCCAAATTTTTTGAATAATGTAGTTACGAGTGAGAACCTTACCCACATTTTGCCCTAAAAGACACAATAAGCGATACTCAATAGGCGTTAAGTGGATCTCCTTTTCATTTACGAAAACACAACCCGAGGAATAATCAATTTTCAAATTTCCATTAATGAATAAGGAAGATGTATGAGTAATTTCATCCTGTTGTTCTATATGTCGCAATGCCACCCGAATTCTAGCCAACAGCTCATCCACGCTGAAAGGTTTGGTTAAGTAGTCATCGGCTCCGGCGTCCAAAGCAGCAATTTTGTCCTGAGAGTCACTTCTGGCACTTACAACAATGATAGGTAAGGTTGACCAAGTGCGAACCTTTTGTATGATTTCTGTGCCATTCATATCTGGTAATCCCAAATCTAAAATCATTAAATTAGGTTGAGAGGAAACCATTTCTGATATGGCCTCCATGCCGGTTTTGGCTGTTTTGTATTGATAACCATGAATTTCTAAGGTAGTAGCAATTAGATTCCGAACAGCTTTATCATCCTCAACAATTAAAAAGAGTGGTTTATTCAAAGCAACTCACCTCCACAGCATTTAAAGTAAATTCAAAAATTGTGCCCTTCGGCATATTATCCCTGACATAGATGGTTTCCCCATGGGCAGTTAAAATGGCTTTACAGAGGGCCAACCCCAATCCAAGTCCCCGTCGATTGTCACCGAAGCTGTTGCCCTCAGAAAAAAACATATTAAATACTAAATTTTTCTTTTCGTCCGGTATACCATTTCCGTTATCAGATATTTCAATAATTACCTTTTGATCTGAGCGTTTTGCAGAAATGACTACTTCTGTTCCGGGAGGTGTATATTTTATGGCATTTTCCACGATGTTTATGATAACCTGAAGGATCAGCCGTAAATCAATCGTAGCCATCAAGAGCTCGTCCTCCACCTTTACTCGAATCATATGATGATTGCTCTTAACAGAAATATGCTTAAGGGCTTCGTCAATAACCTCTGTCAATAATTCCGGCTGGAGATTTAAGCTCATTTTCCCCTCCTCGATCCGAGTAATAGAGAGAAGGTTCTCCACCAAACTATTGAGCCAAAGGGAATCGTTATAGATTGAAGTGTAAAGCTCTATCTTTTTTTTATCATCTAAAATCGATGAATTAAATAATAGTATGCTTGCATTGCCTGAGATGGTGGTAAGAGGTGTACGCAAATCGTGAGAGATGGATCTTAATAGGGTAGACCGTAGGTGCTCCTGCTCTGCTTGGGCAGCAATCTCAGCGGATTTTTTAATCTGTTCCTTTACTCGGGTTAGTTGATTGTTAATAAAAAAAGATGTAAAAATCATAATTACAAAGGATATCAGGTATCCTTTATCATCCATGTAAAAAGAGTAAAGGGGTTTTGCAAAGAGAAAATCAAAGATAAAAAAACTAAAGACTGTAGCCAAAATACCAAAGATTCTGGGGGAACAAATGATAGAAACGCATAAAATCCCTAAGAGAAATACGCTGATTACAGCAGTGTCATTGAAGCCTAACTCCCATAAGCTGGCACCCATCAAGGAGACCACCAACAGAACAAAGAAAAGAAAAAAGCTATCCCGCACGTTGGAATTGATCTCAGGAAAATCTGAGGGCATCATTCCTCCGGGAGTTAAGACGATATCTTTATTCTGTTTAATGCTGTCGGAAACATTCATGGCATTACCTCAAGTGAAAAATATTCCATTACAAGCGTCTGCATATTGTTGATGTGTATCAATATCCATCAATTCCTCCGGACAAGTTGCTTCCACCAACATTAGAAGCTCAGGATGACAATTGATGACTGACTTCCCTGTAAGTCCGTCCTCCAGGGCTAGCAGCTCGGGAAAGAGAGAGCGGGGAAATATCACAGGATTCCCCCTTTCCTGATTTCGAGAAAGAGAGACGATTTTATTGGGGTTGCTTTGAAAGGCTTCACACAATTTACGAATACTGGAATAAGTCAAAAACGGCTGGTCTCCCACTGCAAAGAGGCACCCTGTTGAATCATCCGGCAGGGATAAAATTGCCTTTCGGATAGTTACGGTTGGAGATAAGTTCTTATCCTTATTCCAGACAACTTGAAAGGAGTTTTGTGAAATCAGATTTCCAACTTCCCTTTTTCTTACTACCACAATTTTGGAATGGCAGCTTAACTTTGCAAAGCATTCCAATGTCCATTGAAGCAAAGGCTTTCCTTTAAACTCCACTAATAGCTTATTATCACCCATAGAACCTTGGAATCTTCGAGAGATTCCGGCTGCCATAATGGCACAGGATATGGGAAATTCAACATCCCTCGCTGAATGTTGGGGGCATCTTTCCTCTATTTTCATCACTTCCGCAGATATTTCCTCCGGAAATGTTTTATTTAACATTTAATTTCCCCTTTTTTTAATGTTTTAAATATGTATTTTTTAAATAACCAAATCTCTTTCCAGTCAGAAGAGTTCTGCCACCAAATTATAAATTTAAGTTAAAAAGATTATACCACGAATTCATGTTAAGAAAATGATTAAAGTTACAGAAAACCCATTAAATCCGCATTAAGATTGCAGAAATGCCGTTTACAAAGCAGAATCCATGAGAGTACAATAGACAATCAATTAGCCGGTTTGCTCTAAATGAAAAGGAGAAGAAAAAATGATGACTTATCAAGAAATTTTAGAAAATGCAAAAAAGAATATGAATGACAAGTGTAAGCATTGTCCAATTTGCGATGGAATTGCATGTAGAAATGTCATTCCCGGACCGGGTGCAAAGGGTACAGCCGATTCTTTTACAAGAAATTACACAAAACTTCAAGAGATCAAAATTCTTCCGGACACCATTTATCAGTCTGTTCCTATCAATACCCAGTGCGATTTTTTTGGACGAGTACTGAAATATCCATTTATGGCAGCCCCCATTGGTTCTGTAGATGCTTACTTTGGCGACTATTACAATGATAAACGCTATACCATGGATCTATTGACAGGATGTAGGGAAGCAGGAATTGCAGCCTTTACCGGAGACGGACCTAAGCCAAATATTTATTATGATCCCATGGATGCAGTGAAAGCTTCCGGTTGCGGTATTCCTACTTTTAAGCCTCGTACCTTAGAAGATGCAAAGGTGAGAATCAGAACCGCGGAGGAGCATGGTGCAATAGCTATAGCCATAGATATTGATGCTCTTGGTATTCAGGCATTGCGCAATTTAGACCCTCCCGTACAGGCTAAGACCACGGAGCAGTTAGCCGAAATCATTGCACTGACTGAGTTACCTGTTATCATAAAGGGAATTATGACCGTCAATGGAGCTGAAAAAGCTATAGCAGCGGGGGCAGCTGCCATTGTAGTGTCCACTCATGGTGGCAGGGTAATGGATCAACTACCTGCTGCAGTGGAAGTGTTGCCTGCTATTGTAGAAGCAGTTGGCGGCAGAGTTAAAGTAATAGCCGATGGTGGCATTCGAAGTGGATTAGATGTTTTTAAATTATTGGCACTGGGTGCAGATATGGCACTGATTGGTAGGCCATATGTTACAGCTACTTATGGGGGAGGCTCTGAAGGAGTTGCCGTTTATACGGAAAAGATAGGTCAGGAATTAGTGGATGCCATGTATATGACAGGGGCATCTAATATTAAATCCATTCAAAAAGGCATGGTGTTTTGGCCTAAAAAGAAAATGTATTAATAAATATTTTAGTTAAAAAACCAATCAATATAAAGATGATAATAAAAGTTTAGTATAAAGCGTTAAGACCGCGTTAAGATTTCCTGTAGACCGTTTACAATGTCGAAAAAAGGATTGTATAATGTCTAAAAATTAAAAAAATAAAAAGGAGGAGGCTTATACTTACTTGGAATTATTTCAATCTACTTATGGGATGGGGAAAATCATTACTCTAAAATTTAAGTTAATTTTTTAAGGAGGAAAAAGAAAATGACACAACCTACAATTTCTAACAATTCTCATTTAAACTCTGAGTCCTCGGGGTCTGATAAACGCTGGAGCGTGTTAATGCTGTGCGCACTAGCCTATTTATATGACAGCTTGGATTTACAAATTTTGGCAATTTCTATGCCGGTAATTATGAAGGAAATGGACATCGCTTTAGCCAATGCAGGATTGTTGTCTTCGGCAACAATGGTTGGAACCGCCATAGGCGGAATATTATTTGGTTGGGTTGCAGATAACTATGGAAGAAAAAAGGCTGCAGCCATCGGACTAATAGAATTCGGGGTATTCACTGTGGCCGTATATTGGGCTACATCCTGGGAGCATTTGATGATTCTTCGGTTCTTGGCAGGTATCGGTCTGGGAGGTCTTTGGGGTCCTCTGGTTACTTTGATTGCTGAACACTGGGCTCCTAGATTTCGTACCAGAGCCAATGGATTTGTATTGAGCACCTTTGCACTTGGCGGAATCATGGCAGGCTTAATGGGCCGTTTTATGCTTGGAGTAGTAAACTGGCGTTTAATATTTGTATTAACCGGTAGCGCAATTATAGTGGGTATTATATTTTACCTGTTTATTCCTGAGGTTAAAAAAGCCCCTGTAAAAGCCACAGAAGTAAAAGAAAAGGTTGGGCTTAGTGAATGCTTCAAAGGAAGAATGTTAAAAGTAACCGTTTTAGCAAGTGTTGTTTCAATGTGTCAGATGGCCGGTTACTGGGGTGCACTTTCTTGGATCCCTACTTACTTGGTTCAAGATCGTGGCTTGAGTTTAGCTACCATGGCTAATTTTAGTATGTTCATGTTCCTTGGTGCTTTTGCAGGTTACTACATTTATGCTTTTTTAGCTGAGAAGGTGGGACATCGTAAAGCATTGATGATCGCTTTCCTGGCTGATGCAATATTAGTGCCTAGTTACATTATTTTACCTTCTGCAGATTGGATTTTCTGGCTTGGACCTATTATGGGGATTAGCTTTGGTGGAGTTTTCGGTCTTTTTGGATCATATTTCTCAGCCCTTTTCCCTGATAGAATCAGAGCAACAGGCAGTGGATTTGCCTTTAACATAGGACGTGGAATAGGAGCAGTATTTGCACCTTTTACCATAGGAGTATTGGCTAAAACTCACGGATTAGGATTTGGTATTGGAATTCTTTCCGTAATATTCCTACTGGGAGTTGTTTCACTGTTCTTTATGCCGGAATCAAATATCCATACAGAAGACGGTGTGAGCTCCAAATAATTTCTTAATTGCCATAAATTAAATTGTTTTGTGCCCCTAATTATTGAGTGAAAAGGAACTCGCTTTAGTTTTATAAAACTTTGATCATGGATAATTGACTAATGATGATGTAGTTGGCTATAATCTAATTATTATTTTACATAATTGATAAAAGAAAAGAAGGATAGCATGGATTCTACAACACTATTATTGTATACACAAGTAGTACTTTACTTTGTGTTCATGATTATTATTGGACTCATCACCCAAAGATGGGTTTCTACTATGGCGGGTTTTTTTTCCTCTGACCGTGAGCTTGGTGTGATTGCAATGGGACTGGGACTGGCAAGCATTATCTTCAGCGGAGCAATGCTTCCGGCAATTACAGGCTTTGCCATTACTCATAGCCTTTGGATAGCTTCGCTCTACATGTGGGGTTGGGCTGCAGGCATCATAGTTTTCGGAAAAGTTTTTGCCCCTGCCGTTCGCAGAAGTGGTGTATTCACCTTAGCTGAGTGGGCAGAGGTTCGATTTGATAGCAATACTCGTACCGTAGTAGCTGTTGCCATAAGCATTGCAGCCTTCGGAGCTTTGTTTTCACAGGTAATTGGTCTGGGAAATATTCTTACTGCATTGACGGATATTCCTTATTGGGCCGCTACTTTAGGAATTGTATTACTCTGTACCTTTTACATGTATGCAGGTGGATTTTGGGCATTGTCCATTTCGGATATGTCTCACATAACTTTGGTAATCATAGCATTTATGGGAGCTTTGACGTATCTATTTAGTACAGTTGCCAATCCCATTGAGATCCTAACCAACTCCCCTGCAGTGGAAATTCGAGTGGATACATTTTTAGGAATTTCACCCGGCGATTTCCTTACTAGCTTGAAGTTTCCTTCCTTAGCTTCCTTTTTGTTTGGTTGGTTCATTACTCAGATGGGCTGCCAATATTACTGGATGAGAGCTGTAGGGGGGAGAAGTGAAAGGGCGGTAAAGAAGGGATACTACTTATCAGGTATCATTGCTATCATTTTTGGTTCTACAGTACTGGCATTGTTCGGTTTGTATGCATTATACATATTTGGAGAAGACAATTTTAAACCGGATATTGCATTTAGCTTAATCATTAAATCGTTGCCCATTGGTTTGGATGGATTACTTCTCCTTGCTTTGATGGCTGCCTGCATGTCTACTTTTTCTACAGCTCTCCTAGGCGTTGCATCACCCATCACCAGAGATATCTATCAGAGGCTGTTTGCACCTAATGCCAGTACTGTGCAGCTGACTAAGGCCAGTCGCACCATTACTGTGGTGGTAGCGTTAATTGCATATTTGTTTGCATTGCTTTGGAAGGCAGGTGCGGCTCATGGTTTGGCATTTATGTGGGCTTTTTCTTCCCCAACAGCAGCAACCCTACTTCTGGGATATTTTTGGAAAAGGGTCACGGTAAAAGCTGCCTTTTGGGGAGAGCTCATTGGTCTGATTCTCACCACAGTCTGGTACATCAGTGGCTTATCTGATGTTGTGCATCCAATGTGGGTAGGGTTTATCACTACATTTATAATGATTATGATGATTACTCTGGTTACTAAGCCTAAATACTATGCTAGCAAAGAATTTAAACCCGGCGCTCTAAGTACAGCCTCGGGTTTGGCTCAGACCAATATGACCCTCAGTAAGCAGTGCCAAGGGGAAAGGTTCAGAGAAGCCATGTGTAATGTAATGCGTCCTTGTATCGGCAGCAAAAAATATAGAGATAGAATGGAGCAGCGCCATAACAATACGTACACGTTAGCTGATTTCATGTTTCCTCATATTACTGGTAGAAGATTCAATGAAGAAGAAATGGTAAGCCCACCAAAGGATTTGACTCATAGAAGCAATGGAAATAGGATCCTAAACTGGAGGGAGAAGAAAATACTTAACTTTATTCGAGAAGGAAGAAACACTCTGGTGGATTTCAGCGATAATCTTGGAATTACTGCCCCTATAGCAAACAATATCGCTGAACAATTAGAACAGGATGGTTACATTGTACGTGTAGAATATAAAGGGATTAATCGATTTAATTGGCTATTGACAGATATGGGTGCAGCAGAGTTGGATCCACTCAATGCAGATGAAATTCGCCTATTAAACGAGGGTGGGATAAACATGAGCCAATATAAGATTC
This sequence comes from uncultured Anaerovorax sp., assembly GCA_964461765.1. Taxonomy (GTDB): domain Bacteria; phylum Bacillota; class Clostridia; order Peptostreptococcales; family Anaerovoracaceae; genus JAVVUJ01. Next base: position 39,462 of record CAYWVS010000004.1, read on the forward strand.
TTACTTATGTTAAAACTCATCCTAAAGTTATAGCAGGTGAAATCTGTGAAAAAATGAAACTAAACAAAAACGAAATGATCTCCGACCTTTGTTATTTAATAGGGAGAAAGCTCTTGACGGAAAGTGGTATCATACGTAGAAAAGTTACCATAACTGAGAAGGGGATAGAGACTATGGAACTGCTTGAAAATTTAATAAAAATGTAAGTAAAAATTATAGCATAGAGGGTAGATTCCTTTCGTTAATTTAAAAACCAAAAAGGAGGAAATTAAAATGCAAGAACTACGTTGTGTTGGTCACAGTGTAATACGATCTGATGCAGAGGCAAAGGTAAGGGGTGCCGCAACCTACACAGAAGATTTGATTCGCTCTGACATGCTTGTAGCAAAGGTGCTGTGGCCCAAGCATCCACATGCACTCATAAAAAGCATAGATACTTCTAAAGCAGAAGCTTTGGAAGGAGTTTGTGCTGTGATGACTGCAAAAGATTTACCGGGCAGAAATAGTTATGGACCTATGGTTCAGGATAAGCCTGTCATTGCAGAGGATAAAGTCTGCTACGAGGGTGATCCCGTAGCTATCGTAGCCGCTGTTGACACAGAAACGGCGCTTAAGGCAGTAGAACTCATTGAAGTTAAATATGAAGTACTTCCAGCTTATGACGACCCAAGAGAAGCAATTAAAGACGATGCGGTAGTAATTCATCCTGATTCTATATTTGCTGAAAAAGGTAATTTGTTGGCAACTGTATCTGTAAATACAGGAGATGTTGATGCCGCTTTTGCAGAGGCAGATATCATCATTGAAAATGACTATGAAACTCCCATGTTGGATCACTGTTACTTCGAGCAAGATATTTGCATTGCAGAACCGGATTTGGCTACAGGAGGGATTAAACTAATATCTCCTAATCAAGCGGTATTTCAAAGCCGCCGACACCTTGCCGGTGTATTTAATTTGCCACAAGCCAAAATAAATGTGGTCTCACCATTGGTAGGCGGAGGATTTGGTGGTAAAGAAGATTCCACCATGGATGTTTCGGTTATTGCAGGGGTTCTGGCCTTAAAGACGAAAAAGCCCGTGTATTATATGCTTACACGAGAGGAAGTATTTAGAACCACCGGAAAGCGTACAGCATGTTATATTCACCACAAATTAGGTGCAAAGAAAGATGGAACAATCGTTGCAGTGGAAACGGAAACTTATTTAAATAAAGGTGCCTATGTTTCCATGGGTGGAGCAAAACCTCCCGCTTACGGTGTTACCATGCGTACTGCTATTTATGCGGCAGGAGCATATTATGTACCTAATGTCAAAGTAAAATCCATGTCGGTTTTTACAAATAATCCTTACGGAACTGCCTTTCGAGGATTCGGTGTTCCCCAAGCTACATTTGCTATGGAGTGTCAGATGCAGGAATTGGCTGATACCCTTGGAATAGATTACCTTGAGATTAGACGTAAAAATATGTTTAAAGATGGACAAAAAACCATTACCGGAAGCTATATGCTAAAGGAAAGAGGCTTAGGCTTAGGTCCTTGCTTTGATGCCGTTGAACGAGAAATGGGGAGCAAGAAACCCACTGAAAACAGCAAGGAACATATTTTAAGGGGAAGGGGCGTAGCCGCTTTCATGTATGGAACAGGGATCCCCCTACTTTTCGAAGGAGCAAATGTATCTTTAACAATGAATACCGACGGTTCTCTGCAGCTTGGTTATTCCAGTACGGAAATGGGGCAAGGCATAGCCACCACTGGAGCTCAGTTGGCAGCAGAGGTGCTGGGTATGAAATTTGAGGATATTGTTGTTACTATCGCAGATACACAAACCTCTCCTGACAGTGGGCCCACAGTAGGTTCACGTTCTGCCACAATCGTAGGAAACGCTATTTGTAATGGAGCAGAGCAGTTAAAGGATAGATTGCTTTCTGTTGCCGCCGGCATGTTTGGTGTAGATTCCAGGAATGTGGAGTCAGCAGACTCAAAGTTCTTTATTAAAGGCAATCCGGAAAGATCCTTGACATTTGCGGAAGTGGTTGCTAAAGCTTATATGAGCCAAGTATCCTTGTCAGCAGTTGGAAACTGGTATCCTCCACAACCCGGATTTACTCAGCCCGATGGGCAAGGTGAAACCGTACATGCCTTCGCTTTTGGTGCCCAAGCTGTGGAGCTTGAAGTTGATACTCAGACGGGTGAGATTACCTTGTTAAAGAGCGTTTATGCTGCGGATATAGGAAAGGCTATCAACCCAATCATTGTAGAGGGACAAATGGAAGGAGCTTCTGTTCAAGCCATGGGATGGGCCTTGATGGAGGAGCATTTTATGAAAGAGGGCAGGATGGAAAATGCATCCTTCCATAATTTCTTAATTCCTACAACCTTAGATATTCCGCCTCTCAAATCTATCATTGTGGAATGTCCTAACGAGCTGGGACCTTTTGGGGCCAAGGGTATCGGTGAACCCGGAATCATTCCCGGAGCTCCTGCCATACGGAATGCCTTCCTGGATGCCACGGGCATAAAGATGAACACTATTCCGCTGACACCGGTTCGTGTATTGGAAGCTCTTGAAGCGAAGAAGTTAGAAGAAAGGGGGGAAAACCGATGAAGACGGATTTCTTTAAACCAACAACTATTAATGAAGCAATTGAACTATTAAATCAATATGGTGATAAGGCAGTAATTGTAAACGGTGGCTCTGATATTGTGGAAAAATTGACAACAGGTGAAAAAACTCCTGAAGCTGTCATTTACATAGCTGACATAAAAGAATTAAAAAATATTTCTGAGAATGAGGGTAATGTTGTCATCGGCGGAGCCGTTACTTATGTGGAGATGTTAGAATCTCCAATTATAAAAAAAGTAAAAGGAATGGTGGAAGCAGTACGACAATTAGGCAGCCCTGCCATAAGACAGGTGGCAACTCCGGCGGGAAACATTGGAACGGGAGCTCCCTCAGCAGATTGTACTTCCATGCTCATGGGGTTAAAAGCCAAGGTACTAGTTGTAAATGCCATGGGAGAAAGGACGATTCCCATAGAAGATTTTTTCCTATCAACCTATAAGACTGTTCTAAAACCCAATGATTTGATTAAAGAAATATCCTTTCCTGCACCAAAAGCAGGCTTCGGATCCGGATACATTCGTTTGGCCAGAAGAAAGTCTCAGGATATAGCTAAAGTAATCGTTAGCGCGTCCTTGTCAGTAGAGGGTGGGGTTTGCACAGAAGCCACCATCGGCCTTGGTGCACTAAACGCTACTGCGGTGAGAGGGATAAGTCTTGAAGAGGGTATTAAGGGAAAGAACAAGGAAGAAGCTTTGAATTTTATTGGAGAAAACTTTCCAAAGGAAGCAGGGCTGCGTCCTAGCCGATTTACACATTATAAAGAACTCGTCACCAAGGTTGCAGTAGAACGAGCTGTGGAGATGGCGTGGAATGATGCAGAGGAGGATAAATAGATGGCCATTGTAAATTTTAAGCTTAACGGGAAAAACGTTACCTGTGATGTGGATGGCAAGGATGTGCTTGTAGATACCATACGCAACAAATTTGGACTTACCGGCACAAAAAAATCTTGCGGGACAGGTGATTGCGGAGCATGTACGGTGTTATTAAATGACAAAGCCATAAGATCCTGTACCTTTTTAACCTGCATGGCAGAGGGCAAAGAAGTGACCACCATCGAAGGCATTGAATCAACAGATGGAACCTTGCATCCTTTGCAAAAAGCATTTATGGAAACAGGAGCGGTTCAATGCGGTTATTGCACACCGGGTATGATCTTAACGGGAATGGCTTTGTTGAAGGCTAACCCAAGTCCAACTCTGGAGGAAGTGAAAATCGCTTTTTCCGGCAATCTATGTAGGTGCACCGGATATCAGAAAATAAACGAAGCTGTTCTATTAGCAGCTGAAAAAATGGGACAATAATTAGTATTTTAGTTATTGGTAAATATCTATCTCCTATATTTTTGCTAGATTGTGGAGAATTCAGTAGAGGTATTGGTCGACCTTTCGCGGCCAATACCCAAACAAGGAGTCAGTTTTATGCTAATTGTCATACGTGGAGCCGGTGACCTTGCTACAGGGATTGCTTGCCGTTTATTCCGTAGTGGATTTTCTGTGGTGATGACCGATATAGCTCGTCCTACCACCATACGTTGTACGGTGGCATTTTCTTCTGCAGTTTATAATGGCGAGGCAACGGTAGAAGGAATTATTGGAAAATTAGCAAAGGATACGGAGGAAGCTCTTTCTGTCATAAAGGAAGGAAAAGTTGCAATACTAGTGGATCCGGAGGGAAAATCTATTCCAATTTTAAAACCTGATGCACTGGTGGATGCCATTTTAGCGAAAAAAAATATGGGAACCAAGTTGGAAGATGCACCTATTGTTATAGGCGTTGGTCCCGGCTTCACCGTTGGTGTAGATTGCCATAGAGCCGTAGAAACACAGCGTGGTCATGATTTAGGACGAGTACTATATGAAGGTTCCCCCATTCCAAACACCGGTATTCCCGGTGATGTAGGCGGGTTTACCCATGAAAGATTAATCCGCTGCACAGCAGATGGGATTTTTTCACCCATTGCTAAAATAGGTGACGAAGTAGATGAGGGACAGGTTGTTGCTTATGTGGGAGATATACCCGTTGTAAGCTCAATTCACGGTATGCTTCGTGGAATTCTTCCTGAAGGCACCCTAGCCCATAAAGGAATGAAGGTGGGAGATGTGGATCCTCGTTGCCGCTTTGAGCATTGCTTTTCAGTTTCGGATAAGGCCAATGCCATTGGAGGCGGTGTTCTGGAAGCTATTTTAAATTATAAGCCATTTTGTGCCATTAATTCTAAAAATAACTTGTAGGAAATGTTTGAAAATAGTATAATAAAGAAATCAAAATTTATTTGATAAATTTTTTAAATAAAAGGAGGTTCCTAATGAGAAAGTTGTTGATTGTAGCAGTGTTGGTGGTTATGACTCTGGCAATGGCGCTCAATGCTTATGCTGCCGGTCCGGGATGTGGCAAAATGAGAAATCAAGGCAATAACTGCAGCTTTGCAGGGAATCAGTGTGGACAGAGCTATGCCGTTAACAGAACCGGTGCTTGTGGAAATATGAGCAATGGCATATGCACTACTGACGGAACTTGTGTAAATCAGGAAGATTGTCCTAATTACACATCTTGTCCAAGGAATGGCAACTAAAAGATAAGGATGGTATAGCAAGTATGTCTCGAAATAAAGTAGTTTTGTTAATTATTTTGTTAGTGGGGATATATTTTGCTATACCCAATTCAGATGTTGGATTAATTGTAAAAGAAAATATGATTCGAGTAAGTGCCTACCTCTTGCTGCTTGCTTTTATCTACGCAGTTATTTCCCTGAACATTTTAAAAACTGCTATGCGGAAGTTGGCATCTAACGTAAACGATGAAAATGCATCAAAGGTGGTAAAGCTCCTTCGGATTACCTTCGATGTTAAGAGAATGTTTGGGGTGGCAACACTTCAATCCTTGTACAATCAGGTTAACACCTCTAAATCCGTATCTGCAAACCTTAAAGAAGAGTTTTATGAAGCCATGAAAAGGAAAGGAGTCAACGTTCCTTTGCCTTCAAAAAGCAACAACCATATACATAAGAAAAACAAAAAATAAATTATTGAATTAGAAGTACGGTAATTGTGGAATCATAGATTTCTATTTACTCATGTAGCTCATAATGGGTTAATGAATATAACTAGTAAAAGGGTCGGTTAAAATACTCTAACCGACTCTTTCTTTATGATCTAATCAATAGTCTAAAATAGTAAAATTGGCATCCATGGAATCGGCTAAAATAAAGTAATCCACTTCATTTAAGTCCCTGCACTGGATCAGATAAAATAGTTTGTGAAAGTATTCAATATTGTCCACGGTTATGCTTGGAGTTTGAAGCATTTTCATTTTTCCTATGAAAATTTTTAATACATAATCGTGACCTATCTCCCATATTTTTTCAGGATCCACCTGAGGAGGAATGGCTGTCACATGGTCAATTTCTAGGTCAATGAAATTGGGTTTTCCTTGACCGATAGCAGGTCGTCCCTCAACCATATCCACATTGCACATCATTTGACGGTCGTACTTTTGCATAAGGCCTTTCATTTTAATATCATAAATGATCTTTGCAAAGGGATAATAGAGGTTATCTATTTTAATCACATTTAAATCCGGATCCCTATCTTTTAGAATACTCAAAATCTGTTCTGCAGAGAAGGTATCTCCCATGGTTTTGATTAGCATGATAAGCTGAATCCTCTTGCCTTCATATAATCAGAAGACAAGATATGATTGGCTGCTGCCTTACCTTCTGCCGCTAGCATTTTGCAATTAGCCGTTTCCAACTTGGTGGAAATTTTGGCATTTTTACCGGATGCCCGATCCATCATTGCAATCATTTCAGGAGTGGTCTTTTCACCAAAGTGACTGAATACGAACATGGCTACAAAGGAAACGATGGCACCTGCAAAGAAGGCTGCATCTCCGCTACCCATGGCAGTCATGACGAAGTTGGTGCCGCCTCCCAATACCATGGAAGCACATGCACCGGTGGCATTGGCTTTTTTCCACCAAATGGCGCAGAAGTAACTGGCCATAAAGGAGCAAGCCATAACCCCGAAGGAGAAGATAACCAGCTTAAATACTCCGGGCGGTTTGGCAATAGCAATACAAATACCAACTACTCCTACGGCGAAAATCATGAGCCTGGACATCTTAACAACCTGGCTATCGGTAGCATCGGGTCTGAGCCATCTCTTGTATAGGTCGATGGAAAGTACGGTTCCCGTGAGCAATAACAGTGCTGCTACAGTACTCATTATAGCGGACATGATAGCTGTTAAAACTACTGCCGCAATAACTCCGGGGAACATCATAAAGGCTAACTCCGGAATGACCATTTCTGGGTCACTGATGTTTGGAAGCAAGATGATTCCGCAAATTCCCAGAATGTATGGAGAGAAAATAAATAATTGATTCCAAACAGTGGCGTAGATCAAGGTGGTCTTTGCAGATTTTGGACCTTCCATAGCCATATGTTTGATAACTACGTGAGGAAGTCCAACATAACCTATGAGATAGATAAGTACTGCACTGGCGATAACTCCCCAAGCTCCTTGATACTGAAGATCCTTACCCCAAACGCTTAAATATGTAGGATCAATAGCGGCTAATTTTAAATTCAAAGCCGTAAGTCCGCCAATTTTGGAAACAGAAAGAATTAATACTCCGATTACCGCAGTTACCATGATGATTCCTTGGATAACGTCTGTCCAAGCTACAGCAAAGTATCCACCTACGAAGGTGTAGAACAGAATAACACCTACACCTGCAATCAGGGATGGTGCGATATCAAATCCAAACAAAAGGGAAATGGTTTTTCCTGCAGCTAGGAATTGTGCAAGAATGTAACCGCTCAATCCGAAAATACAAATGACGGATGCGATTACCTTTACAGGCTTGGAATTGTTATAGCGCTTTTCTAGATATTCTATTGGCGATATACAATCTAATAACTGAGAAAGCCTTCTCATTCTTCGCCCCATAACAGCGATGTTTACGATACCGCCGCCTGCGTCACCTACTGCATAGAACAATGCGAACCAACCGATGGAATATGCCAGAGAGGGGCCACCCATAAACATATATCCGCTCATAGCGGTGGTTTGTAAAGTAAGGGCAGTGATAAATGGACCCATGGATCTTCCACCCAATAAATAATCTTCTGATTTTTTAGCCTTCTTCTGCCAGTATAAACCGATACCGATCATGGCGATAAAATAACAGGCTAATACAACGACTTCTACTCTCATTATATATGCCTACCTCCTCCCTCGAATTCGCTATCATCGGTAACAGCATCCTGTTTGGCCATAAAATAGTAAATAATGATAGCTGTTACCATAAAAGTGACAGGCCAACTGAGAAATGCTAAAAATGATATTGCAGGCATTCCAAAAATAGTCATACGCTTCTCCTTTCTGAAAAATCGTAACATGAAATAACTTACCAATAAATTTTAAGATAATATTGTTTTTTTATCAACAAACCGGAAAAGATTTAGAAAGCCTTTATAAAGATTTAGATAGTTTTTATAAATATTTAAACAATTTTTAAAAAAATTAAAATAGACTTTATATTAAATCATTTTAACTTATATATCTCATTGGAAAAATCCTCTTTATAACGAAGTATCTTTTCCTTAGTTTGTTGATTTTCCTTAAAAACGAACCCAAAGAAAACAAATACTATTGAATTCACCAAAAGAGCCATAATGCAATTATAGCAGGAGTCCAAATCCCAAAATAAACTAAAGATAACCAATGAAAATATTCCGCAAATCATACCAAACAAAGCAGCAGATGCATTGGATTTTTTCCAAAACAAAGCCCCCAAGGTAGGTACGATAATTTGTGAAATGCCTCCCAAAGCCATTACGCCCGTTTCCATAATAATGGTGGGATTTTTTAACAAAAATGTATAAGCTATAACCGATATGATTACTACTGCCAGTTTTGCAATCTGTAAAAGCTTAAGATCTGAAGCCTTAGGATTTATGTATTTTCGATGAATATCAATGGTGTAAATGGCAGCCAATGCATGAATTTGAGAATTGGCAGTAGACAGTGCGGCCGCAGCAATACCACAGAATAGCAAGCCGCATAAGAACATCTGTCCTTGAGAAAGAAGCAGAGAGGGAATTAACTTATCAGGAGAGTCCATTCCCGGTGCTAACAGAATGCCGGCACTGCCGGCTAACATGGGTCCTAAGCACTGGATTGCCACCAGTGCCAAAAGAAAGGGCATAATATTAAAAGTTTCCTTTTTTTCCACAGCGTAGGAGCGAATCCACATTTGTGGACCCATTAAGGCCCCCACAGGAACCGCAATAAACAGGCATATCCAAAACAAAGGTCCTGCATCCCCTTTTGGTCCCGGTAACACAATGTTTAGCGGATCTTGCTGCTGTATTTCCTCAAATACGTGAGTAATGCCTCCCGCCATATCTATGAGGTAAAACCCGATGAATATCATGGAAACAAATAAGCAGATCCCATAGAAAACGTCGGAAAGAGCTACAGCTCTGAGACCTCCGGCCCATAAATAAATGATGATAATAGCGTAAAAGAGCAACCCGCAAATCCTCCAGGGTATGGCACCTTGGGTAGCCACTTCTATGAGATAGGCACCACCCGATAATTGAATTTGCAGATAAGGAAAAGTAAAAATAACCAAAACGCTTGTAATGACAATGTTTAATACCTTGGAGCCATAAATATCGTTAAAAAAATCCGTTGGTGTTATGTATTTATATTTTTTACCATAAAACCAAATTCTTCTGCCTATTAGATAGAAGCCTATTCCAAATAAAGCATCCCAGGCAATGGCTGTTAGGTAAACGGGCCCTTTTTCATAGAAATAAGTAGCTGCTCCCAAAAAAGCAAAGATACTCATCCATGTGGAATAGACTGTAAAAAATGTTAAAACCGTAGACATCTTTCGGCTTTGTAGAAAAAAATCCTCCGCAGTGGGAAAAGACTTTTTTCTGGCCATTTCAGCTAAAATAAGGGGTACGAGGGTAAACGTAAAAACCGTTAGCAAAACCGGGCTGGAGGCATTCATTCTTCTATCCTTATTCTTTCCTTTTTAAATCCTCATATTAAAACACCTTGATTGTAACATAGATTTCCATTAAAATATATTAAAATTATAGAAAAAGATATAGTGCTTATTAACTTATGTTTAAGCTATTAAGGCTATCGGAGGGAATATGTACCTATCCATTTTACTTTTTGCCTTTGTGATCATGTCACTGCTCATGTCCGTTACATATTTCATCTTGTTTTCCAAGAATCAAGAGAAATTTATTCAACTTTGGGGAATGGCGTGGTTTTCCTATTCTTTAAGCTTAATATTTCTGATCTTATCCTTGGATTTTGATTTATATAAATTATCAGAAATAAGAAAAATATTTGATATGTATCATATATTATTTTTGCTTTCCGGTGCATATGCGTTTATTCACTTTCAGATGCCCAGCTACTGGTATCGTTTTTCCTTTTATCTATTCATTTGGGTAATCATCGGAATTTATTATCAATTTGACCCTTTCTCTGTATACGCACCCATAGCCTTATTTCAAATTGTCGCCACCATGGTTCTTTGCCGTGTGATATATATTTACTGGCAAATACCCAGCCTAAATAAAGCTCTGGTCATCTCTGTCTTTGCGTTCTGGGGCATCGGAAAATCTGTAATGTCCATTGTGGAGCTATTTTACAATCAAATATCTGCATTGTATCTCTTGGAAATTGTCTTTACAAATGTGCTGAGCTTTTGCATTTTTATGGTATACATTCAAAGAATTCAAATGAATTCTGCTTCCGGTGAAAAGCTATATCGTACCATTGCAGAGAATGCTACAGATGTAATCTTTTTTTATTCTTTGTCACTAAAGCCCGCTTTTACTTACATCACACCGTCCGTGGAAGCTCTGACAGGTTATTCACCCAGGGAATTCTATAGTAATCCGGAGTTTTATTTAAATATAGCCGATGCTTCTTACTTTGAGGAAATAACCGAAATCTTTCATGGAAAGGGCGGAAGCACCAATACGAAAATTATTAAGATTCTCACCAAAGAGGGAGTTCCCAAATGGTGCCAGTTCAGCAATAAAATTATTTTTGAAGAAGAACGACCTAAGGCCATAGAAAGCTTTGTAAGAGACATCTCCCTTATGAAGGAAGCAGAAGAACAGCTATTACAATCAAAAAATTCCAGAGATTTATTATTATCTTACATTTCACATGAATTAAAAACTCCGGTTTCTTCAATTTTAGGCTATGTAAATGGATTGTTAGATGGTATAATTATAGATGAAAAAGACAAAAAGGCCGCTTTGCAAATTATTTCCTCAAAGACCATAACCCTTGAACGTCTGATAGATGACCTATTTCTTTTATCCAAGTTAGAAACAAAACACTTTTCTTTTAAGTTTGCAGAAATTTCTGCTGAGGAGCTTTGTCGAGAGCTACTTCAAAGCGTCACCATGGATATCAACAGTGCAGATATGGAGCTGATCTACGAGGCAGATTGGGATAAGCTTGGAAATGATTATGTAATTGCTGACCCTGAGAGAATTAAACAGGTGCTCACCAACATAGTTTTTAATGCCATTAAGTTTTCTAAAAAGGGTGACGTCATTCATATTGCCTTTGAAGTTCTAAAAGAAAAAAACGTATTGCGAATTACTGTTTCTGACCAAGGAACGGGGATTTCCAAGGAAAATTTGCCTTACATATTCGATAGGTTCTTTAAACACGGAGGGGATTCCGTTACAGAGGAAATGGGAAACGGTTTAGGATTGACCCTTTCAAAGCAGATATTGGAATTTCATGGGGGTCAAATATCTGCAGAGAGCACCCTAGGTCAGGGCAGCGTTTTTCAGTTTGAATTGCCTATTTTTGATGCATAAGTCCGTTATACTACGCCAACACCTAATAGTAGCAAGCCCAACCGTCTCTTTGTTGTTACTATTAGATGTGGAACGAATAGCCCATAAATATTTCAATTATGGAGGTAACTATGGCCGGTGAAAAAATATTAATTGTTGATGATGAAAAGCCTATAAACAAAATTATCGGCTCCTACTTAGCTAAAGAAGGGTTTCAATGCTTTTCTGCCTACAATGGCATGGAGGCTCTTAACCTGATTAAGGAAAAAGATCCGGATTTAGTCATTCTGGATATTATGCTGCCCGACATAGATGGTATAGCCGTATGCTTGGAAATCAGAAAAAGTAAGGATATTCCCATTTTATTTCTCAGCTGCAAGGGAGAGGAAATCGATAAAATTGTGGCACTTTCCGTAGGAGGAGATGATTATATTACCAAGCCATTTTTGCCCGGTGAGCTCATCGCCAGAGTAAAAGCTAATCTGCGGAGGCATTTGAATCGGCCGGTACAAAAAGAGGAAGAGGCAGAGGCATCAGAAAGCCTGCATTTCCCCGGAATAGATATCGATCTTGTGGAAAGAGAGGTCTTAGTGGACGGAAGTCCTGTGACCTTGCTCCATAAGGAATTCGAAATCTTAAAACTCCTTGCTACCAACCCAAAGCGAATCTTTAGTGCCCAGCAAATCTTTGAGCTTGTCTGGAAGAGCTCCTGTTTAGAAGGGGACGCAAAGACGGTGATGGTTTACATCAGTACCCTGCGAAAGAAGATTGAAACTAACCCCAGCAATCCAAAATATATTGCCAGTGTTCGTGGGTTAGGGTATAAATTAAACTATCGTAATTTTTAAGAGTAAACAAAAATAATATCTAATGATAAATTTAGAACTGCCATACAGCAAAGCCGGTTCAAAGCTTTGCCCTAGGGCAGTTCAAATTCCTTAAGATATATTAAGTTTTTATTCGACAATATAAATTTAAATCTAAACTTTTAATGTCTTTATCTTTCCATTCTTTTAGAATAATTCTTTAGATAATTATATCGCATCAACATACAATCTAATGGATTGATGGGATTTGGTTTTTTAAATAGTGTAGCACCTAAAAAAGCTTTACAATTTTTTCTGACGATGGCGGAGATGGCTTCTGCGTCAGATTGTGTATCGGCGATGCATACTACTCCTTCTCCGGGGATGAATGCTGCCCCTGAATCCTTGGGTAATATGGCTGATATTTTAGTTCCGACGATTTGTGCAAAATCATCTAGATATGGTTTCAGGATAGAAATTAATGCAGAAACTCGCACCACCTCAGGATCATGATTCCAAAGGACCTGTTTTTGGAATTTATATTGTGCTTGGATGTCATGAAGTCTTTCGGGGTTAAGTTGTGGGTCATGATCTTCATATGCTTTCAGATCTCCGAACTTACTGCGTTTTTTCTCAATATACCGCAGACTGGCTGACTCTAAGGTTTGGGCAAGGGCAAAAGCTTCTTCGTAATCACTGCCGTAACAAAGAGCACCATGATTTTTCATTATTACTGCTTTTCCCGGAGAGAGGTTCACAGCCTTCATAACATTTTTACATAGCTTTTTACTACCGGGCAAGGCATAATCCGCACAAATTACCTCATCCAAAAGACCTTCATAATTTTCATCCAAGCGTATAATGTCAAAGCCGATGGCTGAAAGTACAGAAGCATTTTCCTGATGAGTATGAATAATGAAATTGACGTCTTTGCGAAGTCTGTAAAGCTCGCCATGTAATGCCTTTTCTGAAGAGGGAATTTTGCCTTTTTCTCCCTGAAGGGTTTGTAGGCTTACCGTCACCATGTCTTCCTCTGTCAAGGAATGATATTCTTTGCCACTGGGTGTAATCACAAAGAACTCCTGATCTACTCTACAGCTTACATTACCCCAGGTACGGGCAATCAATCCTGTTTCTGCAAGTTGTTTACCGGCTTGGGTTACTTGCTGTCTTGCTTCCGTAATTTCCATGGGTTTCCTTCTCTCTAAAATTCAAAGATTTCATATTGATGATCTAAAATATCAATTACCAATAACTTATTTCTAAGCTGTTCTCCCTTACCTAAGAGAACCTTCAAAGTTTGAGCAGCTTCCAAAGAAGCTACTAAGGCAGGGGTAAAGGAGGGGTTTCCCAATTCTGTTTCCGCACCTTTGTTGGTTTCGTCGGGGTAGAGCTTCTCAAGCAAGCGATCCCCCGGCATAATGACTGCAACCTGACCGTACCAACCTGCAATAGCACCATGAACCAGAGGAATATTTTGTTCCTCGCATACTGCCTCTAAAATTTTTCGGCTGTTCATATTATCCAAGGCATCCACTACAATGTGGTGCCCCTCAATGATTTCTTTGCAGTTTTCCTTCGTTAAAAACTCCTGAATGGGGATCACCTCAATAGAGGAGTTGACAGAATCCATTCTTTCCTTTGCAGCTAATGCCTTGCTTTTTCCGATCAGATCTTCCCGAGAAAGAATCTGGCGGTTCAGATTGGTTTCATCGAAGACATCGCCGTCAACGGCAGTGATTGTCCCAATGCCTAATCTGCCCAAAAGTTCAATCACATAACCTCCTAAGCCTCCGCAGCCTATGACACAGACCTTAAAGCTCTTTAAATTTTCATTTTCTTGGAGGTTTAAAGTATTCATATTTCGTTCATATCTTTTATCCATTTTTTTATAAGAATGCTTATTCTCTTAAACGTTTCGTTAAAGTTCTAAAAGCATTTCACCTTTCTATATGATAATTACATGTTCCTACTCGATATAGGTGTAAATTTCTTCCAAGGGCTTTTTCCCGGGGCTTTTAGGGTTGTCCTCACTAATTCCCAGAGACATCAATGCCCCCATAAAGTATCCTTCTTTTTCAAAACCTATTTCATTTTTTAAAAGATCCTCAATTTCTCGGGCGGCGTAATTGGCACTGGTGAGCCAACACGTTCCATATCCCAGATCAATGGCCTTTAATGTAAAATTTTCTAAGGCAGCACCCAGACTTTGCATACCGGGGCTTCTCAGATAAACCAGATCATCCGTGCTTTCCTTTGGATATTCTGCAAAGGTCATTTCGTGATATCCGGAAGGGTAATAGGTGGTGGTAAATACCACTGTAAGTACCGGAGCTTGCAGAAAAAACAAGGTGAGGTTTTTAACAAACTTACGAAAGCGGTTTCCTTTTTCCGGATCTTTTTTATCCATCTCCAAGGATACTTCCTCATTCTTTTTTTGTATGGTTTCTGCAATTTTATGGATTAATGTTTGATTTTTTATACATATAAAATGCCAATTTTGTATATTCTTTCCCGATGGAGCTGTCCCGGCCGCCCGAACAATCTCCTTTATGTGAGCTTCCGGAATATCCCCTTCCTTATAATGGCGTATGCTTTGACGCCTGATAAGTACCTCTTGAAGTTCCATAACACCTCCAAAATTTTATGAAATATTTTGCATTTTAATCATAATAATGATATTATATTCTTCGGATACACAAAGGTCAATATAAGAATCAGTATACCTTTGATGTTTTAAGTATTACCGGATTAGAAAGGACTCCAAGGAATGAATAGCGGAAACAAAACAGGAAAGTTAGTGACTACAGCAATGATGATGGCAGGAATTACAGTGATGACTATGATTTTACCTATCCCCGTGCCGGGAGCAGGTGGATATATACATTTGGGGGATACTGTGATTTTTCTTTCCGTTTTAATCTTAGGATGGAAATACGGTGCAATTGCCGCTTCCTTTGGCTCTGCAATTGCGGATTTGCTTTTAGGTGCAGCGGTTTGGGCTCCTTGGACTTTTTTTGTAAAGGGTATCATGGCTTTGGTCACAGGTCTAATTGTAGAATTTTATGTTAAAAACAGGCGGGAAAATGCTTCCTTAAAAAGCTTTATGTCTATCAATGCATTAGCCATGCTTGCTGGGGGCATACTTATGACGATAGGATATTATGTAGCAGAAGGAGTAATTTATGGTAATTTTATTGCACCTATTCTTTCTGTTCCATGGAATATAGGGCAGTTTACAGTAGGGACAGTCTTGGCATCCGCCATAAGCGGTGCTTTATATAAATCTCCAACAGCAGAAAATTTTTATTACAAACCGTTAATTAAGAAAAAAAAGTAGGCGAAAGGAGCATAGTTTAATATGCGAGTTTTAATTTTAAGTATTTCCACAGGTCAAGGTCACCATGCCACGGGGCAAGCTATTGAGAAGACTTTTCATGAAATGGGCATCACTTGTGAAACCTTGGATGCCTACGAATACATTAAACCACTTTTGTCTGATTTAGTTTCTAAGGGATATTTGCTATCTACTGCATACGCACCTACGCTTTCCTCTAAGCTATATAATTTAGTTGTGAAAAAAAATAACCCTATGGAAGAATATTCCGTACCCAAAATCCTAAATAAGATGATGACCAAGGAGTTGAAGGAATACATCGATTCCTACCAAGCAGATGTTGTCATTTGTACCCATGTACTATCAGGTTCTATGGTAAATATCATGGTGGAAAAAAATTGGATTAATGCAATTACGGTGGGAGTAGTCACAGACTTTACGGTTCATCCTCTTTGGGAAGAATGCAGAAAGTTGGATTACTATGTGACACCCAGTGAGCTATTGGAGTTTCAACTTAACAAAAAAGGAATCAGTGCCCATAAGATGCTGCCCTTCGGCATTCCCATCAAGCCTAATTTTTCCATAAGAGGGGATCATACTGAAGCCCGAAGGGCTTTAGGCTTGGATGAAAAAAAGGCTACCTTACTCATTATGAGCGGAAGCATGGGGTATGGGAAAATAGATGCTTCTATAAAAAAATTAGATGAATTAAGCTTAGATTTTCAAGCTATCGTCATCTGCGGAAATAACAAACGAATGTACAAAAAAGTCAAATCTTTAACTACAAAGAAAAGATTTGATGTTTACGGATATGTGGATAATGTGGATGTCATGATGGACGCCGCTGATTGTATAATAACAAAGCCCGGGGGCATCACTTCTTCCGAAGCTCTGGCCAAGGCTCTGCCTATGATTATGATTAATCCCATTCCCGGTCATGAAATGAGAAATGCGGAGTTTATGTTAAATAACGGAATTGCACTCTATGCCACCAAAACTTTTCCCATTGATGAAGCGGTATTTTCTCTGTTTAAACATCCTGAAAGAGTAGAGGATCTTCGTGCCACCCTAGAAATTGTAGGCAAGCGTAATTCGGCAAAGAAACTCTGCGAATTTTTGCTAGAACAATTTGAAAAAAAGAAGCAATCCAAATAAATTTTATAGCCAAAATCTTTAACTTTACAAACAAATAATCTATACTTACGGCCAAATATTCTTTTCCACTAAATATTGAGCGATATTTAACTCATCGCCCACCAGCTTACAGATGGCAGGATGATTCTTCACAAAACTGTTTGAAGAATCATTTTGCAAGTCTTCGGCCAATGCCAAAGTAATAGCAGCCGGGGATAAATCGGATTTTACCTTATCCACGCTTTCCAGTAGCTTTTCCGTAAGCCGCAATTTTACAACAGAAAGTCCCTTGGTCAAAAGATTTTTATCAGAATCAGCTTGGGCTTCTGTATTAGAATTAGAAGTATCCACCTGTGAACTGTCTGAGAATGAAACTTTCCCTTGGCAATCTTCAGTATCAGAAACTTGTCTCTTTTGTATTTTATTTTTCAGAGCATCATGAAACTTTTCCTTTTTATAAATAATCCCTGAATCTAAATCAAACATTTTGGCTGCTTTATCTACGATTTCCAGCTCGTCCAAATGGAAGTCCTCTTTTGTAAAGGTGTAATACGTTCCCCAAAGCTTATGAAATGCCTTTAATGTTTCCAAATAACCTAATTGCATGAGCTTTTCCGTATGGTCTCTGTTAAATAGCATGAAGTTCCCCAGATCCCATTTGCTTCCGATTTCTGTTACACTTACGTACTTTTCCATGGGAGAAACGGGATCGATTCCGATGGAGTGAAGATTAACGGAGATGATATCTGTAGCTCCGTTTTCAATAGCCATTCCTATAGGAACGTTATCGGCATACCCTCCATCAATATATTTTTTCCCATTTATTTCATACATTTGTATTGCTGGAAAACAAGAGGCGCTGGCGCAGATAAAATCCATCAAATTGCCCGCGGGAATTTGTGATTTGGTAAGGTATAAAGGTTTGACTGCAAACTGATTTAAGTGAGTGATATTAAAATGCTCAGGAAGCTCCGGCAGTTCTACAGTTACGATGCCAAAATCTATGGGGGAGTTTCTAACGGTATCCTCTTTTACATAACTATTTAAAATGGTTTGTAAATAAGAAAGAGTTCCTCCTTTTTTCGAAATCAACTCAAAAATATTATCAATATCTGTTTTAGACTCCAAATCAAAAACCTTGGAGGTGTTTAGCTCTCGCCACAAAGCCAAGGTTTCATCATAATGACCTTGTACGATCATGGCTCCATTGATGGCACCGATGGATGTGCCATACACCATGTCAAAGGTGAAATCCAACTCCTTAAGAGCTTTCCACACACCTATTTCATAAGCCCCTCTAGAACCGCCACCCCCCAGAACTAAAGCTGACTTTTTCTCAAATTCCTGTTTCATGTTTACCTACCTTTGGTTACATATTTCATGGTTACCTGTCTTTAGATACATAAAAGTTTCTTTAATCCATGTTAACGTTTATAAACATAAAATTCAATAAATTTTTTAAAAAAAGAAAAACTCTATTGAACATATGTTTTATAAATGGTAAAATTAGAACATAAGTTCAAAATAAAATTGACCAAACCAAATACCATATAGAATAGAATGAAAATATTATGATGAATATTTATGAAAAACTGAAAATTTTAGCAGATAGCGCAAAATACGATGTATCCTGTTCCTCCAGTGGCGTGGGTCGAAAAAGTAACGGAAAAAGAGGCAGTGCCGCAGTAGAGGGAATTTGCCATACCTGGTCCGCAGACGGCAGATGCGTTTCCCTACTTAAGATTTTATTTACCAATCGGTGCGTTTACGAT
The DNA here is from genome assembly GCA_964461765.1 of uncultured Anaerovorax sp. Classification (GTDB taxonomy): domain Bacteria; phylum Bacillota; class Clostridia; order Peptostreptococcales; family Anaerovoracaceae; genus JAVVUJ01. The sequence goes on from CAYWVS010000004.1 coordinate 57,996, forward strand.
TGTGAATACTGCATCAACAGGAGAACTTCCTCCGTGGAAAGAGCTAGCTTTGAGCCTGAAGAGCTGGCCACCTTAACCATGGAATTTTATCGCCGTAATTATATAGAAGGTCTATTTTTAAGCTCTGCCGTGGAGGTTTCTCCGGATTACACAGCGGAAAGAATTTTAAAGAGCTTAGTAAGCTTGCGCAACGAACATAATTTTGGGGGATACATCCACGCAAAGATTATCCCCGGGGTTTCCCAAGAGATTCTTCATGAGATTGGGCTGGTGGCAGATCGGTTAAGTGTCAATGTAGAGCTACCATCGGAAGATAGTTTGAAGCTATTGGCTCCTCAAAAGAAAAAAGCGGGCATATTTGCACCCATGAAGCAGATTACCAACACCTTGGCAGAAAGAGGTGCCTTAAAAGGGCCGGGAACCATGTATAAAAATCAGGATATTCGCTTTGAGGATACCTCTACAGCCATGAAAAAGGCAAAAGAGCTTCAGGGGGTTACACCGGTTTTAGATGACAAGGGTTACCCCATAGTAAACAATAACGGCACCATGATGGTGAGGGAGACTCGGCAACTTTACAAGGTTAAATTTGCTCCTGCTGGTCAAACCACTCAGATGATCATCGGTGCTAGCCCCGAAACTGACCAACAGATTATGAAGGTGTCCGAGGGACTGTATCGCACCTTTAAGATGAAGCGGGTTTACTATTCCGCTTATATACCCGTTTCCGGTTCAGAACATTTACCCAGTAGATTGACCCAACCTCCTTTGACCAGAGAACACCGAATTTATCAAGCAGATTGGCTCCTAAGATTTTATGGCTTTACAGCGGATGAAATCTTAGATGATAAAAATCCTTTTTTGGATTTAGAATTAGATCCTAAGATTTCCTGGGCATTGAGGAATATTCATCTGTTCCCAATTGAGATTAACAAGGCTTCTTTAGATGAGCTCCTGCGGATTCCGGGAATTGGCGCTGTGTCAGCCTTGCGAATTGTCCGCCAGAGAAGACTTGCTGCAATAAAGTATGACGACTTAAAGAAGATCGGTGTAGTTTTAAAAAGAGCCAGATATTTTCTCACTTGCTCGGGAAAATATTACGGAGGGCAGGATCTGATTCCTCAATACATTAAATCTGAAATGTTACAAATAGAGAACATTAGAAATAGTTTATTGCCAATTAACAATGAATCTCAAATTTCAATGTTTGATAATAATGAGAATGCAATGCTGACGGGAGGGGCAACCGATGATAGACTATATTTACGATGATACTTTTGAAGGTTTATTAACTTGTATTCATCATAACTATTACAAGGAAAAAGCTTCCGGTATCTATTCCAATCAACGGTATCAGTCTAATTTGTTTCAGGATTGTGAAGAGGTTATTACCGATGAAGACAAGGCCATGATCGTGTACCAAGCCATTGAATCGAAAATTTCTTCTATGGATCTAAGAAGAGTATACAGAACCTTTCTTTCTTCCGTGGGGGAAAAGGAAAATATGATTTTAGAATATGTAAAGTTAGGCTTTAAGGTAGGTCATACCATCAGTGCTCTTCACAGTAATCCATTTGTATTTCAAGTGCAACAAACGGATCGAAAGGTGATAGCAGAAGTCCATAGGCTTTTAGGTCTCATTCGCTTTGACCTTTTAACTTCTGCAGAAGAAGAGATTCTCTATTCAAGCATTGAGCCGGATCACGACGTCTGCGAGCTTTTGGCACCCCACTTTTCCGATCGTTTCTATTACGACCCCTTTATTATTCACGATACAGGGCGTAGCAAGGCGCTGATCGCTAATGCAGGAAATTGGTACATTTCTCAATTTACAGAAAAGGATCTGGAAGGGTATGACAAAGACCTATCCGACTTTCCGGGGCTTTGGAAGAGTTATTTCGAGAACATCGCCATTCGTGAGCGGATTAATCCCAAATGCCAAAAGAGATGTATGCCGGTTCGGTACTGGAAAAACCTCACAGAAATGCAGCTGAGTAAGTAAAATCTAGAATTAAATCAGAAAAAATAAGTAAAAATAAAAAACCATTTAACAAATTAATTATTGACTGAATTTTAAAACTAATGTAAAATACATGTAATTAAAAAAAGGCAGATAAGAAGGATGCCATAGGCCGCCGGAAGTTCGCCACTAAGAAAATACCTTTTTAGTGTAAAGGTGTTTACTTGGTGGTTTTTTTCATTATTTGACCAAAATTTTAAGATTACTCAAGCTTGCATTGAAAAGTTATAATGAACTTTAAATGAGCATTAAAAAGCATTGAATTTATAATTATTTTATTCATTTATTTATTTTAGATTTAATTTTTAATTGCAAAGTTTGAGCAAAAAGAAGTTAAAAGGAGGGAGTAGTAAAAAAGCATGAAAAGATCAAAGAGATTTGAAAAGCTTGAACAGATGCCAATTAATAAAGATGGCTTTTCCTATGAATGGGAAGATGTGGGACTCATTACTATGGAATCAAAGAATGACCCAAAACCATCTATTAAGATTGAAAATGGCGTCATTGTAGAGATGGATGGTACCAAGAGAGAGGACTTTGATTCACTGGACATATTCATTGCCAAATACGGGATCAATATAGAAAATGCCCAAAAGACCATGGCTATGGATTCTCTCGACATTGCCAGAATGTTAGTGGACATTCACGTATCCAGAGATGAAATCGTAAAGATTTGTACTTCCTGTACACCTGCAAAAATCATAGAAATCATCAACCATTTGAATGTGGTAGAAATGATGATGGCACAGATGAAAATGCGTGCCAGAAAAACCCCGGCCAATCAGGCTCATGCCACCAATTTGGACGACAATCCTGTCCTAATTGCAGCAGATGCAGCAGAAGAAGCCCTGAGAGGATTTGCAGAAGTGGAAACTACCTGTGCCTTGGCACGATATGCTCCCTTTAACGCCATCGCCCTCATGTTAGGTGCGCAGACAGGGAGACCGGGAGTCTTGAACCAATGCTCCATGGAAGAAGCCACAGAGCTGGAACTGGGAATGAGAGGATTCACCTCCTATGCGGAAACCCTTTCCGTTTATGGTACAGAAACCGTACTGGTGGATGGTGGAGATACGGCGTATTCTAAGGCATTCTTAGCATCTGCCTACGCTTCTAGGGGAATCAAGATCAGATTCACTTCCGGCACAGGCTCTGAAGTACTCATGGGAAACGCAGAGCAAAAAAGTATGCTGTACTTGGAGACAAAGTGCCTCTATCTAACAAAAGCTTGCGGTGTCCAAGGGATTCAAAACGGATCTATCAATGCCATACCTTTGGTGGCAGCATTACCCAACGGCTTCCGAGCTATGGCAGCTGAGTGTTTGATTGCATCAATGCTGAATATTGAGGTGGCTTCCGGAAATGACACTGCCTTCAGTCATTCTGATTTTAGAAGAGGTGTGAAATTAGCTATGCAGCTGATGCCCGGTACAGATTATGTAACATCCGGATTTGGCGGTATTCCCAACTTAGACAATGTATTTGCAGGATCTAATGAGGACTGCGATGACTACGACGATTACTATACTCTGCAGAGAGATATGAAGGTTGACGGAGGAATCAAACCTGTAAAAGAGGAAGAGGCCATTGCAGTGAGAAACAAAGCGGCTAAGGTTCTGCAGACTGTATTCCAGGGATTAGGACTTCCTGAAATTACAGATGAAGAGGTTGAAGCAGCTACTTATGCCTATTGCTACACAGACATGCCCCCCAGAAATAAGCCTGAGGATATGAAAGCCGCCTCAGATATGATGGCCAAAGGTGTTACTGGTTTTGATATCGTAAAGATTCTTTATGAAAACGGATTTGAAGATGTGGCTTTAAACGTAATGAATATGCTGAAGCAACGAGTTATCGGAGATTACCTCCACACTTCTGCCATTATCGACGAAAGCTTTAATGTACATAGTGCCATAAATGATAGAAATGACTACATGGGGCCCGGCACAGGTTACAGAATGAGTGAGGAGAGATGGTCTGAAATTAAAGAAAAGTTCAGTGCTCTCAAGCCTCAAGAAATATAGAAAGGAGGGAAATGATCGTGAGCAGTATGACTATTAAAGAAATAGGTGTTGCCAAAAGAGGAGAAAATTCCGATGAAGTGATTATCGCCCTTTCACCTGCCTTTGGGGACAGATTGTCCACCACCATAACAGGGTTAGACTTGAAAACTGTATTGAAGGAAATCTGTGCGGGAATAGAGGAGGAAGGTTTAAAATACCGAATGATCAAAGTACATAATTCCACAGATTTGGCTATCATGGCTAGTCAAGCCTCCAAGCTTTCCGGTTCAGGAATTGCAATTGCCATACAATCCAGAGGAACCACAGTAATTCATCAAAAGGATTTAGTGCCCTTGGATAATTTGGAGCTATTCCCTCAATCCCCATTATTACATGAGAAGATTTACAGAAAGATCGGAAAAAACGCCGCTAAATATGCAAAAGGCGAAAATCCTGAGCCCGTTGAAATCTTAAACGACTACATGGTACCCTCAAAATTCTTGGTGAAATCCACTTTGCTTCACTTTAAAGAAGGGGAGTGTATGGATAAGAGCAAGAAAGCCACAGATGTTGAAATTCAGCTATAAATTTTAGTTTTAAGGATTTATTAACATTTTTATTCTGAAGGAAGTCAAAGCACAGACCTTGCAAAGAGTTGCCCCCCTTGTGGGCATCCGAAACGATAATCTTTGATTCCATTATATACAAAAAATAAGGAGGTAAAAAAATGACAGACAAGAATGACGTTACTTTAAATGGAAATGATGGCGCCCTGAAGAAGGTCTTAAAGCCCATCCATTTATGGGCTATTGCAGTAGGACTGGTTATTTCAGGGGACTACTACGGATTCAGCTATGGTTTTGCAACCGGCGGCCCAGTATCCTTTTTAGTTTCCTTTATCCCGGTTACAATATTTTATGTGACATTTGTATTTTGTTACGTAGAGCTTGCTACCAGTATTCCCCACGCAGGAGGACCTTCCGCATATGCGAGAAAGGCCATGGGTACATACGCAGGCTTTATTACAGGATTCAGCGTATTGGTGGCATTTATGGTTTCCCCTTGCGCTGTAGCCATTACCACAGGTGCATTAATCAACTATTTATTCCCTGCCATTCCCGCTATGTGGGCTACCGTAGGGTTCTTTTGCTTATTCGTAATCATTAATCTATTCGGAGTTGAATCCTCATCTAAAATTGAATTGGTAGTTACCATCGTGTCTTTGGTAGGATTGGTCGTGTATGCTGCAGTGGCAGCCCCTCACTTTGAGTCCACAAATTTCTTTACAGATCCCGCCTTTACCAATGGATTTGCAGGAGTGGCAGGAGCTATGACCTTTGCAATGTGGTTCTATTTTGCCATTGATGGAGCGGCTATGAGCGCAGAAGAAATGGAAAATCCTCGAAAAGACATTCCAAAGGGATACTTATTAGCAATTTTAACTTTATTCTTTACATCTTTAATCGCAATCATTTTACCCGCAGGTATTGCAGATTATAAGGAAGTAGCTCAGGTGGATTTCCCACTGGCAAAATCCTTAGAGTTAGCTTTAGGTGCGGATAGCATTTGGCCTACCATTCTTGCCGTAGTAGCATTGTTCAGCATGGTGGCAAGCTTCCTGGGAATCGTTATCGGTTATTCAAGGCAAGCTTATGCCATGGGAAGAACAGGATACCTTCCTCCTATCTTTAAGAAAATCAATGGAAGAGGATGCCCTCATATGGCACTTTTGATCCCCGGAGCTATTGCACTGGTATTGGCTATGTCGGGAGCTACAGCAGTAATGATTACCATTTCTGTATTTGCAGCCATCATCATGTATATCATGGTTGTAATCAGCACCATCGTTCTCAGACAAAAGGAACCTAATTTGAGCAGACCTTTTAAAGTGATCTATCCTTTAGTTCCCGTTGTTTCCCTTATTTTCGTACTGATACTATTCTGCTGTGTACTTTTCTATAACCTAAATATTTTGGTATGGGTATTAGTGGTTTATGCCGTCGCTTCTGTTTACTACTTTGCATATGGAAGGAAAAATATCCGTCCTTATGATGAAGAGTTTAATTTAGAATAGTTTAGGAGGTATAGCGTGAGTCAAAAATTAAATGCACAATTGGATTACCCCCTATATGAAAAGAGACCTGAGCTCATTAAAACCAGTACGGGTAAATCCGTTGATGATATCAATATTGATAATATTTTATCGGGAGCCATCAATCCGGGAGATTGTAGGATTAGTGCAGAAACCTTAGAGTATCAGGCTCAGATTGAGGAATCCGTAGGTAATCCTCAGATTGCCGCCAATTTCAGGAGAGCCGCGGAGATGACCAGAATTCCCGACAACAGAATTTTGGAAATCTACAACTGCATGAGACCTCATGTATCCACAAAACAAGAATTACTGGACATTGCTAATGAGTTGGAAACTCAATATGAAGCCCATATCAATGCAGAACTTTTAAGAGAGACTGCAACGGTGTATGAAGCCAGAAAAATGTTCAGAGAAGAGTAAACTCATAAGTAAAATCATCTTAGCCTTGCCTATTTCATTAGGCAGGGCTATAATTAATCATTAGGTATGGCTTAAAACTGTGTATTGTTAATTAACGATACACGTCGAATTTAGTATTTAATAAATAAAAAATGTATTAATATCATTAAATTTAATTTAAATAAATCCAAACTTTTTTAAAAAAAATTTAAAATAAAAAATCTTTATAATATATTCGTTTTATTAAGCGAGGTAACAAATGACCCAATATATAGCAGGCGTAGATATTGGAAACGCCACTACAGAAACTGCCTTAGGAAAGTTAGAAGGAAATAAAATTTTAGATTGCGTCAGCGGAATCAACAAGACTACAGGTGTAAAAGGGACAAAACAAAATTTAATAGGAATCATTCACTCCATAGAAGATGCATTAAATAAGAAAGGCCTTTCTATGGAAGATCTTTCCTTGATCCGAATCAATGAAGCAACGCCGGTTATCGGTGATTTTGCCATGGAAACTATTACAGAAACCATCATAACAGAGTCCACCTTAATCGGACACAATCCGGATACTCCGGGAGGAGTAGGTCTGGGAGTAGGGATAACCATGGACATTTCTCAATTGGCAGACCCTGATCAACTAAGACCGGAAAAATATACAGAACCGCTGGTATTAGTGGTTTCAGATGAATATGAATATGACAAAGTCGCTGAGATTATCAATCGTGCGACGGATTTAAATATAGATGTAGTAGGAGCAATCCTGAGAAAAGATGACGGGGTGCTAGTGAGCAACCGCCTTAAAAAGACTATACCCATTATAGATGAAGTGGAGTACATTGAAAAAGTGCCCTTAGGCATGAAAAGTGCTGTAGAGGTGGCTCCTCAGGGTTCCGGAGTAGATCTTCTGTCCAACCCTTATGGAATCGCCACAGTATTTGAGTTGAACTCCGAAGAGACGAAACAGATCGTCTATGTGGCCAAGGCTCTGATTGGAAACAGGTCTGCAGTAGTAATCAAAACCCCCAAGGGCGATATTAAAGAAAGAAAAATCCCTGCAGGACAGTTGATCCTCCAGGGGGAGATGCGTAATTACAAGGTTGAAGTCAGCGCAGGAGCTGATGAAATCATGTCGGTAATTCAGAAGGCGGGTACTCTTAAAGATGTAGAGGGGGAAAAGGGCACCAACGTAGGGGGAATGATTGAAAAGGTACGAGGAGAAATGGCAAAGATCATAGAGGATCAGGCGGATGAAATTTCCATAAAAGATCTTTTGGCAGTGAACACCATTGTGCCTCGGGAGGTTTCCGGAAATTTGGCCAGAGAATTCTCCATGGAACAAGCAGTGGGTCTTGCCGCTATGGTAAAAACCAGAAGGCTCCATATGGAAAAATTGGCAAATTTGCTTTCGGAAAAGCTAAATATCAAGGTGGAAATCGGCGGTGTAGAAGGTGAAATGGCTATTAAAGGTGCTTTGACTACTCCCGGAACAGGAAAACCCTTGGTGGTGGTGGATATCGGAGCAGGTTCCACGGATGCTTGCGTTGTAGATAAGGACGGAGGCACCAAGGCGATACATTTGGCCGGTGCGGGAAACATGGTCACCATGATTATAGATGCAGAATTAGGAATCAACAACTTCAATACTGCCGAGGAAATTAAAAAGTATCCATTAGCAAAGGTGGAATCCCTCTTTCATTTAAGGCATGAGGACGGCAGTGTGGAATTTTTCAAAGAACCTTTGGATAGCAGCGTCTTTGCGAGAGTGGTTCTGGTGACACCTTTTGGGTATAAACCTATTAAGACTTCAAAGACTTTAGAACAGATCCGGCAGACTCGAAAAGGGGCTAAGGAAAAAGTATTAATCAGAAATATTATCAGAGCTTTGGAAAATATCTCATTGACAGGAAATATCAACGAGTTTGAGCATGTGGTTTTGGTAGGGGGCTCTTCTTTGGATTTTGAGCTTGGGAACATGGTGACGGATGCTTTATCCTACCATGGAATCACGGCTGGAAAGGCCAATATCAGAGGTACGGAAGGCCCCAGAAATGCAGTGGCCACAGGCTTGTTATTTAGCAAGGAGCTTTAATATGGAAAGACAATCCCCCAAAATAAATATTTTTACCACAGATGATGTAGCCCATTTTTGCAAGACCTTGCAATTGGGAATGGAAGAAGAAGGAATTGAATCCTGTTTAGTTTCTGTTGATCCTACCGCGGAAACTGTGGAGCTTCAAGAGATGTGCTTGGAGCAATGCGTTTCGGATTCCATGGGAATCGCAGTTGCAGTAGGAAAAGAAATTCAAATTTATGTGAAAGGTATAACATCAAAGCCCCTTTTTTCCTATGATATATCTTTCATATCGTTAGACCAAAAAAAATTATTTTTAATTGGTAAAAATGCAGCCAGATTTGTGAAGAGAAAGCCATTTTTAGAAGTGGAGGGGCATATCCTTCAACAGGCGCTACTCAAAGGAACCTATGGAAAGTAACAAACAAAAGGCGCTCCGCCAGGCAAAAAAAGAAATAGAGGATTTTTATAAGGCTTGGAATAAAAAACATTTTCCCAAGGGATTAAAAAATGCCAAGGTCACTATCTATGACGATATGATAGTGATTTTAGGCTACGAATTTTTAACCTACATAGAAGAATCTATTTTAGACGATGAGTATAGCCGCCAGGCAGTCTTTCACACTCGAAAGAAATTGTGCCACAAATTTTTCCCCATTATGAGCAAAAACATTGAATCCATCACTAACAGAACCGTGGAGCAATATTATGTTGACTTTTCCTTAGAAAACAACTCCACCTGTATGGTGATATTTTTGAATAAGGAGTAGAGGATTTATGAGATCAAAGCGATTTGAGATCAGCGATAAACGACCTATCAATAAAGATGGATTTTCGGAGGAATGGCCGGAAGTAGGTTTGATTTCCATGAATTCACCTTATGATCCGGAACCATCCCTTACCATTAAAAATGGAAAAATTGTTGAGATGGATGGTAAAACTATAGAAGAATTTGATTCCATAGATCAGTTTATTGCCACTTACGGAATCGATATAGAAAACGCCGAAAGATCCATGGCTATGGATACCTTAAAGATTGCGGAAATGTTGGTTGACATCAATGTGAGTAGGCAGGAAGTAATGCAAATCACCAGATCCATTACACCGGCAAAGCTTACCAAGACCATGAACCATCTCAATGTAGTGGAAATCATGATGGGTCAGATGAAGATGCGTGCCAGAAAGACTCCGGCTAATCAGGCTCATGTGACAAATTTATCGAACAACCCCATACTGATGGCAGCAGATGCGGCAGAAGCAGCCTTACGAGGTTTTTCAGAATTGGAAACCACCACTGCCCTTTCCCGATTTGGAAAACTCAATGCCATAGCGCTTTTGGTGGGGGGATTGGCCATCAAGCCGGGGGTGTTGACCCAGTGTGCATTGGAAGAATCCATGGAAATTAAAATTGGGTTGGAGGGTCTTACCACCTACGCTGAAACCGTATCCGTATACGGTACAGAGCGAGTGATGGACGATGGAGATGATACTCCCTGGTCTAAAGCTTTATTGGCATCCATCTATGCTTCCAGAGGCATCAAAATGCGCTTTACCTCAGGCACAGGCTCAGAGGTACTCATGGGCCATACGGAAAGAAAGTCCATGCTATATTTAGAAGCCAGATGTCTGTATCTCACCAGAGCTTGCGGCGTACAAGGCACTCAAAATGGAGCTGTAAGCTGTATCGGCATACCCGGTGCAGTGCCGGCAGGATTCAGAACCATTGCCTGTGAAAATTTAATGGCCTCCATGTTGGGGCTGGAGGTGGCCTCGGGAAACGACCAAACCTTTACCCACTCAGATATGAGAAGGGCTTCCAAACTTTTTATGCAGCTCCTTCCCGGCACCGATTTTATAACATCGGGGTACAGTGCAACTCCTAATTTAGACGATATGTTTGCAGGCTCCAACACGGATTGTGAAGATTATGACGATTGGTACATCATGCAGAGGGATATGGGAGTGGATGGAGGAATCACCCCCGTCAGAGAGCAAGCTGTCATTATGGCTCGCAACAAGGCAGCCAGAGCTATGCAGGCTTTGTGCATGGCCTTGGGGTTCCCTACGGTGACGGATCGAGAGGTGGAAGCTGCCACATACGCATATTCCAGCAACGATATGCCCAAGCGAGATATTGTGGAAGACCTCAAGATTGTGGAACAGCTCAACAAAAGGAATGTAACGGGAGTTGATATAGCAGCCATCCTTTATAAACAAGGTTTTGAAGACCTGGGGGAAAACATCTTGGAAATGCAGAAGCTGAGAATATCAGGAGATTATTTACACACCAGTGCTATTATAAACGAAAAAATGCAGATTATCAGTGCATTAAACGATGCAAACGACTACGGAGGACCGGACACGGGATACCGAATCTCCCCTAAAAGATGGGATCAACTAAAGAAAAAAGAAACAGCATTAACGCCAAAGGATTTTTAAGAAGGGAGCAACATTTTAAATGATTCATAATAATAAATCTTATGAATATACAGAAGAAGAAAGCTTGGACATAGAAATTATGGAGCTTGATACTGCCTTGCCGGGAACTGATGCAAAGGAAGTGGTTGTGGCTCTATCACCTGCCTTTGGTTTGCAACAAAAAGAAACCATTGTAGGGCTTCCCTTATCCACCGTAATTCGTGAAATTTCGGCGGGACTGGAAGAAGAAGGGATGAAGGCTCGTTACGTAAAATATTATAATACCTCAGATCTTTCCGCCTTTGCCAGTGATGCGGCAAAGTTGAGTGGCTCGGGAATCAGCATCGGAATTCAATCCAAGGGAACTACCACCATTCATCAAAAGGATTTGGCGCCTTTGGACAATTTAGAGCTATTTCCCCAAGCTCCGTTGTACAGTGCGGAAGTATACAGACAGATAGGGAAAAACGCAGCACATTACGGAAAAGGACAAGTGCCCAATCCCATACCCACCATGAACGATCAAATGGTTTTGGCAAAGTATCAAATAAAAGCAGCCCTATTGCACATCAAAGAGACGGAACTTGTTATCAGTAAAAAACCCGCCGTCGATGTAGCTATCTATATTCAGGGAGAAAGGGTGTAAAATGAGTACAAAGATTAAGAATACTTCTCAATCTCATGCATCATCAAACAATAAAGAGGATAACGCTTCTCAACATTATTCATGGTTGAACTATGAAAAAGACAACACTTCTAAGACTAAGCCAGCAGCTCTAAATTATGAAGAGGATTTTCCCTTGTCAGAAAAGAAGCCTGAGATTCTCTTTACTCCTACAGGAAAAGCCATGGAAGAGATTACTATGGAAAACTTATTGGCAGGAAAAATTACTGAAGAAGATTGCAGAATCAGTGAAAGAACCTTGGAATATCAAGCACAGATCAGTGAATCCGCCGGAAACCCACAGATGGCTCTCAACTTCAGACGAGCTGCAGAGTTGACTCGCTTTTCGGATGAAGAGGTGTTGGCTATCTACGAGGCCATACGCCCCTATCGCTCCACAAAGGAAGAACTGGAACAGATTGTAGATGATCTGGAGAAGAAGGGGGCACACATTAATAGTCATTTTATAAAAGAAGCCATCGCCGTCTATGAGAAGAGAAAAAAGCTTAAGGGAGATAAGTAATTGAAACGCTCTAAAAGATATGAGGTCCTTGAAAAAAAGCCCATTAATGAGGATACCTTCTTTGCACAGGAGGACGAATATGGACTGACTGCCATGCACTCCAAATATGATCCTGTGCCTGAAATTATCATTGAAAATAATAAGATAGTGAGAATGGACGGTAAAGCTGCTGAGGATTTTGACTCCATAGAGTATTTTATTGCCAATTATGGAATTGATATAGAGCGATCACCTTTTGCTATGGCTCTTACAGATGGGGAAATTGCTCGCATGATCGTGGATATTCACGTACCTCGTGAAGAGGTGATAAAGATTACTACGGCAATCACCCCGGCTAAGATGTTGCAGGTGGTCAACAAGCTCAACTCTGTAGAAATCATGATGGGACAGATGAAAATGCGTGCCAGAAAAACCCCTGCCAACCAAGCCCACGTTACTAACCTGACGGATAATCCTGCACTTCTGGCGGCAGATGCGGCAGAGGCTGCTTTGAGAGGGTTTTCAGAGATTGAAACCACCTGTGCCGTTTCCAGATTTGCTCCAATTAATGCTATTGCCGTTTTAATCGGTAGCCAAGCAGGGAGAGCAGGAGTTCTGACTCAATGCGCCATGGAGGAATCCTTGGAGCTGAAGATGGGGCTGCGAGGGCTCACCAGCTATGCGGAGACTGTTTCCCTCTATGGCACGGAAGAATCCATGGATGATGGGGATGATACCCCTTGGTCAAAGGCCTTTTTAGCCTCTGCCTACGCTTCCCGGGGAATCAAAATGAGAACTACTTCAGGAACGGGATCTGAGGTTCTCATGGGGCATAGTCATAAAAAATCCATGCTGTACTTAGAAATATTATGTGTGTATCTCGCCCGAGCTTGTGGGTCTCAGGGGGTTCAAAATGGATCCATCAGTTGTATCGGTATTACTACCGCCGTACCGGAAGGGTTTAGAGCCATAGCGGCAGAAAATTTAGTGGTATCCCTACTGAATATGGAGTTGGCCTCCGGCAATGATCAAACCTTCACTCACTCCGATATGAGGAGAACAGCCAAGCTTCTCATGCAGATGATGCCTGGAACGGATTTTATAACCTCAGGTTACAGTG